>CAYPFC010000057.1:10164-14426 GCA_964409815.1 uncultured Pseudobdellovibrionaceae bacterium
CTTGTCATGCTGGATCGCGCGCAAATCAACGTTCCCCCGCAGGGCCCCGCGCCGGCCAGCGAGCGAATCGCTTCGAACATGCAAACGTACCCCGTTAACGGTGACATCTGGGTCGATGAGATTTTTAAAGCGCGCGGCGAGAGCGCCTCGCTCTGCCAACGCCTCCATAAGGAGAAAAGATAATGAAACGGTTGATTCTTCTTTCGATGACCGCGCTCCTGCTCGCGGCCTGTGACTCGAATCCCTACTCCAACGGAGGCGAGAAGATCGCCCCGCAAGACCAGAAGCCCGGCGACGAGGATCGCCTTTCGAAATCCTATACGCTCGACGTGCCCGTCACGGTCAACTGCACCGAGGGCTATTCGTGCTCTTTCTACGTGCGCGGGGCCGTAGAAGGCGAGCGGTCCGTCATCACTTTCGAAAATCTTCCGAGCGACGCGTTCTTCGATTCACGCTCCGGAGCGGTCACGTGGACTCCGGCCGTAACGTCGGCGCCGAACGGCATCAGCCGCGTTCACGTCGTGCTGGTGAACTTGCGCGGCGAGACCGACCTCTCGACCGGCCTTCAGAAAACCGTCGTCTTTATCGTCAACGCGAGAACGGCTCCATGAGGTATTTCTGGCTTCCCCTTCTTTTCGTCCTCTCGACGCTCGGGTGTACGCGCTCGAGCGACTTCGTTATGGATCCCGCGCTACCGCCCGCGCAGAAAACCTCCGCCGGCGTCTTTGAAGGCCGCGTCGTCAACGCTCAGGGAGCACAAGGCCTTCCGAACGTGACGGTCAACGTGATCTCGAAGGAGACCGGCGCGGTCGTCATGTCCACGCGCACGGATTCTCAAGGCGCATTTACAATTCCAGGAATACGCCCCGGGATGTACGGCGCGACCTTCGCGCGCTCGGATCTCGCCCGGCACGCGGGCGCCGAAATCACGATCGTCAGCGACCGGCGGACTTTTTATCAAACCGTCATGTCGCTGCTTCCGGGGCGGCTTGAAGGCACGGTCACCGACGCCCTCACCCGCGCGCCTCTTGCCGGAGTCAAAGTCAGCCTGAGCAACGGCATGGTCACTTACACGGACGGCGCCGGGAAATATTATGTTGCCGACCTCCCCGCCGGAAACTACGCGGGTGAGTTCTCGCTGGCGGGCTACCTGAGCGCCCTCGGCCAGCGCGCCGTCATCGTCGGCGGACAAACGACCGTGCTCGACGTGCGCCTCTCTAAAGACTTGGGCGTATTGACGGGTCATGTTTCGAACGCGCTCAACGGGCAGCCGCTTCCCCGCGTTCACGTCTCGGTTCGCACGGGCCCTGGAACGCCGCTCGTCGCCGATACATTCACCGACGGCGCCGGCAACTACACCGTTCGCGGGCTTCCGGCCGGATCGTACACCGTGGATTTCGAGCTCAACGGGTTCGTTCCGCTCCTGAATATCTCGACTTCGATTACCGAGTCGCAAACGACGGTCCTCGACGTCGTGATGACGCCGGTTCTCGCCGAGGACCAATACCGGATCGTGATGAGCTGGACACGCACAAAGCATGGGGCGGTCCGCGACGTCGACTCGTACTTGATGATCCCCGGCCACTCGCGCACCGTCGACTTCAACAACCGTAACGACGGCAACGGCGCGAACCTCGACGTCGACGATACCGACTGGATGGGACCCGAGACCATCACGATCACCCAGCGTCGGCCCGGCACGTATCGCTATTACGTCGACAACTACAACATGCGCTGCGAGCCGACCTTCCTCGGCAACTCGGAAATCGTCGTTCGCGTGTTCAAAGGCGCGAGCCTCTTAAAGACGTACAACGTGCCGCCGGGTCGCGGGCTTCGCTACGAAGTCTTGAATATCGTCGACGGGAACCTGGTGGATATCGAGCGCTACGACGACTCTCTGCCCGTCCAGGGGAGCTCGACGTGCAGCCCGCCTAAGCCCATCGGCGTGGAGAATCAGTTCCTCCAACGCCGCTCATTTTAGTTCCGTTTCCGAGCGTTTCGCGCCTTTTTGAGGCGCGAACATTGCCGCGAATTCGAAGTTTCCGCTCAGGCGAAGCTTGCCCGCACCGTCTTCGGCTTTGGCTTTCGTTAGCCAGATGGTCAGGTAGCCTCCGCCCCCCGCGACTTCAAGAGACTTCCGCTTCTCGTCTCGAAGGAGCTCGGTTAAATCGATGCGAACCTCGTCTCCGTTGGCCGGCAACCATTTTAGATCCAGATCGCAGCACGTGTACTCGAATCGCAATTTGGAGCCGAATCTCCACCTTCTCTTTCGGTCCTCGACCTGGTAGCCAAAATCCACTTTGGGCGCGACCTCAACGTCGCCCGCGCGATAGCTGAAGTCTCCGGTTTCACCCGCGACGATCTCCTTTAGATCGGCCGCTAGTTCTTCCTCGGACGCCCGCTCCTTCAACCCCAACGTTTCCTGCGCCAATCGAAACGGCGTCCCGTGGCGCTTGTCGCTCCAACATGCGCTCGATTTCTCCCAGCCCGTCATTCTTTCAGCCGGTCGCACGCCCATCGCATCGAACATAGCTTGCGGCTCATACTCGCGACAGAAATACCTAAGGATCGACTCGATCCGATTGACCTCGCCGTGATCGGGCGCCTTCGCCCAAACGTAGCGCCCATCCACGATCTTCGCTCCGCCCGCGTTGAGGATCTCGCGCAGCTGGTTGACCTGAGAGCGGTATGCAAACGAGTGAGGGCTCAGCGGCCCCACGAACGTCACGGCCACGACCGCCGCCAGCGAAAGCGGAATCATGGCGATGCCCCGGCGGTACGGACGGAAATAATATACACAAATCCCGAGTGACCAGAGCGCGAGTACGATGAGCACCACGCGTGACTCCGTCAGGCCGTATTCCTGAACACGACGGTAAATCGCAAGCAAGAGCACGATGACGGGAGGAATGAGGAGCGCGAAACTCCATTTCCAGAACGCGCTCATCCACTCGGGAAATCGCGCGACCCCAGCCAAAGGCCTTTGCATCAGGTACGTCAAGAATACGAAACCAATGAGCGCGCTGATCAAAAATCCCACAACTCCGCGCGGCCAGGACTGCGCGAGCGCGATCTTCACGATGTAAGCGTATGCGATGACGAAATAGACGAGCGAGAGCGGCGTGAACAAGTACTGAATCAAGCGGCGCAAATCCGACGTGACTTGCTCACCCTGCGGACCCACGCGCGTGTCGACGATCGACGAAAGAACTTGGAACACGCTGACGACGAAGAACACGAACCCGATCACGATTCCATAATGATCGCCCTTGAAATCGATATCGAAGAGGAGGTCGGTCGCCTTCATCGCCCCGCAGAGACCCAATGTCATGGCTCCGCAGAAGATGCCTCCGAAGACGAATCGCGTAAGTAGATACCAGTTAAATCTCCACAGCTGTCCGTCGGCTTCGCCTCCGCCCACACGCTTGCGGTCGCGCAACGGCGTCAAGGCCACCAAAAGATGCGTCAGCAAGAACCATTGGGCGAAACGAAAGGCGCGGATGTCACCGACTTCCAAGTGCCGGTAAGAGAACCCGATCAAAATCGCGAATGCCACGGCCGAAAGCGCCCACTTTTCCTTCGCGCTTCGCGACCATAATCGAATGGCAAGGAAAAGCGAAATCCCAGAAGCCGCGGCGACAAGCCACGTGGCCGTCTGCTCCGAGTTGAAGATTAGATATTCGCGAAAGAGAAGAGTCTCGTAGAAGTAGAACGCAAGGACGCCGCTTAAGACCGAAAGACTGTCGCGCTGGACAACGGCGATAAACTGATTCCAGGCCGAACGAAATTGAAATGCTCTAAGCAAGTTTCACCTCGAAGCTGGTTGGTGGCCTCTATGGTGCGCCTGCTTTTCGCCTTCGACTACCGAAAAATGAAAATGGCGAAGCTTTCGCTTCGCCATCCTTTCAATTCAATCACTTAAACCCGATGAAAAACCAATTATCTCGGAGTTTCGGGGAAGAAATGATTATAGAGCTGAACGAGGTTCGGCATGTTACCGATGCGCTCGCTCACATTGCCCTCTTGCGGGGTCCCGGTCGCGCGAAGGGCCGCGCGCATTTCCGCGGGCGTGATGACTTTGCCCTGAGCCTTGGCGATACCGAGAATCGAAGCCACGCTGCCCGCGACAATCGGGGTCGCGCTCGAAGTTCCCGAGAAGCTATTCGTATAGCTGACGAGCTTCGTTTCGAAATCACCGTCGTGCAAATCTCCGTAGCCCGCGGTCACGACGTCTTCGCCGTAGCCGTAAGCATCGACGCGCG
>CAYPFC010000058.1:0-1576 GCA_964409815.1 uncultured Pseudobdellovibrionaceae bacterium
ACTTTGAATCTCGCTCTTTCTCACCGTGCGGAGATTTTTTCGCCACTGACATTGCTCTTGATCATTGCCGTTGAATCCTGAGTTTTTTGCGGTCGACGAAACAGCGAGAATTGCGGTCACGGAAAGTGAGAGAACGACGACGAGTTTCTTCATTTACCAACCTCTGAATTGATAGGATTGGCGCACACTGCCACAAAATCGCCTAAAGATCTCGGTGACTTGAAAAAAGAACCCGTAAAGGAATGGCTAATATAAAAATGTTAGGCTAGGCCCGTGCGGCTACGAATAGGGGCAGTGCTTGCAGCCATTTTCGCAACAATATCCGCGCCGGAGCAGGTAAGCCGCGGTCAGCACCATTCGGCCGGCGCCATCGTAATAAAAATCCTCGCCTTCCCGCAGACTTCCGGGGGACTCGGGCTCGGTTCCCGCGGACGGTAGGCTCGAACGCGCGCATTCCGGACAAAGAATTTCAACGGATTCGCCCGGTGGGAAGGGTTTCCCGCAGCGCGGGCAGTTTTCAGCCAAGCGAGAGCTCCAACGTCAGGTGACAGTGCTCGCAGCGGATTGATTTAGGAAACGACTCGCCTTGCTTCGCCATCCGATTGATCGTCTTACAGGACGGACATGCGAACTCTCCACCCAAAACCTCGGCTCTGTCGTGCCACGCGGCCCATCCGAACACAAGGCCCAGTATCAAAAACAGCGGCGGAAGTACGAAGTGGAGCACCGGGATAAAAACAGTGAGAAATCCCACCGCCCACAGCGCGCCTCCCACCTTCGCTCCGCGCGCGACCCGTTCGTTCGCGGGAAGATCGCGACGCTCGATCACGCCTTCGCTAACGGCGTCGTCTCGGCGACAAAGAATTTTTCGCTTCTCAATGGTTGATTGCGCATCCATGCGTTCAAGAATAATGTCGACCTACAAAGAGAGTCAAAGGAGTCCGCCCATGAAACGAGTTCTCGCGCTCATTCTCAGCGTGTCCCTCACCGGATGCGTCACCCACTATCAAGGGCCTACGCCCGATTTTTCGCTTAAGGGAGAGGCCGCGCAAAAGGAAATCGAGAAGTTCCAATTTCACTTTTCGTGGTGGACTCCTGCTCCGGGATTTTTCTTCATGGGTCCCAAGGACGCCGCAGATATCTACACGGGCGACTCCGTGAAGCCCGTGATGCGCGCGGTTTCGCCCGAGTCCTTAGAGCTCGAGAAAAAAGCGATGACATGGGAGTACGTGAGGCTCGGAGTTCTCGGCGCGGGGCTCGTCTATATCTTTGCCGATCGCGGGGACTGGGAAGAGTCCGATTGGGCGGCATTTGGCGGAATATTGGCGGTCAGCGCCGGGATCGGATTTTACGGTGGCTCTCTTCACAAGGATGCGATTGATCGCTATAACCGCGATTTAAAAGAGAAGTTTACGCCCGGCCTCTCTTACAACTTCACGTACTAGAAAGAATCCTCACGCCCCGACAAACAAATATGATATGTCATCCGGCATGGAAAAGCTGTCGTGTAACTCATGTCTAAAGCCGAAGGCCACGCTCATGTGCGGACTTTGTGGTTGCGATCTATGTAAGTCCT
>CAYPFC010000058.1:1586-11076 GCA_964409815.1 uncultured Pseudobdellovibrionaceae bacterium
ACCGGTGACTTTTCGCTACTGGGCTCCGTGCCCGAAGAGTTGGCGCACGCGTTTTATTGCACCGGCTGTTTCGACGACAAGATTCATCCTGAGCTTGCGCAGTATGAAGAAACTCTCGATCGTGCCAAGGGCGTTCTTGTTTTTATGAAGGATCAAGGTAAAGAAACCCGATTGATCAAACGCAAAGAGGCCCAGCTTCGCATTCTCGATTGCGACGATTACGACGAAACAATCATGCGCCTCGCGTTTCTGGCGGCCGAAGCGGGTCACAATGCGATCGTGGACGTGGACGTTGTTTCGCGAAAGGTAAAAGACGGTTCCTATCAAACGACGAAGTATACCGGAACCGCCGTTCCCGTTAGCGTCGATCCGCGCCGCTACGACTCGGATCGACCCACGCTTTCAAATCCGAACTAAATATCTTGGCAGGCTCCGGGAGTGCTGACCGGCTTCCAGCTTTCGCCCGCAAGCGTGCTCTCGCATTCTTTCTTGGTCACTTGGTGCGCGGAAAGCTTCGGCAGCCCGCAGTTATCTTTTGAGTAACACCAGCCGATCGTACCGATCATCAGCTCTTGGACGCCTTCGAGCGCGACCTGAAGCTGTTCGTAAGTCACCTCGTAGTTTCCGCACTTTAGACTCTTCTGCGCACCGCGGATGAGCTGGAGAACTTCGCGGTCCAGTTTCGATTTTTCACCGGGATTGCAGAACTCAATGGGTGTTTCTTCGATCGGCTTGAGCGGAAACAATTCATCCGCGATAGTTCCTTGAGCGAAGACGAGCGCGAGCATGAGCGAAGCGAGTCCGTGTTTCATAATATTCTCCCTCTTGGTTTTTTCGGTGCCCTTGTGGCCCCGGAGGTTGAATAGAGCAAGTGAAGTGCCATGAAATAAAAAACCCGGAACGGGTCCGGGTTTTTTACGCGTATCTTCATCGCTCACGAGATTGGTTTGAGTCTCGCGCGCAGTCTTAATATCCGTTATGAACCGATTACGCTTCGCAAAGATTTTTTGCGGCGGAGTTTCTCTCCCACGCGAACGATCGCTTCAATCGCGGGCTTCAACTCCTCACCCAGGTCCGTGAGAGAATACTCCACGGTCGGAGGTGAGGTCGGCATAACAGTGCGCAGTACGAGCCCATCGTCTTCCAGCCGCTTGAGCCGTTGCGTAAGGACCTTTGCCGAGATTCCGCTGACATCGTCTTTAAGCTCGCTAAACCGGCGAGGGCCGGCTTTTAAATACCACAATATATTCGGAGTCCACGCGCCGCCTAAGAAATGCATGCATGCCATGAGCGGGCATTCGGGCGACATGGGTTCGACTTGGCTTTTCCTGCGTTTCAGCATTTTTCACTCCTGTCCGCGAGTTTCCGATCGGTAACCGCTTTCTGTGGGTTACCTTTTGAAACCACCTTTACAGAAGTAACATGAGGCCATAAGGTAAGTCTATAGGAATTAGGTTATAGTACGAATTCGAGAATCAGGAGGAATAAATGAAATTATATTATTCGCCGGGTGCTTGCGGGCTCCACGTGCAAATCGCGCTTCTTGAAGCGGGCGTGAAATTCGAAGCCGAAAAGGTCGACCTGAAGAATCACACATTCGCCGGCGGCGATTTTAAAAAACTCAATCCCAAGGGGTATATTCCCGCGATCGCGACGGACGACGGCCAACTCTGGACCGAGGGACAAGTGATCCTACAGCGTCTCGCGGACAAGTATCCCGATAAAAATCTCCTTCCCAAATTCGGAACGGAAGAGCGCTACAAGGCGATGGAATGGCTGAACTTTGTGGCCACCGAGCTCCATAAGGGCTTCAGCGCGCTTTTCAACCCCGCGCTTCAGGGCGAAGCCAAAGAAAAAGTCATCGAAAAGCTTCAGAAACGCCTTTCGGTCGTAAATTCGCATTTGAAGGAAAGTACCTATTTCCTCGGCAGTGAGTTCTCGCTGGTTGACGCTTACGCCTACAATATCCTGCGTTGGTCGCGCGTGCTGAAAGTGGATATCACCCCGCACACCGCGATTCTCGGTTTCCTCGAGAGGCTTTCGACGCGTCCGAGCGTACAAACCGCGCTTCAGACCGAAGGTATTCGCGCTTAATCCGCTCGGGGACAAGGCTTGCTTCTTGTCTCCGGCCTCGCTAAAGATTCGGCTCAAACAGGAGAAACTATGCTTTACGATCTGACTGTTCCCACGTTCACCAAGGCGCTTCGAAATCTTAACCAGTTCATGGCGAAGGCTCAGTCCTACGCCGAAACCCGTAAGTTCGACGTCGAGAACTTCACGCAGTCGCGCCTTTTTATCGACCAATTGAATTTCGCCAAGCAGGTTCAAATCGCATGCGATTCGGCGAAGCTTTGCGTTTCGCGCCTGACCGGAAAAGACGCGCCCGCGCACGACGACAATCAGACGTCGTGGCCGCAGTTGCGCGCGCGCATCGACGAAGTGGTCAACTATCTGAACACCTTCTCGCCCGCGGACTTCAAGGATGCGGCCGATAAGAAAATCACGACTCCGCGCTGGGAGGGAAAGTGGCTTACCGGGACCGAGTACACGCTCCACCACGCGATTCCCAACGTGTACTTCCATGTCACGACGGCGTATTCGATTCTTCGCGAGAACGGCGTAGAGATCGGCAAGAAAGACTATCTGGGCGAGCTCCCGTTTAAAAAATGATCGCGGTCATCGTGGGCGCTTCGGGCCTTACGGGCTCGAAGCTCCTCGAGCTCTTGCTCAAGGATTCGGATATCACGAAGGTCATTTCCATGGGGCGTCGGCCGCTCCCGGTGAAATCCACGAAGCTCAGCGAAGTTCTAGTGGGAGACCTCGCCGATCTGCATTCCGTCGAACCTCAGCTGCGCGGAGATATTTATTTCTGCTGCCTCGGCACCACGATCAAGACCGCGGGCTCCCAAGAAGCGTTTCGGAAGGTCGATTATCAGGCGGTCGCGGATTTCGGGAAGATCGCGAAAGCCAATGGCGCGAAGTCATTTGTGCTGGTTTCGGCCGCGGGCGCGAATCAGAATTCGAAAATCTTCTATAACCGCGTTAAGGGTGAGACCGAGGAGTTTCTCAAGGGCCTCGGGCTGAAGAGTTTGGTCTTTGCCCGGCCCGGATTGTTGATGGGCGACCGCAAACAGCGGCGAACGGGCGAGGCCTTCGCGATTTCCGCGATGCGCGTGCTGTCTCCGGTTCTTCCGGGAGCGTTAAGAAATCGCATGGCGACCGACGTCGATCGTTTGGCGGAAATCCTTTTGAGAGAAGGAAAGCGTGCCGAGGCCGGAGCGCGCGTGCTGCCGGCGTCAGAGCTCGTCTAGCGCGTTTGTTCCATTGGTGCGAGCGGCGAGTCCATCGCCGAGAGCTTTTTCTCGAGTGCCCAGAATGCCAGAGCCGCGAGAACCAAAAGAAATAGAATCGCCTTAGAATCCATACATGAGATTGTCGCGCGGATTTATACATTGGACAACGAAGATTCTGTGGTTGGGTATAAGCTGAGCCCGCAAATTCGGCCAATTTCGCCAGCGGTCTCTCAATTTGAGACATTTTAACCGGCGTAAACACGCGGTATTTATCTTCTCCCGCTATCCTATATATTAGGAGAGCTGGATGCTTCGTTGGACGTTCGCGGCCATCTTTATCTTAATCGTATGGGCCCTCCCGGCCGCGGCCGACGAATGCGCCTCGAACCTCACCGAGCTGAAAAAGACTCCCAGACTCGAATCCATTCTCGCGCTCTTTAAGGATACTCACAGCGTGGGACTCGTCAATGAAACCAAAGGCTCTTACGTCGTGATCGAAGCCTACTCCGACGGCCAACTTAAAATCCTCTTTTACACGTCGGGAATTTGGGATCTTTACGGGATCAAAGACGAAGGACTTTTGCTCTTCTGCGACGGACCCGAGGGCTTAGTCATGTCGGGACTTGGCCGCAAAGACGCGCTCAAAATTTCGCCCGGGAAGATGGAGATCGGCAAGGGCGGTCCCCGGCAGACCTTTCACGTTGGCCCGGCGCCCGAATTACTCCGCAAGCTTCACGGTTTGAACGGACGCGCGATCGCGTCCGAAGAATGAGCCAGCTCGAGCTGGCGATTCACCATCCGATCGAATACGTACAATAGGTGATCGTGCTCCCGCCCGCCGTCCCCGAGGAGCTCGAGCGTGTAATGAATCGCCTCGATCGTCGAGTAGCACTCCTCGCTCGGCTGCTGCCGCACGCGAAAATCGCTCGGTTTCGTCGGCGTGAATCCCACGCGCGGCAGTCCGTGCAAATTGCGGCTTAGGCGCATCATCTTCCTCGCGGTCGCCCACGTACCGTCAATGACGATCACCGTGGGAAGCTTTCCTTCGGGAAAGAGGTCGAAGCGCTCCTCCGGCGATAAATGCGAAAGATTCACCGAGCGCGCGCCTGGATAAAGAATCACGCAGTGGCGACCGGGATCCGCAAGGAGCGCGTTCAACGCCTCGTCCTCGCTGTAGTCGTGTCCCATAAACCAGTGGGAATTTTCCAGAATCAGGTGAGACATACGACCCGTCGCGATTCTCCTGTGCTTCACTTCGATCGGATGCGTGAGAATCACGAATTCCACGTTCGGCGCGAACGGCCTGACGAAAGCGCAGAAGCAACTGAAGCCCGGCTGAAAACACGAGCGGCAGATCTCGCGCAGTACGGGCTCGTTCGACTTTCTCTCTTCCCGGTTTTTCAGGAATTCGGTCAGGTTCATTCTCGATCATCCATGATGGGCTCACTTTTCACTCTAGCGAACCCACCGGCGATCGCGTATCGGATGGGCGAGAAATAGCGACCAAAGTCGTGTCTCAAAATGAGACACTCCGAGACCGGCTTGTTTATGAAGTGAGCAGCTGCGGACGCAAACGGGCACTCCGTCCCGGGCGGCGATGCTATCGCGAAATTAAGCGGGCACCGCCGGGCGTGGCTCTTGAACTACCCAAAGTCATAGGGAGACTTTTATGAAACGCCAATTTCTTATGTTGATGACGCTTGCTTTCGCCATGACCTTCCTCGGCTGTAAAGGTGAGGACGGAGCGCCGGGCGCGCCGGGCGGCGGCCGAATCACTTCCTCGATTTATTGCGAAGGCACGATCTCCGGACTCGCGGGCGCCGCGGGTACCGCGCTGAACGGGCTCACGGTTGAATACAACGCCGTCCTGACTTCTTCGGGCGACGTCTACGCGACGTCCAACGTGATCGACGATTACATGCAAGTTTCCGGAACCGCATTTTATGCCGCCGCGGAAGCGGGAGCCGCGACGGGCGCGGTGCTGGTCACCAACGATATGCACAATACCGGAGACGGCGGATACTTCCGCGTCAGCTTGAACCGCAACACCATGGTCACCACGATCGTTTACACGGATGACAGCCTCGGCGGTCAATCCCCGGTGAATCTGGTTTTCACGTCTGCCGCTTGCGATATCGGCAATTGGTAATTATATTCCCCTGAATGAAACTTGAGCCTTGCGTTCCGCCGGTGTGGGCCTCCACGGCCCACCTGCAAACCATCCTCGGATACCTTCTTCCTTCCCCACGTCTGACATCCAAAGGCAAACGCGTCGAGATTCCGCTCGATGACGGCGATCGGCTCGTCGGATTCGTGCAAGAGGGCGAGAGCGATACGGTGGTTTACGTTTTCCATGGGCTCGCGGGGAGCACGGACTCGACCTACATTCACCGCACCTCCATTCTGGCGCAGCAGCTCGGCCACACGGTGATCCTCGCGAACCACCGCGGATGCGGCGAGGGCGCTGGGCTCGCGAAAGGCTTATACCATTCCGGCCGCGGCGAGGACCTCTCCGCCGTGATCGCTTTTGGGCGTGCGCTCTTTCCGAAGAAGCGCCATGTGGCCGTCGGTTTTTCGATGAGCGGGAACGCGCTGTTGTTATTGCTTTCGGGCAAGCGCGGTACGACTCAACCTGACGCCGGCATCAGCGTGAACGCGCCGATCGCGCTGGATAAAACGTCGCACATGCTCGGCACCGGCTGGAATCGCATTTACGACATGAAGTTTTATATTCAATGCCGCCGCGACGTCTTCGTCGCGTATCAGGATCCCGAAGTGCGCAAGCGTATCCCGCGCCTTTCCACGATTCGAGAGTTCGACAACTACTTTACGGCGCCCTTCGGTGGGTTCGCGAATCGCGACGACTACTACGCCGCATGTTCGACACAGGATCTTCTCGGGGACATTCGCGTGCCCACGGTTCTTCTTACGGCGAAGGACGACCCATTCGTTCCGTTTGACAGTTATGAGCAGGCTAAGATTTCTAAACATGTGCTCGCGCACTTCGAGGAGTTCGGCGGGCACATGGGCTATTTGACTCGCGAGAAAACTCCGCTTGGCACGAATCGGTGGCAAGACTACGCTATTCGTGAAGCCCTTCGAAACATCTAAGAGGAAGAAAAAATGAGGATCATCTTGCGGCTTTTCGCCGCTGTTGTCTTATTGGTCGTCGCCGTCGTCGGTTACGCGTTCATGCGCTTTTCGTATCTCTCGGACGAAAAATTCGTTCGCCCCGAGTTTTCGATTTCCGCCGAAGTGGCGAACGCCGACGCTCAGCTCGGACAGAGGATCTATACGGTTCGCCTCGGATGCGTCGAGTGCCACGGCGAAAACCTCACCGGCGCGAAGGTGATGGAAAATCCCGCGATGGGATCCATTCACGGTTCGAACCTCACCCGCCTGCAGAACTGGACGGATGAGGAGATCGCCGCCGCCGTTCGCTTCGGAATCCACAAAGAGGGGCGTAGCCTGAGGTTCATGCCCTCGTTCGACTACGACAAAGTCAGCAAGACCGATATCGCCGCGGTCATCGCCTACATCCGCAGCGTCCCCGAAGCGGGTGAGCCGAGCCATGCGAATTCTTTCGGCCCGATGGCTCGTATTCTTTCCGCATTCGGCCAAATGCCCGTCATGTTTCCGGCGTTTCACGTCGATCAGTCGCCCACGTTCGGCGACAAGCCGACTGAGGGCGCCACCGCCGAGTTCGGACGCTACCTGGCCAATGCCTGTATGGGATGTCATGGACATGAGTTCAAAGGAGGCAAGATTCCGGGCGGCGATCCGTCGTGGCCCGCGGCCTCGAATATTCGCCTGGGCGCATTCCCTCATTGGAACGAAGAAGCGTTTAGGCGGATGATCGAGACCGGAGTCTCGCCGACGACGAACCAACCGATGCGCGCGCCGATGCCGGTCACCTTGTTAAAGCAATTGAATGAGACCGAGATAAAGGCGCTCTGGAAATTCCTGTCGACGTTAAAATAGCGCGGAACGCCGAGCCGGCCCGTGAGGGCCGCTCGGATTCGGATCAAGACGACTTTTCCGTCGAACTTTAGTGGCGAACCGAAGTTTCGTGCTCTACGCCGGTCGCGGGCATTCCCGAGATACCGACTTGCTTTTTCACGACGTCGATTCCCTTGTCGATCACTCCCAGGGCGGCGTCCGCTTGCTTCTGGAAGATTCCTTTTTTGCTCAACATGCGCAGACCGAAGTACGCGGCTGCCCCATAGACGATCCAACGTAGACGAAATCCACGTAAGAGCGTGGGGAGCGCGGTCGCGGCTACGGCTTGTCCTACTTGTGCTTTCATTATTAATGACCTCCTAAAATCTATAGCTCGTAAGAGTGCATAAAACCTGCCAGGGCGCGTGACATGGAGCAGGGCAGCCGATACCGTGAAAAAATGGTGATCGAGCTGATTTCCGATTCCTCTCTCCTCATCCGATTCGCCGATCAGCCGTCTTTAGACGCGAGCGACCGGACTTTGCGTTTCTTTTATCGATTGCGCCGCGAGTTTCCCGAGGTCGGCGTGATTCATCCCGCATACGCGAGCGTTTCCATTGATGTGGATCCGCTTGCGTTCGATGTGGAGAAACTCCATCGCCGCCTCGAAACGATACTGGCCGCAAGTAAGCGCGAGGATTCGGTGAGCGGCGAACTTGTGCCGATTCCCGTGCAGTATGACGGACCCGATCTGGAGGAGGTCGCGCGCGAGCTTTCGCTGACGACGGACGAAGTGATCCGATTGCATTCGGGCGTCGATTTTAAGGTCGCGTTTCTCGGCTTTTCCCCGGGCTTTCCCTACTTACACGGGCTTCCGCAGCGCCTCGTGTGCGCGCGCTTGAAAACTCCGCGCGTGCGCGTGCCCAAGGGAAGCGTCGCGATCGCCGGCAAACAAGCGGGAATTTACCCGAGCGACACTCCCGGAGGCTGGCGCATTCTCGGGCGCACGGACGCCGAGCTTTTCGATCCGTACCGGAAGCCCGCGACGTTATTGAAACCGGGCGATCGCGTGCGCTTCGAGCCGCGCACGCTGAAAGGGCGGACGACGAGCGCGCGACCGCAGCCGGCGGTGAACGGGAAGGACGCGATGATCGAGACCCTGCGAGCGGGGTTTCAAACGAGTGTTCAAGATGAAGGCCGTTTCGACTCGGTTCACCTCGGTATTTCCCGCGGCGGCGCCGCCGATCCGCTCGCGTTTCGCATCGGCAATCAGCTTTTGGGAAATCCGAAAAGCGCCGCCGCGCTCGAGATGACCGCCACTGGAGGGGCGTTTCGCTTTTTGAAAGAAACGTGGATCGCGGTGACCGGCGCGGAGTGCGAGCCCCGCCTCGACGAGCAGCGCGTATCGATGTGGGCGGCGATTCCCGTAAAAAGCGGTCAGATCCTCGAGACGGGCGCGATCGAGAAGCTCCGCGCCTACGTTCACGTGCGCGGCGGATTCGAAGCGCCCGCGATCCTCGGCGCGCGCTCGACGTTCGTGAGCGGAGGCTGGGGCGGGCGTGTTTTACAGAACGGGGATTTTTTAAAGGCGGGCGCGCAGGCCGAGAGCCATCTTCTTCACCGGCCTCCGGCGCTCCTTTTGCGTAGGCTATACGCGGAGGACACTTCCGTTTTGCGCGTGACGCCCGGACCGCAGTGGGAGAGCTTCGACGCCGATACGCGGTCTCTTTTCGCGGAATCGCGCTTTCGAGTCGGGAACGACGTCAATCGCCTGGGCCTGCGCCTCGAAGGCCCGGCGATCTCGAGCCGCTACTCCGAAGAGCTCATCAGTGAGGGCGTCGCGCCCGGAGCGGTTCAAGCTCCCGGCGGCGGTCAGCTTTTGATTTTGTACTGCGAGCAGTGTACGACGGGAGGGTATCCGCGCATCGCGAACGTGATCGCGCCGGATCTTTGGCGGCTCGGCCAACTCAAGCCCGGCGCTCAGTTCCGCTTTCAAGTGGTGAGCTTCGAAGAGGCGTGGGCCATTCGCCGCGATTGGGAAAACGCGCTCGAAAAGGTGGGCTTTGGCCTCTAAAACGATCGATCTCAATTTGGACGCGGGCGAATCGGCGGAGGCGTTGCGGGACGGCTCCGAAGAGCGGCTGTTCGAATTGGTGTCCTCGGTGAACATCGCCTGCGGGGGGCACGCGGGTACGCCCGAGACCATGCGGGCCGCGGTCGAGCTCGCGCTCAAGCACGACCTCGCGATCGGCGCGCAT
>CAYPFC010000058.1:11110-14366 GCA_964409815.1 uncultured Pseudobdellovibrionaceae bacterium
ACCAGATTCGCGCGCTCGAAGAGATTTGCGAGGAGCTCGGCGCGGCGCTTTCGCATGTCAAGCCTCACGGCGCTCTCTACCATCAGCTTTCGCGTGACCGAAAAACGGCCCGCGCGTTCTTCGATGCGCTCGAGCGCGTTGGAAGGGAGCTCCTCGTCGTTGGATTCGCCGGCTCGGAGTTTTTAGAATGGGCGAAAGCCGCGGGATTTAAGACGCTCGCGGAAGGCTTTACCGACCGTCGCTACGAAGACGACGGAACCTTGAAGCCCCGGAGTGAAGCCGGCTCGCTGATCGAAGACGGTCGGGAGGCCGGGGAGCAGGCGCTCTCCCTCGTCGGAAAGGTCGATACGCTTTGCATTCACGGAGACACGCCGGGAGCCTTGCGAATCGCGCGCGCGGTTTGCGCGTCGCTCTTCAAGGCGGGCGTGCGCATTGACCGTCCCCGTGGC
This sequence comes from uncultured Pseudobdellovibrionaceae bacterium, assembly GCA_964409815.1. Classification (GTDB taxonomy): domain Bacteria; phylum Bdellovibrionota; class Bdellovibrionia; order Bdellovibrionales; family UBA1609; genus JALHOQ01. The sequence continues at coordinate 11,560 of CAYPFC010000058.1, forward strand.
TGATGGCATCGATGGAATAGGGAGATCTATGGAAAACTTCATGCTCTACACCGACCCGCAGATCGCCGATGCCGCGATTCTTATTCTCAGGCTGGCCATTGGAATTTGTTTCGTCGTTCATGCGCTGGGCAAACTAGGTTACGTCGGTCCGGGAAACATGGCGGGATTCACCGCGTGGCTACAGGGCATGGGGCTTCCGTTCGCGTACGCGCAGGCGCGCATGGCGATGCTCAGCGAGTTGCTCGGAGGAATCTCGATCACACTCGGACTTTTCACGCGCGTGGGATTGATCGCCTGCTTTTTCACGATGGTCATGGCGGCGTCCATCGGTCATCGCGGCGGAGGCTATCTGATTACGAATACGCCTCCGGGTAACGAGTATGCCTTGAACCTCGCGATTATCTGCGTGGTCATGTTCCTGCTCGGGCCGGGCGCTTATTCGCTGGATGCATATCTTTTCTAAATGACCAATTTCCTCGTGATCTTTCTTTGCTTGGTCGCGGGCTGGCTTTCTCAGCGCGTTTCGCGTTTTCCCAGAGAGAGTGGTCGCGCGTTCAATAGTTTCGTCATTTACGTGTCGCTGCCGGTGATGATTCTCGTTCAGTTTCCGTTGCTGCTCGCGGACGCGAGCTTCGATGCGGGTCTCGCGCTGCTTGCGGGAATGCCATGGATCGTATTCGCCGGCGCGTGGGGTTTGTTCGCGTACCTTGGTCACGCTCTCGGTTGGAGTCGCGCGACGACGGCCGCTCTTATTCTCACGGCGGGCCTCGGGAATACCTCGTTTGTCGGATTTCCTTTGCTTGAAGCGCTTCTGGGGCCCCAAGCGATTCGGTACGGAGTCGTCGTCGATCAGTTCGGATCGTTTCTCGTCATCTCGCTGGTGGGAATTCCGCTTGCGGCGTCCTATGCGGGAGAAAAAGTGGGTGTCAAGAGGCTCGCCCTCAGAATTGTCACCTTTCCGCCGTTTCTGTCAGTGATTTTCGCCGGGCTTTGGTACGCGTTCGGCATGCCCATGAGAGAGAGCTTTCAGCCGACTCTGGAAAAAATCGCTGGTACCCTTGTGCCACTTGCTCTCTTCGCCGTCGGTTTTCAGATCAAGTTTAATTTGAATCCAAAGAAGCGCGCGCCGCTCGCGATGGGCCTTGTTTATAAATTGTTGATCGCGCCCTTGGCATTCTTTGGGATTTACTTTCTCGCTCCCTCGATCGATCGCGAGGCGATGCAAGTGACCGTATTGCAAGCGGGAATGGCCCCGATGATCACGGCCGCCATTGTCGCCTCGGAATTCGATCTTGATTCCGAGCTCGCGAATTTAATGGTCGCGGTCGGCATTCCACTTTCGCTCCTCACCGTGCCTCTCTTACATCAGTTGTTCTAGTCGCCTTACGACACCACCGTGCTCGGCACCGAGTTTGCTCAATGGCTGAGTACGCTCCAAGGTCGGGGACAAAAGTAAACTAGGGAAGACCACGTTCAAATTTTTACATCTCATTATTGAGAGGGAGATCTTGCTATGAAGACCATGATCACTGCATTGCTGTGTCTTTCGGCTTCGCTTTCGGCGAAAGCCGCGGAAGTTGAGTTTAAGTTCGGACCGGATCGCGACCGTCGCAACGGACCGAATGTAGAGATCGGTATCGATCTCAAGAACGGCGGCATCGAGTTCCGTCGCGGCGACGACGGCTTCGTTCCATGGAATAACGACCTTTATGTTCCCACCGCGCGCGAGTGCAATCTTAAGAGCGTTTACATCGGCGTTCGCGGCGGAGACGTTGAAATCAACGATCTCGATGTCGTATTCGGAAACGGCGAAAGGCAAGACATTCGCGTTCGCGAATATTTCCGTGAAGGCAGCTACTCGAACGAGAAAGCTCTTCGCGGCGGCAAACGCTGCATCGTAGGATTTAAGATCGACGCGAATACGTTGAATCGTTGGCGTGGCAGCCGTGCGCGCGTGACGCTGTATGCGGAGCAAGTCGGTCGCCATGGCCGCGTCCGTGACATCGAGCTCGGCAGCGTCCGTATCGACGAATACTTCAACCGTCGTGAATGGCACGGCCGCTGGGGTGGACGCGATGGCCGAGGCTGGGGCAACGACCGCAAAAACGACAAGCCGCAGATTTGCATCAACGGATTCTGTTTTACACCGTAAAAATCGTCTCGCGGCATGTAAACGAAAAGCCCGGATGACCTCCGGGCTTTTTTGCTTTTATCCTTAGGGCATGCGACTCAAATTCGTGCTTCCATTTCTTGCCCTGATGTGTTCGGCGTGCGCTCAAGTTCAAGTCGTTCTTCCCAATCCGCGTGTCGAAATTCCCGAAACTCGAGGGGATCAATTCCGCTGGAAATTTATAGTGGCGGGCGGCGACTCACACGCGTTCGAGGCGACCGACAATGGGGGCGAGCGTCCTCCGGACCTGACTCAACCTACGGTTCGCGGTTACGCGGACGTTCACCCCGGCGCGACTTGGACGCCCTGGTCGCCTCTGGAGATCGGCGGCGAGATCAACGTTCTCGGTAGCGGGTTCGGCGCGATCGCGAAGTTGCAGCTGCTCGGCGACGGCACGAGCTCCGCGAAGAAGGGAAATATTCCAGTCGCGGTATTCGCGCGCGCCGGAACTACGTACGGCTCGAAGGGGGGAGACCAGACCAGCTTTGGCGGGGATGGCGGCTATGACTGGCGCGGAGAGATCGGAGCGCGCTACACGCAAGCCGGGCTCTCGATGGGCTACCGTGTGGGTAATCACGCTTTATTGTATTGGGGATTCACGTTTGCCGAATACTGGACGAAGACGAAGATCATTCAA
>CAYPFC010000059.1:0-2569 GCA_964409815.1 uncultured Pseudobdellovibrionaceae bacterium
TCTGAAAAAGACGATCGGGGTCGCCGACGGGCGCCCGCCACAGTCCACGCTCATCGAATGCCTGATCGAACATCTTCTCGATATTCTCCTCCGCGGCTTCCCACTCAGGCTCTTCGCGAACCGGCGCCTCACGAGCCTGCGCGCGGCGGAGCTCGCGCACGCGATTGATAAGAATTCCCGCGACGTACGTTCGAATCGAGGAGTCACCGCGGAACGAATCCAGATTCTCGAAGAACACGCTCCACGACTCTTGCACGAGGTCCTCGGCCGCGGCGCCCGTGATCTTTTGCGACTGTAAAAGGCGTAGTAAATAAGGAGTGGTCTGCTCGAAGAGCTCTTTCAAAAATTCAGGATCGCGGGCGCGCAACCGGTCAAGCGAAGTCATTCCGCAATTGTGGCACAGATTTCTCTCAACGCAGTGTTTCGAACCCGGGCTCGAAACACTGCGACATACGGTCAGCCGTACGTATTAAAATTTACGGTCTACCGTAAACGCTAAACTCGTTGCCGTCGTCATCGTACATGTGAAAAGTCGACGCCCCCGGATGAACTTCGTGGAGGCTCGAGACCTTTATGCCCTCGCGGCCCATCTTTTCGTACAAGTCCTTCACGCCATCGAAGTTAAAAATCAAAATTCCTTTGCCGTTCGACTGCTGCCCCTGCGCCACCGCGTGAAGGCAGATGTTGTGCCCGCCGACCGAGAATTCCGTCCAGCCGTCGCTCTCGTGGGTCGGATTCAAACCGAATTTCGATTTGTACTGGTTCACCGCGCGCTTCATATCGTTGACGTAATACATGGTTCCGTAGGTCGATTTGAACATGGCGATCTCCTTGTGAATGAAAATCGTCTAGCGAATACGGGAACGGAAGTCCACTAGCCTTTGACGCAAAGGAATTGCTTCAATTGAAAGAGCGGCTCCACCAAATCGGTTTGCCGGGCCATGACCTCGTCGATGTTCTTATAGGCCGAAGGAATCTCGTCGAGCACGCCCTTGTCTTTCCGCGACTCAACGCCTTCCGTCTGTGCGATCAAATCCTTCACGTTGAACCGACGCTTCGCCTCGTTGCGCGACAGCACCCGGCCCGCGCCGTGCGAGCAAGAGTGAAAAGATTCCTCGGCGCCAAGCCCGCGCACGATGAACGAGCGCGCGCCCATCGATCCGGGAATAATTCCCAAATCCCCGGAAGCCGCGCGCGCCCGGGCCCGGGCCACCTCGCGGTCGGAGCGGTTCGTCGGCGGCCTGCAGGTCTTCACCTACGCGCCGGGCCAGGTCTACGAGGTCTGGACCGCGCCTTTGCGGGTGACCCAAACCATCTCGCCGAAATGCTTTTCGCGAATGGCGTAATTGTGGTGGCAGTTCACGTGAAAATCCGTTTTCACCTTCACGTCGAACATGTCGGTCAGAATGGCGACGATCCTCGACATCATTTCCTGGCGATTTTGAAACGCGTACGCCTGACACCAATTCAGGTCGTTCAAGTACGCCGCGAACTCGGGCGTGCCTTCTTCGACCCAAGCGAGATCCATATCCGCCAAGCGCGCGTTCGCGTCGCGCAGGCGCTTCTTCGCGGACTGCATGTGTCGTGCGGCCAATTTGTTCCCGATCCCACGCGATCCGCTATGGAGCATGACCCACACGGCGCCCGCTTGATCCAGGCACAACTCGATGAAATGATTGCCGCCGCCCAGACTTCCCAACTGGTGAAGGGCTTTGTCGCGCAATTCTTTATCGACGAATGAGAGCTCTTTCCACTTCTTCCAGCCCTCCCAATCGTCCACCGAGTCTTCCACGACCCGATTGCCCGCGAAACCCACGGGAATCGCGGCTTCGATCCGCGAGCGAATTTTCCCGGCGGCGTCCTGCGCTCGCGCTGAATCCAAGTTTGTGCGTACCGCCATCATCCCGCAGCCGATGTCCACGCCGACTGCGGCCGGTATCAGGTGATTCATCGTCGCCAAGACGCTGCCGACCGTGGCGCCGATTCCCAAATGCACGTCGGGCATTACCGCCACGTGCTTGAACACGAACGGCAAGGCGGCCAAGTTGCGCAGCTGATTGAGCGCGTTGGGGTCGACCTTGTCCAAGGGCGACCACACTTTGATGGGAGCGGAATTTTTCTCTTTAATCTCGTTGTACGGCATAGCCTTTAAGCATGGGGCCGAACGGCGCCGTGTCCACGTGTACCTATTACCGAACGAATGATCGCCTGTTCGGTTCGCGACACGCGGTCAAGAGGCGTCGGAAAGCGCAGGGTCGCATGCAGGTATCCGTAGTCATCGTACTGGAATGTCACGCGCGGCTCCACGCGCGGCAGATCCAGGCCCTCGCGTTGGGCGAGTCGGGTCATCGCCGAGCGTGCGGGCTCCAAAAATGCCGCGCACTCTTTGTTGGCCGCTTCCAATAAGAGCTTCTCGAGCTCCTGCCAATTCTCGCCCTGTTGAAGAGTGAAGCGCACGGCTTGCAGAATGTAATCCTGCTGCATCGACTGATTCTGGATCGGGTGAATCAAGAATAACGAGTTCGGCACGATCACCTGTCGGCCCGAGAGCTGGTGCAGACCCTTATCG
>CAYPFC010000059.1:2579-14210 GCA_964409815.1 uncultured Pseudobdellovibrionaceae bacterium
GATCTCGAGCAGAGTCGTCGACATGAAGTTGTGGTCGATAACCTCGCCGCGCACGCCGTTGACCTCGATGCGATCACCGATCTCGAAAGGGCGCGTGCTCGCCTTATACATGCCGCCCATAATACATTGGATCATCTCTTTGGTGGCGATCGCCAAGGCCGCCGCGACGGCGACCAACGACAAGGCGAACGCGCGCAGCTCGGTCGCCCAAATGCCGAACAAGCCCGCCGCCAAAATAATAAACGAAACGTTTTTGATCTGAATGATCCAGCGACGCTTTTCCTCGCCCGAGGGCGCGTTCCAGCGGCGAATGGTCAAGATCGTGGCCCAGCGGAAAAATATGAACGCCAGCAGCAGCGCGAGCGACGAAGTGACCTGCTTCAGGATGTCCCATGAACGCAGAATGACGATAAGCTCATTGAAAGAATCGACGATCATCATTTTTTAGCGCCAAGTTTCTGTTGAATCCATTCACCGGGTTGCATGCCGTCCGCTTCCGCATCGGCCATCAACACCGCGAACGGAGACGGCCCGCCCTCGCCGCATCGACCGTCCAGATGTTTCACGACGGCGTACACGTGATTCACGGACGAGCACCACGAGATCAGACTTTCCACTTCGCCGTCGCTCATGCTTTGCGAGAGCTTCTGAAAGCCCATGCTCCATACCGCATCGAACCAGTCATTCTTTCCCTGGTTCAACGCCAATGCCCGCTTTTCGGCTAAAGAATCGAGATCGAGCATCGGCTCAACTCCCCTGCCCCGCGCCGGGGGGAATGCGGTTGTAATCGTCCTTGTAGCGGACGATGTCGTCCTCGCCGAAATAGGACCCGGTTTGGACTTCCACGAAAATCAACGGCGTCGAGCCGGAGTTGCGCAGGCGATGTTTGGTGCCGGCGGGAATGTGCACGAAATCTCCCGGGCCGAGCGGAGTCGCTTTCTCGTTCAAGATCACTTCGGCCTTGCCCGAGATAATCACCCAGTGCTCGTTGCGCTTCGTATGCGACTGGTACGAGAGCTGAGCGCCCGGATCGATCGTGATCTTCTTGGCCTTGAATTCCTTTTGGTCCGACAAAACTTCGAATCCGCCCCAGGGGCGCACCTCGAAGGGATGCTCGACCGCCTCCACCTGGCCCGCCTCTTTCATCGAGTCGACGAGCTCTTTCACTTTCTGAGAAGAGCCTTTGCGCGCCACGAGCAAGGCGTCGGGCGTGTCGACGATCAACAAATCCGTCGCATCGACCAGTCCGATGACTTTGTTCTGCACGCTGAACACGTAGTTGTTTTCCGAGTTCTGGTTGAAAACCTGTGCGTTCGACTGGGAGTTCAGGCCGACCGACTCTTCCGCCAGGCGAGCCATCTCGTCCCATGAGCCGACGTCGCTCCAGCCGATATCGCACGGAACGCAGGCTTGCTGCTCGAGGCGCTCCATGATCGCGTAGTCGACGCTGATCGAGTCCACCAACGCGTAATTGTACTGGGCGTTCTGCATCTCCGCATCGATCTGCTCGATCTTCGCCCACATCTGCGGCTGGAATTTTTGAAAGTGGCCGATCATGTCGGAAACGCGGAAGACGAACATCCCCGCGTTCCAGAAATGCTTTCCGCCCTTCACGTATCCCGCGGCCACGTCGCGCGTGGGCTTTTCGCGAAAACCTTTCACGCGCACCGCGCGCAGGTCGTCACCCGACGCCAGCATTTCACCCGTCACCTCAATGTAACCGTAACCCGTCGCCGGCTCATGCGGGGCAATCCCCAAAGTGGTCACGAATCCTTGACCGGCCGTCTTCTCGGCCAGCCGAACCGCCTTCATGAACGCGTCTTCATCCGCGATCAGGTGGTCCGAGGGAAAAACGCCGACAATCTCAGACGCCTGCCCCCGCGTATTCAGGATATGGCAAAGAAGCGCGATGGCCGGCGCCGTGTTCTTACCCATGGGCTCGAATAGAACGTTGCGCGGATTCAGACCCTCGCTCTTTACGGCCCGTTGAGTCAGAGATTCCATGGATTTTGTCGTCAGAATGTGAACGTCACCGAGCGTCTTAAGGCGGCGAATGGTGTTACCCAAAAAGGAACCGTCGAAGAACTCGCAAAACTGTTTCGGATAGGCCGCGCGCGAGACCGGCCAGAGTCTAGTTCCGCTTCCTCCCGATAGAATCACGGGGATCATACTTAGGGGCACTCCTCGGTTGACGAGGTCACGAGACCTCATGCAAAACTTTAAAGAATCTCTCAGCCAAAGGTAAATCCTAGTGAAGACTATCCCATTTATTGACCTCAAAGCGCAATATCAAGCTCTCAAAGATCCCATTCAAAATCGAATCCAGAAAGTTCTGGACCATGGACAGTTCATCATGGGACCGGAGCAGGAGGAGCTCGAAAAGGCGCTCAACGCCTTTACGGGGACGAAGCACGCCCTGGCCTGCTCGAGCGGAACCGACGCCGCGATCATCGCGATGATGGCCCTCGGAATCGGGCCCGGCGACGAAGTCATTTGCCCGGCGTTTTCGTTCATCGCGACGGCCGAGAGCGTGATCCTCGTCGGCGCGACTCCGGTGTACGTGGACGTCGATCCCAAAACGATCAACCTGAATACGAAACAGCTCGAAGAGGCGTTGAGCCCGAAAACGAAAGCCATCCAGCCGGTTTCGCTGTACGGGCAGCCGGCGGATATGGATGAGATCAACGCCTTCGCGAAAGCCAACAACCTCGCCGTGATCGAGGACGCCGCGCAAAGCTTCGGCGGAACGTACAAGGGCAAGCGCAGCTGTAACCTGTCGACGATCGGCGTGACCTCGTTCTTCCCGGCGAAACCGCTCGGCTGTTACGGCGACGGCGGGGCTATCTTCACCAACGACGATAAACTCGCGGAAGCCATGCGCGAGATCCGCGTGCACGGACAGAAATCGCGCTACTACCACACGCGCATCGGCGTGAACGGGAGACTCGACACTCTTCAATGCGCGATTCTCTTGCCCAAACTCGAGCGCTTCCCCTGGGAGCTCGAGCAGCGAACGAAAATCGCGACCAAGTTCAATCAGGCCTTCAGAGAGCTCGAGAAAAAAGGCGTCGGCATCCCGACCCTCGCCCCCGAGCGCACGAGCGCCTGGGCCCAGTACACGATCACGGTTCCCAACCGCGACGCGTTCGCGAAGGGCATGCAAGACGCCGGCGTTCCGACTTCGATTCACTATCCGCGCACGATGCCCGACCAGCCGGCTTACACCGAACTTGGCCGAACACTAAATATCGAAACCAGTCGCCGGCTTGCCGAGACCGTGATTAGCCTGCCGATGTACCCGGACATGACAAGTGAGATCCAAGATTACGTGATTGAACAGGTTCTTAAGTTCTTCGCAAAGGAGTCCGCACGATGACTTTGATTCTGAAACAACTCTTCGGCTTTCTGAAGCTATTGAACTCAGAAACCGGACAGAACCAGATCGCCGCCGGCATCGCCGTCGGATTCATTCTGGGAATGACGCCGGCGTTGAGCCTGCAAACGTTCCTGGTTTTCCTGGTGATCTTCTTCTTCCGCGTGCAAGCGGGCGCCGCCTTCTTGGCCGCGTTCTTCTTCAAGTTCATCGCGTTCCTGCTCGACCCGGTTTTCCACTCGGTCGGAAGCTCGGTGCTCGAAATGCCGGGCCTCCACGCGCTCTTCACGACGATGTACAACATTCCGTTGCTGCCGCTCACCCGCTTCAATAACTCGATCGTAATGGGTTCGGGCGTGGTGACCGTGGTGCTCGCGCCGGTCGTATTCTTCGTGAGCCGCATGTTGATCATCAAGTATCGCGTGACGGTCGTCGCAAAATTCAAGCAAACGAAGTTCTGGAAAGCGATCCAAGCAACCTCCTTCTACAAATGGTACTACACTTATGACAACCTCTACGGAAGCTGGTAAGAAACCCAAGAAAGCCAAGGGGCCCATTCGCCTCGAGGCCGTCATTCCCGCGTTGATCCTTACCGCGCTGGTCGGCGCGTACTTCACGATCTTCTTCGACGGTCACCTTCGCCGCGGACTTGAGTACGTCGGTACGCAAGTGAACGGCGCCGAAGTGAACATCGGTTACCTGAGCACGAGCTTCCTCGGGGCCAGCCTCGAGATGGGCAAGATTCAAGTCACCGACAAGAACAAGCCCGAGCGCAACCTCGTGCAGGTCGGACAGATCAAGTTCAAAATGCTCTGGGACGCGCTCCTGCGCGCGAAGGTCGTCGTCGACGAGGCTTCGATCCTGAACATCGAGGCGCTGACTCCCCGCAAATCGCCCGGCTACGTCGTACCACCGCCTCCCCCGGGCGAGCCCGGCGAGGGCGCGCTCGAGAAAGCGCAAGCCCAAGTCCTCAGCCAGACGCAAAAGAAGTTTAACCAAAATTTCCTCGGCGACATCGCGAGCGTCCTCGGCGGTACGGATCCGAAAGACCAGCTCAAGAACATTCAAGGCAACCTGAAATCCGACGCGCGCATCAAGGAGCTCGAAAAAGAGCTCAAAGAGAAGCAGGCCAAGTGGGAAAACCAAATCAAAGCATTGCCCAAGCCCGAGGAGCTGAAGCAGTACGAGAGCCGAGTGAAGGCGCTGAAGTTCGACGTGAACAATCCCGTTGAGCTCGCCAAGAACCTCAAGGAGGCCGACAAGATCATCAAGGAAGCCGACGCCAAGGTGAAGCTCGTCGAGCAGACCACCAAAGACGTCAACGGCGAAGTGAACCAATACACGCAAGCCTACAAGGATCTCGAAAAGATGGTCCAAGAGGACGTCGCGGACATGCAGAAGCGCTTTAAAATTCCTTCCTTAGATCCGAAGGAATTTTCGCAGCAGCTCTTCATGGGCATGGTCGAGCAGAAGCTCGTGAGCGTGCGTAAGTACATCGAGATGGCGCGTAAGTACGCCCCGCCGAAGCGCACGGCCGAGGAAAAGCAGGCACGCAAGGAAGAGCAGCTCACGCCCCCGAAGCGCGGCGAAGGCGTGAACTACCGTTTCCCGATCACGACGGGTTACCCGCTCTTCTGGCTCAAGCACGCGGCGATCAGCTCCGAGCTCGGCCAGAGCGAGCTGAGCGGAAACATCAAGGGCGAGATTCTCAACCTCACGACCGATCAGCCGTTCATCGGTAAGCCCACGAAGATCCTGCTCGCGGGCGACTTCCCGAAGCAACAGGTTATGGACGTCGATGCGGACATCACCCTCGACCACACGACCGATGTGGCGAAGGAGTCGATGCGCGTGAGCGTCGGCAAGTTTCCGACGGGAGAATATAAGATCTCGGATTCGTCCGACGTCAGCCTCAAGATCACCGAGTCGGCGGGCTCCAGCCAGATGCTCGCGGCGCTCGTGAATAACGAGATCACGATGGATTTCAAGACTCAGTTCAACGACGTGAAGTACGGGCTCGAGGCCAAAAACAAGCACGTGAAGGACATTATCCAGAACGTCCTTGCCGGTATTCCCATGATTACGCTGAACTCGCAGATCCGCGGCTCGTTCGAGGACTTCAGCCTGCACATTCAGTCGAACTTAGGCGAGGAGCTCGCGAAGGGCTTTCAGGCGCAGCTCCAAGCGAAGATCGCCGAGGCGCAAGCGCTCCTGAAAAAATCGATCGACGACAAGATCGGTGCCGAGAAAAACAAGCTCAAGGCCGAGATGGACAAAGTCGTCGGCGGGCTCACCAAGGATCTCAACGGCAAGAAAGCCGAGGTCGACAAAGTCGTGAAGGACGCGCAAGCGCACGTCGAGGGCCAAAAGGGCAAAGGCGGCGAAAAGAAGCTCGAGAACGAGGGAAAGAAGCTCTTAAAGAAGCTTAAGTTCTAACTAGTTCGCGGTCTTGGGCGCGGGGCCGGAAGCTTCCGCCCCCGAGGTCATCTGCGCGATCCGCTTGTCGATCAATGCGCAAAGCTCCTGGCTCTTCTGGTGATACGCATCCGAATCGTAATTAACGGCCGCTTGATGATACGCGTGCGCCAATCCCTTTAACTGGGGCTCATCCGCGAAAAAGGTTTCCGCAAACGGCACTCCCAGGCCGAAGCCTAAGGTCGAGGTCACGATCATGCCATTTGAGTGGCTGTACCCTCCGTTTGTCACCATTGACCAATTCGTGATGTCGATTCCCAGCGGCTTGACGATACGCTCGAGTGCCGCAAGCTGCGCGACGCCTTCGACATCCACGGCATCCATCGCACCGGGTAAGGTTTTTGGATCGAGCCCGTAATGCTCAATCAGGCGCCTCGATGACTCGGCGTCGAATGTCGCGGACGCAATTCCGTTGCCGAGCTGCGAGCGCGTAGTCGAGAGCTTGCTGTTGTATTCCGATATCTGATTGCGAATCATCTCCAACACACGAGGATCGATGGGCTTTTTGAGCCGAAGGTCACCCGTCGATTCGATGTACTCGAGCTCGGCACTACCGTACGCGCAATAGAGATTGCGAGCGAACTCGTACTTCCGCGCGCCGAGCCCCTTCACACGCAGCTCCTCGGCGATCCGCCAACCGTTCAGCACCGCGAGGTCCGCGCCGAGCTCCAGGTTCGGCCGATCGCCCGGCTTTCTTGGGCAAAGCCAGCGGTAGCGCTCGAACTTTCCTTTCGCGCCACCGCCCAACTTTTGCTCGAACTCCGCGCACTTCTTCTGCTCGGTACTCGCGGCGTCGATGTAGGCTTTACCTCCCGCATTGTCGTCATTCGAACCGCAGAATCCCGGCCAATAGGGATAGCGATGCCAATTGGGACGGCTTGGCTCCTGGTGACAGTCCGAGCATTTCTGACCGGCGATATGACCGTTCGGCGGCGAAATCACGTTCGCCCGTGCGCGCAGGTAGGGAGCGAGGTCGGTCAAGTCGGTCTTCGTGCCGCGATCTTTGGGAAAGGCGATGTCGTGAAAAGTGAATTTCTTCGTTTGATCGCTAAAGCACATCACTTCGAGCCGCTCGTATCGGTCCTGCTCTTTGCTGCCGTTGAATGAGATGATGGTCTTCGCATCCCCGCCGAACACGAGCGCGCGCGGATTCGCAAAGCTCGATTCGTGCAGAGAGTGCGATCCATAAGCTTCGGTGTGATGGCATAAGTAATCGGGCTTCACTTTCGCGATCTCGGCAAGCAAAGCATCGATGGTCGCCGGTTTGCGCTTGTTGAGAATCTCGAAGAGCTCCGGACACGAAAGGTTCGACGATGGCCTCGGGCTCGCGTAAATCGCGGCGTCCGCCCAAGCCATAATGGGCATGATTAAGAAGAGGGTCAGAAGCCTCATTCCATCATTTTAGTGCTGGGTAAATCGCCTGTATATAGTCCCCAGGTCCAGAGCGTCGACTTTGGTCTTAGTTGCTCGGACTTTCGCCCTCGAGCATGCGCTCAAAAAATCTCACAGCCATCGGATCGTCCCACGTCGTTTCACCGGCGATCTTGCGAACCAATCGCCCCTCAGCCGAGATAATGTAGGTTTCCGGCAGAACGTCGGTGCCGAATACGTCGGTCGTTTTCCTATCAGGATCCCAAGCGACGTGGAAATACTCGGGCACGCCGCCAAACGCTTTAATGAACGTCTCAATATCCTCGCGGTGTTTATCGTACGATACGGCGAGCACCACAACTTTTCCGCCCATACGCTTCACCAAACCTTGCATCGAAGGAAACTCCTTCACGCACGGCGCGCACCAAGTGGCCCAGATATTCACCAAGATGATCTTCCCGCGAAATTCGCTTAAGCGAATCTCACGCCCGTCCAAACCAGACACGCCAAAGTCGGGAACGCCCGATTTTTCGAGCTCATTCAATTTCAAAGTGGCGGCCGGAGGGCGCATCCCGCGCGTGAGAAACTCCCAGTAATAGTACAGCGGAACCGCGAGCACGCCCGCGGTCACCAGAACGGCCAGAAGACCTTTAAAACTCCACATGCCGGGGATTATACGGCCTCGGGCTTATCCCTGTCGATCAAGATGTTATTGGCGAACTCGTAGCTAACGAGCAGCGTGAGCGTCGTGTAATAGACCCACACCAAAAAGACCACCAAGGTTCCCGCGGCACCGTAGGCCGAGCCCACCGAAGCCCGCCCGAGATACAAGCCGATCAGATGTTTACCGATTAAAAAGAATACCGTCGCGCACACACCCGAGATCAAAGAATGCTTCCACGAGTCGCGTTCCGTCGGAATGAAATGAAACATGACGGTGAACAGCAGACAGAAAATCACCAAGTTCGTAACGAACGCGACGGCGGTCCACAGGGCCGCTTCACCGTCTTGAAAAATTCCGGCGATGACTGTCGAGACCGCGAGCGACGTAATCGCCAGAAAGACAAATCCCAAAACCAATCCCACCGACAGAAAGCGATCACGAATGAAGCCCCAGATCGCGTTGCCTTCGGACCTAACTTCCGTTTCGTTGATGATGTCCAAGGACGTTCGCAACTGCGCGAAAATCGCCGACGCGCTTATCGCCAAAATCAAGAATCCCACGATCCCCGAAACTGTGCTCAGTCCTTGATTGTTATCCGCGTTTTCGACGACAAGTCGAACGGCGTCGCCCGCCTCTCCGCCGAGCAATGATGTGATTTGCGAGTAAATCTGATTCTGGAAAGACTGACCCACAAGCGAGGCGACCGCCAGAATAATCAGGACGAACGGCGCCAATGAAAGCGCGGTCGTATAGGCGATCGAGCCGGCCATCATCAGCACTTGGTGCTTGCCGATGTCCGTGAAAAACTCTCCCACCTTGGCTTTCATGCCGGCAAGCCAAGGCTCCTTGGTACGTGGTTGGGGCATTGTGGACGCGTAGGTCATGGAAATCCTCCTCGAAAGACCGTCCCATGACAGGTTTGCAGGAACCGTGCTAAGCCTTAAGACATGACGGTCGCAAACTTAAGTTTTTCGGGAGCCTGGGGCGGGCTAGAGATGTCTTCGGTGAAGTACACCCGCCTCTTCCATCAGGCGGGGTACAGGTCGTTTGAGATTTGCCAACCCGATTCTCCCATTCACAAAACGCTGATCGAGCAGGGGCTCGCCGCGAAGACCGTAACGGCGAGAAACTATTTCTCCCCTCATGCCACGCTCGCGATTCGCAAGTGGCTCAAAGAAGAGAAAGTCGAAGCCCTTTTCATCCACTCCACGAAGGACATCTGGCTCGTCACTCCCGCGCTCGCCGGACTTCCCGACGTCAAGCTCTACGCGTTCGCGCGAATGTTTATTCGTGGGGTAAATAAAAAGGACCCGCTCCACACGCTCATGTACTCGCGCCTGAACGGAATGATCGCGCTCTCGCACGTTCAAAAAGCCGCGCTCAAAGAGTGTCTGCCCATTCCCGAGGAAAAGTACCTGGTGATCCCGAACGGCGTCGACGTCGAGCGCTTTCAGCCGCGCCCGCGCCGCGAAGACATCCGCCGCCAGTGGGGCTTCGATGAGAGTCATTTGCTGTTCGGCCTCGTCGGTCGCCTCGATAAACAAAAAGGCTCGCTCGAGTTCGTGGAGGCCGCAGCACAGACGATCAAGCAGCAGCCGAACGCGCGCTTCATCATTGTCGGGGGAAACACGCTGGGCGAAGGCGACTTCGACAGGCAGATTCTCGAGCGCCTGCGTGCTCTCGACCTGCAAGGCCGCTTGATCCTCACCGATTTCCGCAAGGACATCGAGGCGGTGATGAACGCGCTCGACGTTTTCGTCATGCCCTCCTATGAAGAGAATTTCGGAAACGTCACGCTCGAGGCTTTGGCGTCGGGCCTCCCGATCATCGGCACGAATTCGGGCGGCACGCCCGAGATTCTTGACCAGGGCCGGATCGGCGTTCTTTGCGAGCCACGCTCTTCCGAGGCGCTTGCGCAGGCGATGCTCCGCCTGAGCGCCGAGCCGTCGCATCGTCAAACCTTGGCCTCATTGGCGCGCGAGAAGGCCCTCCGCGAGTTCGACATGGGGAAAGTTTTCAGTCGTGTCGAAGCTCTTGTGCGCCGGAATTAAGGGCTAGACGCGCTCCGATAAAGTCCGCTAGAACGGCGCTATGCCCATGAAGATCCTCGTCACCGGCTCCGCCGGATTTATAGGCGCCGCTCTCTGCAAGCGGCTTCTCAAAGAGGGCCATACGGTCCTCGGCATGGATTCTTTTAACTCATATTACGATCCGAGGCTGAAGCGCGCGCGCCTTGCCGACCTCGGAGATCATTTGAATTTCCGCCAGCTCGATCTCGACATCTCCGACTCTGAGGCGTTCATGGATGCTTACGTGCAGTTTCGCCCTCAACGCGTGCTTCACATGGCGGCGCAGGCGGGCGTTCGCCACTCGCTCGATCAGCCGCATTCGTTCGTCGATTCGAATATCAAAGGTTTCTTGAACGTGCTCGAGGCGTGTCGTCATCATGGCACGGATCACCTCGTATACGCGTCGTCGAGCAGCGTGTACGGCGCGAATACGCTCATGCCGTACTCGGAGCATTCACCGACCGAGCACCCCGTCTCGCTTTACGCCGCGACCAAGAAGGCGGGCGAGATGATGGCGCACGCGTACGCTCACATGTACGCGATTCCGACGACGGGCCTTAGGTTCTTCACGGTGTACGGTCCGTGGGGGCGTCCCGACATGGCGGTGTTCGGCTTCACGCGGAGGATCCTCGCGGGCGAGCCGATTCAGGTGAACAATCACGGCCACCACCGTCGCGACTTCACCTATATCGACGACATCGTCGAGGGCGTGGTGAGAGTGCTCATGCGCCGTCCGCACGCGAACTTGGTTTGGTCAGGAAACTCTCCGGACCCCGCGAGCAGCCGGGCCGCGTACCGGATTTACAACATCGGAAATCACGCACCGGTGCTGCTCACCGATTTCATTTCGACGCTCGAGGAAGTGATCGGCAAAAGGGCGATCCTCGAGATGCGCCCAATGCAAAAGGGCGACGTCCCCGACACGTTCGCCGATGTCGGCGACCTCCGGCGCGATTTCGACTTTGAGCCGACGACCACACTCAAAGACGGTCTTAAGCGCTTCTACGATTGGTACCGGGATTACCACCGGCTTCGTATCAATACGGGACGCCGAACTCTTAGCCAAATCCGCCAGTTAGACGCCTAAATCCCCTTCTCCGCCAATTTAAGCCCCACCCTGTCGGCACCGGGCGTGCTTAAACTCAATACGGGTTTGCTGACGGCGGGGAGGATCTATGGGTCGCGTAATACGCGCTCTGGCCGCAGCATTGGTCTTGGTTTCACTGCTCTCACTATTTCAAAACTGTTCTGAAGCAAGCTTCGACAGCCAATCGGCGGCGAGCAAATCCGCGGGCGATGCGAACGGCGTCGTCGATGTCGACGGCGATGGAGACTCGACCGGCACCGTGGACGTGGGCGCGAACGGAGAAATTTCCGAATCCTCAACCGCGAATACGCGCTCGTCGAACAACAAGGCCGACGTGCTTTTCGTCGTCGACGAATCGGTCTCCATGGGGGAAATCCTCGCGAACGTGCAGTCCGGATTCGCGTCGCTCGCGTCTAATAATTATCCGAGCGATACCATGATGGCCGTGACGAATATGGCTCCGGCGTACTACACGAACCCCGCGCAAAATATATTCGATCCGTTGCGAGCTTGGGCGGACGGTGCGTTCTATACGGTTTACCAACCGGGATTTCTGAAGCTCGTAAATGCGGCGTCGATCAGTTCTTTTAAG
>CAYPFC010000060.1:0-4866 GCA_964409815.1 uncultured Pseudobdellovibrionaceae bacterium
AGCTCGACGGTACGGTTAATCACGTCGCCGAAGGCAGCCTGCAGGTAATTCTGAACGGAGTTGTCAGCGGGTACTCTTTTAGCTCCGAAAATGAGGTTCAGGCCCAAGGAAATATTCAAGTCACCACGTCGGCAGGCACCACGTCGTGCGCCTTCTCGATCGCGCAGCAATCGGCGGTCACCGGCACGGTCAACCCCACGACGTTCGCGATCAATGCGACCGCGCAGTCGGCGGCCGACGCCACTCTCTGCGGAATGAATATCGGACTGTAATTCTTTAGAGGAAGTTATGCTTGAACATCGCGCCGATCGCCTCGAACGGGTTCAGGCGCACGGATTCTCCACGGCAACCGCGGCAGTTCTTCAAATCCACCTCATACGCGCGCACCATGCGCTTGTAATCGTCCTCGACGAGCTTCGCGAGCGCCGGACAGTTTTTGACGACGACGGCGTTCTCTAGGTTCGTGTGATAGGAGCGCGGATCGATGTTGTAGCTGCCGAACCAAACGTCTTTATGATCTCGCACCATCGACTTCGAATGCATGTGCCACGAGCCGCCGTCGCCCGGAGTGAGAGCGTTCGCCGCGCGCAAGCTCTGCCCTCGCGAGGGCAGAGTCAGCACGGCCTGCTCGCCTTCGCTGTCGCGGCGGGCCGCTTTCGAGATGAAATAGCTTAATGCGCGCGAGGAGCTCTCGTCGATGCCCTCGGCGGTGAGATTCGTGAGAACGAGGATTTTTACGCCCTTGTCCTCGCGCAGCTCATCAATCGCCGTGCGCATGCGGTAAACGGGAATGTAGTACTGATTCTCGATGTTCAAGACGCGCCTCGTGCCGCTCACGAACTCGAGGAAGCCTTTGGTCGCGACCTTCTTACGCATGCGGTGGATGTTCATATACTCTTCGTCGCGACGGTCATCACCGCCGCCCGGAGTAGTCCAACGCTGGCTCTGGAAATCGGGATCGTCAGCCTGATAAGTGATGTTCGAGCACGTCACGCTCGGCGCCGCCGCGGCGAGCGCGGTCGCGCGATTATTGAAGAATCGGCGCACTTGAGCGTCGCGATTCGTATCCGCGAGGCAGCCCGCGAGCAGGCCCGCGTTGCCGCGACTAACGGGATCCGAGGGGCGCGAGCTCCACAGCATTTCGAAGGCTTCGCGAACCTGAGCACCCGAGCGGCCGACGATTTTGAAATCGCGATTCACATAGTTTTTCGAAGCGTTCATTCCCCAGTACGAGTCGGCATAGTTCGAAGAGTCGGCGAAATACGTGGGGGAGGCGGTATCCCCGTCGATCAGGGTCAGCTTGATGTGCGAGCGATGGTTCTGGCCGAGGAAAAAACTGTCGTTATAAACCTTGAATTCGATCCCGAGCGAGGCGAAGTAGCCCGCGAGGCCGCGCTTCTCGTTCTTCGTGAGTGGAAAATCGTCGACGATCACGCGGACGCGAACGCCCTCGCTCGCTTTCTTCGTGAGTACGCCGATCACGAGCTTCGTGGTGGGCTCGCAGGGCTTGAACTCGTAAGTCATGATGTCGATCGAGCGGCGAGCGCCGGCCATGGCCTTGAGATGCGCGGCCAGGCTTTCCTCGCCCTTCGTATACATGTGAATGGTGTCCGCGCCGGCGCCCGAAGCAAATAAAACCACCGTCGCCAGCGCCAACAGACGTCCCATCGCAAACATGTCTACTCCTTGTACAAACCGCGAAAATAGTCCTTAGAAAACGGACTCATAAGCGATTCACGGCGTTTGGGAGTGCTTACTGGAATATATGTGCCAGGACCGGCACGACGCTCAAGGCGTAGAGACCGCGTTGCCATCGACCACGCAGCCAACACAGTCGTTTAAAGTGATGGCGTCGCGGCCGCCCGCGCGAATATCGTTACCGAGGATGTAAACCGAGTTCGAGTGGCGCACGTCGATCACTCCCGTGGTCTTCGAGCTGATGACGATGTTGTTCTGGACGACGACGTCGGCCGCCGGATTTCCATAGACGCCCACGGGGGCGCCTGGAGGCGCCGGGCCTTCATAAATAGAAATCGGACCCGAGACCTTAAAGCCTTCGATCACGATGAAGCGCGCGCCGTTGACGCGGATCACTTCGCGTCCCGCGAACAGCGGGATGAGCTCCGCGGCACCGTAGCCGTCGGCCGAGCGCACCCAAATCGGTTTGTCTTTGATGCCCCCAGGCTCCTGAAAATAAAGATAGTCGGTGTATTTGCCGGCCTTCACCATGATCGCCGTTCCCGCCGTAGCGAGATTGATCGCGGCCGAGATCGTCTGCTTCGGTTTGAAGAGCGTGCCCGGATTATCGTCGTTTCCGTATGGCGCGACCCAGATTTCTTTCGAAGGCAGAACGTTTTCAAACGGAGACGGCACGTCCGAGCCCACCTGCGAGGGATCGCGGCCGCCGAAGCCCATCGATGCGTTTGGGGATTGCTTCGCGCTCATCGGAGCGCACGCTTCGAGCGCGAGAGAAAGTAGGGACAAGCTTAGGACGAGGACACGAAATCTCATGACGCCTTAGGAGCATTGCAAGGGCGGGACCTGTACCTGCATGAGACGTCCGTATAAGTTCCGATAACGCTTCGCCTTCTCGTCCGTTACGGGATGAGATTCCGACACGATCTGTCATGAAGTCAATAGTGGCTGTTTAGTGATCATTTGAGGGTAAACTCTCGCGCTGGAGGTCGTATGTTCACTTTTTTGTCGATTCTTTTTTCAGTTTCTGTGAGTTTCGCGGACGAACGGCAACTCGAGCCGAAGAATTTCTGCCACAGCGGATGCTCTGCGGAGCAAGTCGCGATTTGGAACGCGTTCGAGGGCGCGCGCTACGCGGTGCCCGCGGCTCCTTCGCTCTATTCAGGCGCGTGCTACCATCTCTCCTCGGCCTATAGGAATACGGACGCTCACCACGCGGTGTTTTATCTCAGCGAGGTCGGCTCTTCCACGCACGCGAGCGGGCGGTTCTCGTTCTATGCGAAGCGGAACCCTTATGTGGATTTCACCGTGGAGAATGTGGAAAAGGAGTTCCCGAAGCACCTCGAGCCCAAGCGCGCGGTCCGCAAACTGGTGTCGAGCGCCTTCCTCGATCATTCCGATGACGAGACGGTTGTGCGCTACTGGTTCCGCCATTCCTCCGACGGCTCGAGATTATTTACCGTCGGGCAATGGGGCCTTTGGCACCTGATCTTCTGCGAGCTCGAGCGCCACTAGGCTATTTTAAGCCGGCGAACTCCTCGTAGAATTTGCGCTCGAACTTGCGGTACGAGTCGACCTTGACTTGCGTACCGAGAATCTCGCGCATGCGCTTCATCGCTTCGCCTTCCATCTCCTTCATCTTCTCGAGTCCTTGAGGAATGAAGTCGGGGTGGATGGTGTCTTTCTTATCCGCGAGCGCGCGTACGAGCGTCGCCGAGGACGCGATCATCTGAATGACCTTGTCCTCTTCGATGCGCCAGGTTTTTAGCATGTACGGCGTCACGGCCGATAGAAACTTGCGCTGGAACTCCTCGCTTAAATAAGTCTCCGAATAGCCTTCGGTGTAAACGACGGCGTCCATGTAGCTGCCTTTGAGCTCGCGAACCTGCAGCGGGCTGAATTTGCGTTTCTCGAGATCGAGTTTACGCTCCTCGGCCGCCTGCTGAACTTTCGCCTTCATGGGCGACTGGTTCGCCTTGAAGTGACGGTAACCCTTCTGTCCGCCGAAGCCGACGATCGCGCCAATCAAAAGCCCCATGAAGAGCGTCTTGAGTTTCTCGCGTCGGCGCAGGGCGATCAGGCTCGCCTGCTTCGTCTTCGCCGTCGGATCGTTCGAGAGCGTCACGATCTGAGCGTTGAGGAGCTTACCCATCTCTTCGGTGAGGGCGCGCGAGCTCAAGCCCTTCTCGCCCTTCTCTTTCAGCATGGTTTCCACGGTCAAAGAAATCTCGCGGCTGAGTCGCTCGCGCTTTTCCTGAAGCTCAGTCACGAGCTCTTCCTCGAGCACGCGCACTTTACGCGCGGTCGCGAGCTTCAACTCTTCGAGGTGCTTCTGTTCGTCCTTCTGGAGCTTGGCCTTGTCCTCTTCGAACTTCGAGCGCAGCTTCAGGAGCTCTCCGTCGACTCCGGCCTGAGCGGCCTTGAGCTTGGCGAGCGAGGCCTTGCATTCCTCGCGCGCGCGCGAAAGCTTATCGATCTCGGAATTGAGCTGAAAGATCGTGGCGTTGCACGCCTCGATCGACGTCTTCGCTTCCTCGAGTTGCGCTTTGGTGAGCTCGAGCTCCTTCACCTTGCCCTGCTCGCCATCGCGGATCGCGGTGAGCTCTTTCACCTCCGATTTTAACGCCTTGATGGCTGCGATCTGGTCCTTGTGATCGATTTCGAGCTGGTTGCGACGCTCCTGCAATTCGCCCTCGAGCAGCTCGCGCTGACGAGCGGCCTCCTTCAAGAGATCCTCTTCAAAGCGGGCCAGGCGCGTACTCATCGCTTCGCGCGCGTTGGCGACCAGCTCCTCTTCCTTTTTTCGGATCATCTCTTCGGCTTCGAGTAGGCGGTTCTCTTTCAGCTCGCGCGCCGTCTGCTGAGCTTCCTGCAGGATTCTCTCGCAGTCTTCTTCCGTGCGATTGCGAAGCTCCATGACGAAGCTTTCGGCTTGCGCGCGAATCTCCGTGGACTTCGAGCGCGCCTGATCGAGAATCGCCTCGGATTCGGTCTGTGATTTCTGATACATTTTCTCGGCGGAGCGGTACGCCTCGTTTAAGCGGCGCTGGTAGACCTCGTCCATCTTGGCTTGGGTCTCGTGCGCGCGGCGGTAGATGTCCTGTACGCGGCGCTCGGCCTCGATCTCGGCTTCCTGAATCAAGGCGGCCACCCGCTTTTGCGCGTCCTGCA
>CAYPFC010000060.1:4876-14125 GCA_964409815.1 uncultured Pseudobdellovibrionaceae bacterium
CTGGGCTTCTTCCGAGCGTTTTGGCTCCGGCAGATTCTGCGCGATCGATTTCAAGCGGCGCTCGGTTACGGTCGTCGTTACGATCGTGTCGGCGGTCATCGCCTTGTCCTCGGGCGCGGGAATCGGGGGCGTCGCGCCCTTCCACATTTGCGGCTCGGCGGATACGCTGATGCGCACTCCGCTTTGCCCCAAGTGAACGAAATCTTCCGGCAAAACCGAGGTCGGCGTGTGCGCTTTGAGCTTTTTGCCGTTAATAAACGTTCCGTTGCTGGAGCCGTGGTCCTCCACCCAGCATCGGCCGTTCTTCAACATGACGCTCATGTGCCTGCGGCTGAGCGTGCTGTGCTCAATAGTTAAATTGCAATCCGAGGCGCGACCGACGGACAACATATCGCCTTCGATTTTCTTCGTTGTCGATCCCTTCGGAGTGACCACGGTGATGTAGAATCCCGTGGACACACTCGGAGCGGTGATCGGACTGACAGTCGCTGCCATAACTTGCGGCTCCTTGAATTAGTTCGCTTTAGCGGTCGCTTCGAGCGCCGGACGCGCGCGGTGCGTGCGCTTCACTTCGACATTCACTGCGTCTTCGGCCAGAGCGTCGACCGGATCGCGGTGTTCGTCAAAGGGACGATCGCCGCGCGGGTAATCGTTGTTGTCGCTGCGGTACCAAAGAAGGTCGAGCGAGCTTTCGAAGCGATCCACCATCGAGACATAGATTCTCTCGGGCGAGAACATCGTATTGATCAGATGCGCGAGGAGCGAAAATACGATTCCGGCGATCGAGGTCTTCATCGCGAACGAAATTTCGGTTAAGAAGCGATCCATGATGTTCTTCGTGGCGTCCAGATCCTGAAGGTTCATGCCTCCAAGCTCTTGCAAACCGCCGGCGATACCGACGAACGTTCCCAAAATACCGGCGATCACGAACAAGCCCGGCAGGATGCCGATGATGTCGTTGGTCGCGCCGATCGGAATCATTCCGAAAATGCGGTTGAAGCACGGGTTCGTATGAAAGGTCGAGCGCGTGATGTGGAGGAGCTTCGGAGTCTCCGAAGTCCATTTCAAGAACTTGAGTTGGTTCAAAATGTCCTTCACCATCCAGGCAGCGCCCGGCTTCACTAAAAACATGCGATCGCTGAGCGACATGATCACGTCGCCGTTGCGGCGCTTGAGACGGTCGCGAACCGCGAATGTTTCGTAATAGGTGCGCTCGAGAAGCCTTTTCGACAACGCGTAAAACGAGACGTCTTTCACTTCTCCGGGAGTTTCATTCTCGATGAAGCGCTGAACGCGCAGCTCGAACTGGCGAGAAAACCACTCGTGCCGCTTGACGGTAAACCAAATCAGCGCACGCAATCCCGCTCCCAGGATGAAGACGCCGGCCATCGCGTAGGGCAAACCAACAATAAAATATTCGGCGAAAACTTTGGTGTTCATGAAATCCCCCTATTACTTCTTTCCATCCATACTGAAACGAACGATTACGCGCTGAGCTTTCTTACAGTCATGCATCTTGCAAAACTCGGCGGCGCTCGCCGGCCCCCGCGTTTGAACCTTCATCACTTCCAAGAAGCTGCGGCCCGAAACTTTCATGTGCGCCAGAAGATTCTTCTGGTACTGAAATTCGGGGCCTTTGGAATCGAGCAAGTGATTGAAGATCGAATTCGCGCGGCGATAGCTCAGATCCATGTTGTATTTCAGGGCGAGCTTATCTTCCGGCTTCGAACTGTTCGGATCGACGAAGCGACCTTGATAGGTGGGCGACGCGAAACCGACCACCTCGACGGACGAGATCTTGGAGGCAATCTTGGGATTTCCAAAGAGCGAGCGCGAGTATACGGGCATCGCGCGCTCGATGACGGCTTTCATCTCATGCTTGAGTTTGGCCGAATCGACCTCGAAGTACGTATCGCCGAAGTCGAGAACGACCTCTCCCGTCTGCATGTCGATGTCGCCTTTGACGCCGGCCGCGGCGAAGCCTCTTTGGATCTCGCGCGCGATCTCGCGGCGAGCATCCATTTCTTCCTTTGCCTTGGCAAGCTGGCCCTCAGTGTCTTTCAATTGACCCGAAAGACCCGCGATCCGCCCCGCGAGCTCTTTTTCTTTTCGGGCGGCGGCGGCGCGGAACTCACCCTCGCGGCGCGAGCGCTCGGCGGCGTCGAGTTGCGCTTTCTTCATTTCGTTGTCGAAGGCGGCGCGCTCGCGAGCCATATCCTGCTCGTGCGCGGCACGCATGCTTTGAACTCTAGCTTGGAGGTTCTGAGCTTCCTGCGCTTTCGCGCTAAGCGCATTTTGCGTCGACTTCAGCTCACCCGAAACTTGACCGAGCTGACTTTCGATTTCTTTTTGCTTGGCTTGGAGATTTTGAATCTTCTTTTCGCCTTGCTCTTGGATTTGCTTGGTCTTTTCCTCGTAGGCTTGTTTAGTGATTTCATTATTTTGGTAAGCTTCGAGAAGTTGTTGCTTATTTTTAGCCAAAGACTTTTTTGCCTGCGCAATTTGGCGCTGGTGCCTTTGGATTTGCTCTTTCTTTTCTTCAAGGTCTCCCTCCAACGTACTGATGTTTTCCTTTTGGCTCACAATCGTCGTGTCTTGCTCATCGATAATATCGTTGCGCGCGATGAGCTTCGTCTTAGCGACTTTGTTCGCGTTAATTATATTTCGGACCATTTGCTGATATTTATTAAGCGCGGCCGCCTTGTTTTCATTTTCTAAAGCTTGCTGGGCCAGGCGCTCCTTCTCGTCCTTTGCTTCTTCTTTTAGCAACGTCAGCTTATCCATGAGCTCCCGGTATTCTTGCGCCTCAGATTTAGACGCTTCTTTCTCTAAATAATCAGACTTTACCTGCTCGTACATCTTGAGCTGGCTGCGAAGCTCATCCACTTGCATGGTGAGCTTCTGGTTGTCGATCTGCGCTTTAATGGCGTCCGTACCGGTACGTAGAGAGGCCGTGACATATAAAAGGAGGAAGATCGTACTTAGACCAAGGAACAGGTCTGAGTACGAAGTCCAAAAGCTATCGGAATTGTGAGACGTCTTGGTCTTGTTGTAGTCAAAAGACATAAGGCCCCCAAATTTCCCCCCACACACGCACACGTATCCAACCCATAAGACTTATCGACACGCCGCATTAGTTCTTAAATCTTTGAATTTATGACGGATTTTTTGGCAGCCTCGGCTGAAAATTCGACAGTTTTACAGACATTCGGGAGCCTGCTAATCGACGTCTCATATTGAGACCACTAGGAGTTGAGCATGTTCGCGAGCGAAAAGGGTGTGATTAAGCCGATCGTGTACGTCGGAATCGTGCGCGGGGATCAGTTGTTGATGGTGGATTATGTCGAAGCCCCCAATCCGGCCAAGTCGGGCTGGTGGATTCCGGCCCCTGGCTTGGAGTTTGGCGAGGATCCCGTCGAGACCGCGGAGAAGGTCGTCAAGGATTTCGGTTTCGAGCCCACGGATATGAGTCTCCACGACGTCGAGTCGTTCGTACTGCCTGGAGGCTGGCACTTGATTTACCACTATCGCTGTCACGTCAAGGGGGAGCCGAAGGCTCACCCGAACGTTCGCGCGTATCGTTGGGTCGGCGCGGACGAGTTAAATACGCTTTCGAACGTCGCCCACGGGAAATGGGAGGTGGCTGTGGGCCGCTCCTATCTCGAAGCTCAGCTATCAAGTCATTGAACAGGGGGCATCCAGGTTCTTGAGAATTCCGAGAACCTGCTGGAGGTCGACAGGCTTCGCGATCCAGCCCGCGGAGCCTTCTATTTCACGGCTCACGCGAGCCGCCGAAAATACATAAATCGGGGCCCCGTCGACGAGCTTCTCGGCTTTGACCTTACGAATGAACTCCTCGCCATCCATCTTCGGCATGTTCAGATCGACCAGGATCAAGCACGGCTCCAGGCCTGCGCGTAAAAGTTCCATGCCCTCGACCGCGGTGCCCGCCGTTTTCGTCGTGTAGCCTTCCATCTCCATCCACATCCCAAAGACATCACGAATATCCTCGGAATCGTCGATCAACAGAATGGGTTTATGCTGACTTTCCATTGATGATTTTCTAATTCAAAATGCCCTCGCGTTCAAGTCATGTCGAAGTTATAGACACGGCAAAAATCTTTACCCATAGGGAAACGCGCGGATCTTTGGTAAAAGAGGCGAAAATAATTAGGAGGACTTCATGCGTTTCGTAGTTTTCTCATTCCTCGCGCTCGCTCTCGGTGTCGCGCACGCGGACGGCGGCTGGCAGCAGGAATACCCTCAGCAACAGGACCAGTACGACGAGTACTATCCGGACGATCAGTATGAGGGGCAAGACCAGGGCATCGTTCAGCAGCCGAACGTGACGATCAACAACAACGTTTACATCGACATCAACGTGTTCCCGCAAGCGCCGGCGATTTTGCCGATTCCCCGCCCCGCGTACGTGCCGAGCTCGTACTGTTTCGCGGCCGCGCGCCCCTGGGGATGGACGATCTTCTTCCACTCAGGATGGAACGGCTACAACTACCCGCTCGCGCACGGTCGCTTCGGCTGGCAATTCAACATCGCCCGCCACGATTTGTTCTATCGCGGTCAGTGCCCGAATATTCCCTGATTCTGAACGATGCTGATCGCGGGTTTGATCCCGCTTTTCTTTGCAAAGATCTCATCGCGCTCACGCGCGTAAACTACGGCCAGGTCGACGAGTTCTTGTCGCTCGACGATCTGGCGGATCTTCGGAAAGAAATCGGCTTCCTCTTCCTGTAAATGACGCTCCAGCATTTCGGTCAGCACCGCGACTTGCGCGCGCCACTGGGGCGTGACCTCTTCGGCCTGGCCCATCTCTTTCATCAGAAAATCAATCAGGTCATGCTCTTCGTATCCCTCAAGCGAGTGATGCTGAAGATCTTGATACGCGCGAATCTTCGAGTCTTCGAAGAGCGCGTAGAGCGTGAGCTCTTCAGCCTTTGCGTGCGCGACCGTGAGCGCTTTCAGAGTGCGAAATAGATTGAAGCAAACGTACTCTTGAACCTGGTCTCGGTTCACTTCGTTCAGGAGCTCATCGTAAAGCGAGCGAATTCTTTTGTGATCGGCGAGTAGTAAATCAATGAGAAATGACGTCATCGCGGTCTCCTGTCGCCAATTTCAGCAAGTCCGATGCCAGTCCCGAACTGCGGCACACGCCCTTTCGCCACGCGCCACACGGGGAAAATTGCCTCTCCGCTTTGCATATCGCGCGTATCCGTGAGGCGAGCCGTGGTCCTACGTTTGCAGTTTGCGTTGACTGAAGAATTTTATCTTTCCTCGAAGGAGACTTCTCAGATGGCTAAGCAAATTCGTTACGGTGTCGTGGGCCTCGGACATATCGCTCAAGTCGCGGTCTTGCCCGCGTTCGCGAAGGCAAAGAAGAACTCGGTATTGACGGCGCTCGTGACGGACGACCCGAAGAAAGCGACGAAGATCTCAAAGAAATACAAAGTGCCCGCGGTGTATAGTTACGAGCAATACGATGAGCTCTTGCGCTCGGACGTGGTCGACGCTCTCTACATCTGTCTGCCGAACAACATGCACACCGAATTCACCGTCCGCGCGCTGAACGCGGGCGTTCACGTTCTTTGCGAGAAACCCCTCGCGCTATCGGTGCGCGACTGCCGTGAAATCGCGGGCGCGAGCGAAGCCAGCGGGGCGAAACTCATGACCGCCTACCGTTTACATTTCGAAGAGTCGAACCTCGCCGCCTTGAAGATCTGCAAATCGAAACAGCTCGGCGAGATCCGCTACTTCAGCTCGAACTTTTCGTTCCAGGTCACCGATCCGGAAAACATCCGCTTAAAGCGCGAAAACGGCGGCGGCCCGCTCTATGACATCGGTATCTACTGTATCAATGCCGCGCGCACCGCCTTCCGCGCCGAGCCGACCGAGGTGATCGCGATGTCAGCGAAGAGCTCCGATCGCCGATTCAAGGAAGTCGATGAAATGGTCTCGGCGACGCTTCGTTTTCCGGATGAGCGCTTGGCCACGTTCACGTGCAGCTTCGGCGCGGACACCGAGGGCTTTTACGAGGTCGTCGGCACCAAAGGATCGGTTTGCGTCGAGGATGCGTTCGAGTACGCCGGCCCGCGCACGCTTTACGTCATGAAAGACGGCAAAGTGAAGTCGACAAAGAAGTTCAAGAAGGTCGACCAGTTCGCGCCCGAGATCGTCTACTTCTCGGAGTGTATCCTTAAAGACCGCAAGCCCGAGCCTTCCGCGCAAGAGGGAATGAACGACATCCGCGTCATCGAGGCGATCTACGAATCGATCGAGTCCGGCAAAGTCGTGAGCCTGGACCCCGAGCGCCATCGCGGCCCGACGGAGGACATGGCCGAGCGTTATCGCGGTCACGAAGAGCCCGAGACCGTCAACGTGCAGTCGCCGCATAACTAGAGTTTCCATTCCCGGCCGAAGCGCGCTATAGCCTTGGCATTATGACAAGCTATGAAAAACTCGAGAGCCGCTTCCGCCAGATCAGCCGTTTAAGTGAGGTCCGCAATATCGTCCAATGGGACGAGGCGGTCATGATGCCCGAGGGCGCTTCGCCCTTTCGTAACGAGGCGCTCGGAGAGCTCGCGGTCGTCATTCAAAATCTGACCTGCGCCGAGGAAGTCGGCGCGTGGATCGCCGAGGCCGAGAAAGCTCCGCCCGCGGATCCCTGGCGCCAAGCGAACCTTCGCGAGATCAAGCGCGTGTACATCGAGAACACCGTGCTTCCGCCCGAGCTCAATCAGAAGCTCGTCGTCGCGCGCATGAACTGTGAGCAGCAGTGGCGTAAACTTCGCGCCGAAAATAATTGGGCGGCGTTCATGCCCCACCTGCAGGAAGTTTTGGCTCTCACCCGCCAAATGGTGGGCGAGCTTCAGAAGAAGACGGGCCTCTCGACATACGATGCCGCGATTTCGCTTTTCTCTCCGGGCTTGAATACGCATACGGTGGAGCGCTTGTTCGACGAGCTGAAATCGTTCCTCCCCGCGCTGGTCCAGAAAGTCGTCGACAAGCAGTCGCGCGAGAAATGGATCGTTCCTCAGGGCGTGTTCCCGATGGCCGCGCAGAAAGCGCTCGGTCTCGAGTGCATGCAAGCGCTCGGATTTTCGATGAACATCGGCCGCCTCGACGAGGCCCACCATCCGTTCTGCGGCGGAAATCCTCGCGACGTGCGCATCACCACACGTTACCGCGAAGACGATTTTATTCCGAGCCTAATGGGCGTTTTGCACGAGACCGGCCACGCGCTCTACGAGCAGCACCTTCCCGAGGATTGGCTCACCCAGCCCGTCGGTTGGGGGTGCGGAATGGCGATTCACGAGAGCCAAAGCCTCTTGATGGAAATGCAAGTCTGCCGATCTAAGGAATTCATTAGCTTCATGGCGCCGCTGGTGCGCAAGCACATGGGCCCGCACGTGAAGAACCCCGAGTCGCTCGAGACCGAAAATCTGTTGAAGCTCGTGACGCGCGTAAAACCGGGATTCATTCGCGTCGATGCCGACGAAGTCACATACCCCGCGCACGTGATCCTGCGTTTCGAGATCGAGCGCGACCTGCTTGAGGATCGTTGGTCTTTGAGCGAGTTGCCCGCGGTGTGGAACGAGAAGATGAAAGCGTATCTGGGGTTGTCCACTCTCGGTGACGACAAGAACGGCTGCATGCAGGACGTGCATTGGCCGAGCGGATCCTTCGGCTATTTTCCGGCGTACACGTTCGGCGCGGTAATCGCCGCGCAACTCTTCGCAAAGGCGAAGGAGCAACAGCCGTCGCTACCGGGCGAGGTCGCCAAAGGAAACTTCACGCCGCTAAGACTCTGGTTGAACGAAAATATCTGGAGCCGCGCCTCGACGTTGCGAACTTTGGATTTAGTGGAGAAGGTTTCGGGACCGCTATCGGCGGCGCCGTTTAGAAAGCATTTGGAGAGTCGCTACCTTTAGGTGCCGCATGGATCGCACTCGTGGCTAACGCAGAGCTTCGATCCCGGGATCGAAACGCTGCGTTAGTCTTCGCCGCAACGATCCCGAAACAATTTCAGTTTAATAGAATTCAATCCTCCTGCGCGGAACGGATTAGCCCTTCGGGCAAGCTGT
Source organism: uncultured Pseudobdellovibrionaceae bacterium (assembly GCA_964409815.1). Lineage (GTDB taxonomy): Bacteria > Bdellovibrionota > Bdellovibrionia > Bdellovibrionales > UBA1609 > JALHOQ01. The sequence continues at coordinate 12,973 of CAYPFC010000060.1, forward strand.
CGTGAGTTTCTTCTTATTCGTTTCGAAAATGTCCACAAGATCAGGCGACAGCCCCGCGGGCGCCTTTTCATAAAAAGCGAGGGCCGCTTTGTCCCCGCCGAGCGCTTGGGCGAAAATCTGATCGATCAATTCCTCGCCGTCGTCTTTGAGTTTTCCCTCTTTGAGTTTCTGATTGAACTTCGCGATCGCTTTGGGAAAGGGATTCTTCTTCGCTTTGTAAATACACTTCGGCTCGGACACCGAGCATGTGTCGGCGGTGCAGGTGACTTCGCGCCTCAGGCCCGCGACCGGATCGTCGGTGAAGAACCAGAGCTCTTCGACTTCGAGTCCGCGTTGTCCGCTCGCGCGCACCCAGTAAGTCTCGTCTTCGTCCGAAGTGTAAATCTTCACGGGCGGACTTCCCGCCTTCACAGAGAAAATCGAAAAGCCGGAAAATGTGTGAGTACCTTTAGGTGCTTTCACTTCGTTATCTTCAAACCCGCAAACCTGAAGTGAGACGCCGGAGGCGGTCTTCATTTGAAGTTGAGGTTCGGCATCTTCGGATGGGCAAGGCGCGACAGCCCAAGCGGGAAGTGAGATCGGAAGTACTGACGTAAACAACAAGGGCATAAGGTATTTCATGTTCAAACGGTATTCCGTTTTCCCAAAACGGACAACAGGAACGGTCACGTAAATCAGCCCACTGGGACCGAGATCAGCAAACGCCGACCGGGACACCGACGGCGACCGGGAAAGCAATGGGGGACTTCACCTCGCGAAACTAGTGTCCCAGGTAGGCGGCTTGAATTTCGGGGTTCTCGAGCAAAGCCCTGCCTTCCCCACTCAACCGGATCTTCCCGGTTTCGAGTACGTAAGCGCGGTGGGAAACCTTGAGCGCCATGCGGGCGTTCTGCTCGACGAGCAAAATGGTCATGCCTTCGCTATTGAGCCTTTTAACGATTTGGAAGATCTGCTGAACGATACGCGGCGCCAGGCCAAGTGAGGGCTCATCGAGGAGCAGAATTTTCGGTTTCGACAACAATGCGCGCGAAATCGAGAGCATTTGTTGCTCTCCGCCCGAAAGGGTTCCAGCCGAGGCCTTCAGACGCTCCTTAAGGCGAGGGAACATCTCAAAACAATGCTCCATTTCGCTCTTAAACTCGGTCATGTCCTT
>CAYPFC010000061.1:0-11041 GCA_964409815.1 uncultured Pseudobdellovibrionaceae bacterium
TGACCGTTTTCGTGCGCGGCCGAAACCATCGCGTCGAAGGGCAGCCAGCCGCCCGGCGCGACCACGTCGGTTCCGAGCTTACCGAAGTTCGAGTACGGCGAGATTCCGTTTAAGCGGTCGAACGACGCGACCGTGAGGATGTTTCCGTTCGGCAGGCTTGCCGGCCAAACGGGGCGCTCGTCGATGTTGAAGCCGATGCCCGTATTCATGTCGCCGTTGCCGACCGCGACCACAAGGAGAACGCCTTTGCGCTCGGCGTAGTTCACGGCGTTGATCATGAGCGGATGCTCTTGAGGCGCCTCGGATCCGAGGCTCAGATTCACGATTCTCGCGCCGCGGTCGACGGAGTAGCGAATCGCCGCCGCGATCGAGGCGACGTCTCCGCCTAAGTCCGTCATCGCTTTCACCGAGAGGATCTTTGCCTTGCGCGCGAGTCCGAAATCGCGGCTTGCCGCGAGTCCCGCGACGTGCGTGCCGTGGCCGGCATCGTCGTACGGGAAGGCGTCGTTATTCACGAAATCCCAACCGAGGACGTCGTTCTTGAACCCGTTTCCGTCTTCATCTTCATCGTTCCCGTCGATGTCGGTCGCGTTCAGCAGGATGTTCGCCGCGAGCGACGTGTGATTGTAATTCACGCCGGTGTCGACGACCGCGATGATTTGGCCGTCTCCCTGGCTGACTTCCCACGACTTCTGCGCGCTGATCAGATTCAAGTGACCCATCAGGCCCAAGTTCACTTCGGGCTGCGTGCTCGGCGCGCCCGTGAACGGGCGGTTCGCCGTTACGAGGAACCCGAGCCCATCCATCGCGCACGAGTCGTCGGCGTCCTGCACGACTGTGATGATTTGGTACACGCCGAGGGCGTCGGGAGTGAACTCCACCTCACCGGTGTTCACCGTGCGCTCGCCCGCGGTCGAAGCCGAAGGAGGGATGATCACGATTGCGGTCTTGAGCTCCGTGCCCGCGGCGGCGGGAGCGCTCCGGCGATTGTTCACTTTCACCTTTTCGCCGATCAGGATCGTCGACTGGTGAAGGGTCGCACCCGGAAGCTCCGAGGTCAGCGTCGCCGTCGGGCCGGGGGTGCCGACCTTGCAGCGTTTGAGGCCGGGAACCAGTACGCCCGCCGGGCCTGGAACCGACAATAAGATGTGATTCGGGGCGGGCATCTCGAGGGAGTTGTGAGTCCGGAAGTAAACGTTGCGCGAGACTTCGCTCGTCAAATACTTCTGCGCCTCATCCATCGAGACTCCGAAGATTTCGAAGATCCCGTGATTCTTGCTGACCACGCGGACCTGAGCTTCCGGATGCGCTCCAAGAAGATTTTCGATCTCATCCACCGAGCCATTCTCGACGGTGAGACCGACGTCCTCCGCGTTCACCGGCGCGGCGGACCTCTCGTGTTGCTCAATTCTGCTCTTATTTTGGCAAGCGACGGATGCGCTTACGACTGCGGCTACGATCAGAACTTTAAAGTTCCTCATACGCCTTCCCCCCTTATTCCCCGAGGCGAACTTCCTTCAGAGGGCGGAAAGTCACCAGCAACGTTTTTCAACTCGCATTATAAGCGTTCCTAATTGACGCAGTGTTACTGGCGTCATTTCATACACATAGACTTTGGTCTAGCTCCTAACCGTCTACTCGGAGCGTAGAAAATTCTTCAGGGCCTTCTCCGCATAAGATTTCTTTATGTCAGACGCCAGCTCTGGTACATAGGTGTGTAAACCAGGAGAATCCAAGTGAATCTTCAGCAGCTCACCACCTTCTGCACCGTCTTATCCGAAGGAAGTATGACCGCCGCGGCCGAGAAACTCTTTCTCACCCAGCCCGCCGTGAGCCAACAAATTCGCAATCTCGAGGAAGAGATGGGCGTCGAGCTCCTTGTGCGCGGCGTGCGCCAGGTGAAGCCGACGCTGCAGGGGCAGATTCTTTTCGACTACGCGAAGCGAATTCTCCACCTCACCCAACAGGCGCAAGTCGCCATTCAAACCATGTCGCAGGAAGTGCAGGGCAATCTGAGGGTGGGGACGCTGAATTCGATCGGATTGTACCTCGTATCGCCGATCATCGGGATGTTCTTGAAGCACAATTCGAAATTGCACATCAAGCTGGTGTACGGCTCGGGAGAGAAAATCATCTCGGACATGCGTAACAACTTGGTCGACGTCGTGATCTTGCCCGATTTGAAGACCGAGTACGGAATCGAGTTCCAGGACTTCGAAAAGAAGTTCCTCTTCCGCGATGAGATGTGGCTCGTCGGCTCCGGCCGCGACACCACGCTGCCGACGTCGGTGGAGATGAAGTACTACAATTCGAAGCCGATCATCGCGTTCAACGACCGCTATCCCGGCTTCCGCGCGGCTTTGGAGCGCAAGGTTCAGGAATTGAAAATCGACGTCACGCCCGTATTCGAAACGGACAACGTCGGAACGCTCAAGCGCGTGATCGAATCGGGTCTGGGCTGGGGCTTTCTGCCTTCGCACTCGATTAAGAAGCAGGTGCGCGCCGGCCGCATGGTTCAGATCCAAGTCGAGGATTTGAAGTACATGTCGAACGTGAACATGTACTTCCGTCGTGACAACAAAAACGTCGAGCTCTACGACACCTTCTACAAAGCGCTCCAACAACAGGCTTTGGGCTCTTAAGACCTAAGTCTTCCAAGGAAATCTCGACTCGGCTCTTGTCCTCAGCAAGGGCCAGTCGCCATTGTGGCGCGCGCTCGCGGATTTTAGAATATCCATATATCCGGAGACCACCCATGCCCGCATTCATCATGACCGTACTCCTTTGTCTTTCGTTCGCCGTGAGCCCCGCGTCGGCCGCGGAAAAGGAAAACAGGAAAGTGAAATCCTCGAAGTCGAAGGATTCTGAGAAGCGCGATGACAAAGCGGAGGAAAAAGCCTCGAATCCCGGCGATGAAGCCGACGCCGAGATCTCGGATATCTTGAACTCGATGGGCTACCCGGAGCTGCAAGTCGTTCCGCGCGCGTCGGAGCGCTTGAAGATCGAGGCGAGAATGGAATCGAGCAACTGGTACGTCGCGCACTGGCCAGTGGAGCTCTCGGGCTTGGCGACGCTGGCGGCGGGATTCATGTCGGGCGAAAAAGACGGGCTGAGCTCGAAGGAAAAGGATGATGCCGCGACGATCTCGATGCTCACGAAAGGCGTGGGCCTGGGGTGGGTCGTCGGCGGAGTTTTGCTGGGCGCGCAGAAGCCGTACAACCGCGGAAAGCGCGCGATCGACAAGGTGGGCGGCAAGGACGAGCGCGCGTTGTTGCTGCGCGAGCGCCTGGCCGAGGAAGCGCTGGAAAAACCCGCGCGCGTGATGCGCGTTCTTCAGCACGTCGCGGTCGCGACGAATTTCACTATGAACGTCGCTTCGATGGTCTACGCCGATGACCAAGGCATGGTGATCAGCGGCGTGGCCGCGGTCCTTTCATTCCTGCCGTACATGTTCCAGGACCCCGCGATCGCCGTTCACGACAAGCACATCGAGTACAAGAAAAAGATCTATACGCCCATGAAGGGCGCTTCGCTACACGTGGACCGCGATAGCGGTAAGTTAACCCCGATGACGAATCTGGTATGGACGTTTTAAAGATTTTGTTCGCCGCTATTTTGGCGCTCTCGCCCGTTTCCCAGGCCTTCGGGTATCCCGAGGACTTGGACGTCGACTCGTTTACGGACGAGCATCCCGACGGAAAGAACGCGACTGAGCAAAAAGCCGAAGAGCAGGCGAAAGAAGAGCTGAAAGAGACCGCCGATCCCGCCAAGGGCGGCGAGCAGAACCCGCGTACCGCCGAAGAAGAAAAGCAGGCGCTGAATCCCGAGCCCGCGATCAAGCCCGAGGATTTTTTGTGTAACTCGAGCGAAGAATACATTCGCACGCTCCAGTACCTGCGCAAAACCGACGCGATTCTCGTCACCGAGGCGACGGCCCGTAAGATCGCCGATCGCGTATCGCGCTCGTGCGACGGCGGCGCGGACCGCTTCGCGAGGGTGTTGGTGATGCTCAAGACCGTGGGGCTTTCGGATAAGGCCGCGGTAAAGATGTCGCTGGAGTTCGCACAGCGCCCTCCGGAAGTGCAAACGAACTTTCTGGAAATCTTCACGCATTCCTTTCTGGCGGAGTTCTTCGATTACGATTACGCGACCGCCGTCAATTTGGCGTTTGAGCTCTCGAAGAATTACAAAGGCGATCCGAAGCAAGTGCGCGAGGACTTCATCGAGCTCGTTCGCTTCTGCAAAGACGGTAAAAAGCTCGATCTGCCCTCGAACCTTTGCGCGCAGTTCACGATTCGCGTCGCGCGTCTGAGCCAGTACTACCCGAATGGCGTCCGCGCTTCGTTTTATAAGCTCTACGAGCGCTTTCGCGAGGACAAGGCGTTTGCCGTCGATATTAAGACCGCGCTGGAAACGACTTACGGGATTCTGAAACACGGTCCGCGCGCGCCGGACAACTTCTTTCGAGGCTACGAATTCGCCGTGGCCGACAACGGTCTCGGACTCTCGCAGAGCGAGGCCATGAACTTCGGATTAAGAATGGCGTCGCGCTCCTTCCGGGGCGCGGAGCCGCCCTTGTACGCGAAGGATCTGCGCCAGCTCGAAAAGCAGCAGATGATCAATCCGCAAAATCCTCCCGTATTCTTAAGGGGGCCGGCGAGTGCGCCTTCTCCTTAGCCTGATTTCACTCTTCGCGTGTCTCGCGGCCGTCGCCCACGATTTCGGCGCGCCCGCGGCGGCCCTGCTCGATGAGGCTCCGATGTTGAAGACCATCGAGCTCGAATGGGAGCCGGTCGAGAACGCGGACGGGTACGAAGTGCGCCTCACGCCCGAGGGCGGAAAGCCGATTTTCTTTCGCACGTTCGAGAGCAAGCTGAGCGAGGACGTTCCGGTCGGCGTGTATAGCCTGCGTATTCGCTCGCGCTCGAAAGAGGCGAGCGACCTGTGGAGCCCGTGGAGCGACGCTTTAAGGCTCGAGGTTTTGAAGAAGGAGCTCTTGCTGCTGGAGCCCCAGCACGAGAGCTTAATCGCCGCGATTTCGGGCGCGCGCCAGGAAGTGGAATTCAAATGGACGCCGGTCGAAAAGGCGCGCCGCTACGTCTTAAAGATCTGGACCGAGGAGACGAAGGATAAACCATTGGTATTCGTGACGACGAAGAGCTCGCAGCGCTTGAAGCTGCTGCCGAGCCAGATTTATTTCTGGCAAGTCACCTTCGAAAGCGCCACTGCGACCTCCTACGTTCAAGTCGTGCGCACGTTCATGTTCACGATGCAGGGGCCGAAGCTCGTGAAGCCCTCGATTGTGGCGTTCAAGCCCCGGGAGGAGCAAACGGCGTTGTCTTGGATCTCGTCGAAGAAGGCGAAGTCGCACACCGCGCGGCTTTTCTTTCATTACCTCGACGAGAACGAGTGGACGGAAATCAAAGAGTGGAAATCGGAAGAAGGGACGACCTGGGAGTTCGGAAAGCTCAAGCCCGGCGCCTATAAGCTCGAGGTCGTCGCGCACGCGCCCCGGCACGCCGACTCGGATAAGGGCGTCTACGAGTTCGTCGTGAAGCCCAAGCGTGAGGAGCTCGAGAAGCGCATGCTCGACCTCGCGAACTTGAATCCTAAGTAAATCTCTTTTACGCTTTATGTAGCTGATGAAATCTCTGGAACATAATCTTTCTCGCATGGGTCCGTGGCTTGCGTTCGCGATTTTCGCGTTCGTCACGATGGCGATGTATTCGACGAGCATCAATAACGATTTTCTCGCCGGTGACGAAGAGACGATCATGTTGAAGAACGTTTTTTTGCGCGACTGGGAGTTCGTGCCGAAATTTTTCACCGAGAACTACAAGGCCGGCTCGGGCGAGAACTCGAACTATTACCGGCCGGTGCAACTCTTGCTCGCGTTCGGAATCGTGCAGACGACGGGAATGGTCCCTTGGCCGTTTCATATCGTGAGCTTGCTGTTTCACGCGGGCTGCGCGTTTTTTTTCTTTCGTCTTCTGAGGGATTTTTTCTCACCGAAGATTCCCGTGACGCTGATGTTTCTGGGCGCGCTGGTTTGGGTCGCGCATCCCTCGCACAACGAGGAAATGGCGCTCGCGAGCGGAGTGGCGTCCTCGACGCATTTGTTTTTCATGCTGGCGGGGATGTACGCGTTTTTGCGTTTCTTACGTTCGGGGCAGGCGTTGACGTTCGTCCTCGCGCTGCTCGCGAACGCCGCGGCCGTTTTGTCCAAAGAGAGCGCGATCGTTTTTCCGGGGTTGCTGCTGGGCACGCATTTGATCTTGCAGAATCTGGATCATGTCCCGAAGGAGTCCTTGAAGCGCATGCTCAAGCTGCACGGGCCGTTCTGGGCGCTGACTCTGGGCTACGTCGCGCTCAGGCTGACGGTTTTGAACTTCGACAACACGCTGAACTTTTATAAGACGCAGTCGCCGTTCACCGAAAGCTTCATGGTGCGTCTGTACACATTCGCCACCGTGATCTTTCAGCAGATTACGGCGTTCTTTTATCCCGTCGGTTTACATCCGGAGCGCGAGTGGCCGGTGTTTACGAAATTCCTGCAGGCGAACGTGCTCGCGGGCTCGGCCACCATATTGGCCATGCTTTCGGCGGCGGTTTACTTCTGGAAGCGCTCGCCGATGATTTCGTTCGGCGTTTGTTGGTTTCTCGGTTGCTACATCCCGATGAGCAATCTGTTCGCGAAGATCAACGCGATCATCTGGGACCATTGGCTCTATACGCCGTCGATGGGCCTGATCATTCTCGTGCTCTGGGCGTTGACGAAAGTGCCGCCGGCGCTCGCGCGTGTCGCGCTGGCATTGCCGTTTCTGTTCCTGAGCGGGATGACATTCGCGCGCAACGAAATCTGGTCGGACACCGAGTCCCTTTCACGATTCATTCTCCACCACGAGCCCCAGAGCGTGAAAACGATGACCAACTTGGCGATCGCGCTCGCGGCGAAGGGGAATAATCAGGAAGCGATCCAGTACTATAAGAAGGCGATCGAGATGCAGGACGTGTGGCCCCAGGCGCACCATAATCTCGCGATCCAGTACGCGCAGATGAACGACTTCGAAACCGCGAAGATCGAGCTGAAGAAGGCCATCGATATGCAGGGAGATTTCTATTACTCGATGACTCTGCTCGGGGCGATTCTTTATCACCAGGGTCAGATCGAAGAAGCGCTGAATTGGTACGAAAAGTCCTTGAAGATTTATCCGCAGCAGCCGCAGGTCGCGGATATATTGCGACGCCATAGACGGATTGCGGATTGAGTCCGGATCAGGCCGGAGCTCGTTATCCGTTCCGTTCCTGAGTCCGAATTAGATTTTCCATAAACGTTTGGCTATTGTAAATGCGCTCGGATGACACGCTGAAAATCCGAAAACCATCGGCGCCGCCGGTGTCGTAATTTTCAATCGGAACTCGAATGAAAGCGTTACTGCCGGGATTCGCTCTCGCAGATTCGACGAGCTGCGCTCCGGTCACGAGCGAGGGATCCCTTTGAAGAATGTTAATTGCCTGGGAGTTGTTTCCAATCAGAACGGGGTAGTTGATTCCATTGATGGTCACGAAGCGGTCGGGAAGGTAGGCCAAGCCACCAGAGCTTCCTTTCCCTCCGGTCGCGGAGTACCAGGCCGCATTCGTGTAAGGATCATAATTTGCGGTCCCTCGGGATCTGAGGATGTGTTGCCGCGGGTCGACTCCGGTAAACGGGACTCCCGGTTCCGCGTTGAAAATTGCGCGTGGGTAGCCCATGTACTCGACGATTTCTCCATCGAGATAGCGCGCGAGGCCCGCGCGACTGCAGGCGATGACTCCGTCAGTGACATATGCTGAACACCCTTCGCGAACGTCAGGCGAGTACACGAGCTGTAGGGACGGAGGAGCCTCTAGATTAGCCTTCCTCAACTCCGCGGCGTCAGTTTCGAGGAGAGGTGATTTGGCGGGGTGCTGTGGGTCAGAGGGATACTCGGTTTGCGAGTATTCCCAACCTTCGCCCTTGCGATCGATCAAAACTTCTTCTTTCGTCTCAGGGTCGGTTCCATAAACACGAACGGGCTTGTAGTAGGACGGGTGATCCACGCAGTGGGCGGCGGTGGATACCGCTCCGTTGACGATTGCGCCCGAGCAATTTGTGCCGTCCGTGGTGTCCGTTAACCGCACCGGTACGATATTCCCTTCGGCGGCGGCGACCCGGTCGACGAGTTCCGTGTTGGAGTCCGCCAGATTGATGACTGCATGTTGCGGGATGTGAGCTCCCAGCACTACGGTTTGATATCTTTCAATCTTCAATTGGGAGCTGCCGCTGCCGTTTGCGGTAAGTACCGCCGCATCCGCATCCGATTTCGCCGACTTCGCTTGGCTCACCAACTGAGCTTCCCTCTCTTTCAGCTCGGCCATCTTCGCATGGAGCGCGCGACCCGGTTCGGCCGTGTGGGAGAGGTCTCTGCATTCTCTCGTAGACTCGATTTTTTCAATGGCCGCCTCGCAAATTCGAGCCCGAACGAACAGCGAGTTGCTCTGTTTGAGAGTTGTCTGTACGAGTCCAAACGCGGCGTTATTGATCCCGGCATTCGCGAAAATCGGAACCTCGGGGACTTCAATCGCCAAGGGGCAGTCCTTCCGTCTCTCGCTCGCGCAACACCCCTTGTATTCGTCGATCTTTGAGCGGCAAATGGCCGCGTTCATTGAATCTTGAATCGAGGCCCCGCCTGCCGGCGTGGTTTCAGTCTCCTCGGGCTTTTCAAACCTCTTTAATGCGTCTGCAATGGAGCCGGCGACGGCGTACTGGCAGGTCAGGAACAAGGTGATGTAAGTGGGGATTAAAACCGACGAAAGACGCATGCGAGCTCCGGTTTGCTGAAGTAACTCCTAAGTGTAACAGGATGGCATAAGAGGCTGAACTTCTTCGCGTCCAATGCTTCGGTTTGAGACATTCTAATGATATTGTATGCTAGTGAAAAAAATTGAGTACCTCTTCGCAGCGGTATTGGTACTGGCGATCGCCTATTTGGCCGCTAAGAAGTTTCAGATTGTTGCGTCCACACCCAACTCTCACGAGCGCACGGCTCCGCTGTTAGCTTCGCAGTCGGATGTGGGCATTTACAAGAACTTATCGGGCAAAGACCGAAAGGCCCTTAAGGATCTGGTGCTCAACTTTTGCGTGAGAAGTTATGATGAGGCTTCGTGCTTTCATTACTTCACGACTTGTGGGAGCGAATGCGAGGCACTTTTGAGTCGCGATCAGAAGGCTAAAATCATCTCCTATTACCTTAAGCTGAAGAAGCAGGAGAGCGAGAGGAAAGCGCGTTAGAGAATCGCGTTTGATCCTTCAGAATGCGACTAGCGCATTAGTAGCCGCTCGACCAGTTAATGTAACAAGTGAAGTTCGCACCGTTCTTGATGGCGAGGATCGTGTAGATCGTCTCTTTCGTGGCCGTCGTGGCCGCGTTGGTCGGGCGGTATTTAGACGTGTTGCAGCCCGTGAATGTGTACGTGCGTGAGGTGGTGTCGCGAACGACGAGGGTGTAGTTGCCGCCGTCGACCATGTTTTGCAGGGTGATCGCGGAGCCGCCGACACTGTCTAAGGTCTGCGTGTTGCCGTTGGCGAAGTTCACGGTCGCGCCGGAAGCTACGTTGTGAGTCGTGGAAACAATTTGGCCATCGACTTCGAGGGTCGCGGCGGGGGCCATCGTGCCGATACCGACGTTGCCCGCCGAGTTGATGATCATGCGATCGAAGAGCTGGGAGCCAGCGGTTGGATTACGGGTGCTGAAAATCATGGCGCCGCCGCGCTCATTGGCGAGCGCGCCTTCGGTCTGCGCGAATATCTTAGCGATTCGTTTCGCGCCCGTCGCGTTGGTCGGAATGGCGAAGGAGTATTGGCCGGCCTCTACGCCGACGCCGTCGGCGGCCGTGGTGGCCACTTCGAGGATCCCTTGGTCGGATCCCACGACGGAAAGGACTCGGCGCGTGGCCGCATGGTTTTCGATATTCGGTGCCGCCGTTCCGATACCTACGTTGCCGCCCTGTTGAAGGACCATCCGGTTTGTCAGCGTGGCGGTGTTGCCCGATCCCGGGTTATTTCCGGTATGCCAAACCATATCTCCAGTCGCGGAGTTGATCTGGAATACGCCGGTGTAGCCCGGGCCGATAGCTTTGTTCGCGGACCCGTCCCAGTAACGGTTGAACCCGAGGGCGCCTCCGTCGATATTGATTGCGTTACCGCTCGCCGCGCTGATGACGTTTACGCCGAAGCTGGTCGCCGGGTATCTGACATCGAGGCTTCCGATTGGATTGGTGGTTCCTATACCTAAATTTCCTGCTTGTGTGAACCGCGCTTTCTCGAGCGAACTCGTAGCGAAGATCAGCGGGGCCGTACCTCCGCCTGAGCCCGCATCGAGGACGAGACCGGAAAGGTTGCTGTTTGCGTAAACATACGCGCGATCCTGGAAGATCGCAGTTGAAGTATATCCGGTTCCGCCGACGCCGAATCCCGCGCCACCGTTCGAGGAATTCCATGCCGTGAATTCCGCGTACGCGCTCGTTCCGGCATCATTGTTCCAGAGACCGACTTCCACTTTGGCGTTGGTATCTTTTCTTACCGCGACGCTGCTCCACGGATTGGTCGTGCCGATACCGACGTACTGGTCGCTGTCGATGTACATGGCGGTTCTTTCCGTTCCCGTCGTATCTTCTGTCAAGAACAAGAGCGCACCGGGTACGATTCCGTCGGAGACCGCGGCGTCGACTTGCGCGCGAATGCCGGCCGCGAACTCGAACGAGTTGCCATCGTAGCCGTCGCCGTTGATTTGGAAGAGGCGGTCTCCGCTCTGTGCAGCGGCCGGAGTGCCTAAGCTTCCGCGCGCTCTGCGGTTCGTGATTTGCGGGGCGTGCCAGTTTGTTGCGGAGTAAACCGAGTTTAGATCCTCGGCCCAGTTGCCGTCCGAAGTTAACGACGTTTGGACGAAGCCGGCGTTGAAGATGCTGAGTTTCGAGCCCGGGTTGGTGGTACCGATGCCGACATTGCCGTCGGAGCGAATGC
>CAYPFC010000061.1:11051-14073 GCA_964409815.1 uncultured Pseudobdellovibrionaceae bacterium
TCGCCCGCGAACGAGAACGTCGGGGCGCCAGTCGTGCCGTTGCCGGTCGTGATCAGCGCGCCGCCCGTGGTGGGGGAGGCGAGGCCGGTCGTAGTGAAGTCGAAAATGTTCGAGCCCGCGGCCGCGACGCTGATCGTGTCGTTCGAGGAAGCGTTAAAGAATCCGGTATTGGGATCGCCGCTGAAGGAGAGCGAAGGAGCGCCGCTCGTGCCCGCGCCGATCGCGACCGTCGTGGACGTCATCGGTCCTTCGAATGCCGTCGCCTTGACTGTACCGGCCACTTCGAGCTTCGTCGTCGGTGTGCTCGTTCCGATGCCCACGTTTCCGGCGTTGTAGTACGCGTCGCTGCCGGCCTGGAGCCACTGGGCAGCCGGGCCCTTCGCGAAGTTGAAGGCGCGCCCGGCGGCGTAGTTGGCGGCGATCGTCGTGTTACAGTTGTGCGTGACGATAGCTCCACCGGCCGAGTGATAAGTTCCGTCGGAGTTAAAGGCGAGATATCCATCTGAGCCCGTGTTGATGGTCATCCGGTAGTAGGAGCGTCCGTCGCTGAACACGGCATGGTTAAGGTAAAGCACGACCGTTCCCCAGACCGGGTTCGTAACGTTACACTTGAGCGCGTCAGGCATCGTGGCATGCATGCTGTTATTCGTTCCGCCGATCGCCGACGTTGTCTGCACCGTGCCGTCGGGGAACATGAATCCGCCGGTTGTCGATTCGATGGTGCCCGCGACGCTGAGTTTTTGGCCTGGGTTTGTCGAGCCAATCCCCACGTTGCCGCCGGAGAGGATGCGCATCTTTTCGCTGTTGTTCGTTTCGAACGACATGTAGCCCGCTTCGTAGAGCTTAAACGTGGTGTTGGCGCCGGACTGACGAATCGTCAAGCCGTCGGTGGAAGTCGCGCCCGACGTGTTGTTCGTGAACTTGAAGTCGTTCGTCGCGCCCGAGGTGTGTACGTGAAGCTCCGACACGGGAGCGGTGGTGCCGATACCGACAGAGCCGCCTTGGAGGATGCGCATTTTCTCGCCGCCGCCCGCTTCAAGCGCGAGATCTTGAGCGTCGTTCGTGCCGAGGGTCATGAGTGCGCCGAAGCTGTTTCCGTTCTGCACGACGGTGGTGGCGCCAACGGGGATCGCGGCGGCTTCCCACTTCGATGAGCCATTGTTCCAGGTCAGAACTTGGCTCGCCGAAGGAGTCGTGGTCTCCACGTCGAAGCCTTGCAACTTTACGGCGTTCACTTGAGTCAGGTTCGAGCCGTCGATCGCGGGAAGTTTGTTCGAAGCCGCGACTTGAATGATCTTACCGGTAGTGACGCCGGTGTCGATCGAGAGTGTACCCGTGCCGTTCGCGAACCCACCGAGGAGACCCGTGCCCGCGTTGGTGTAAACGGCATCAATGTCCGCGCTCGTCGACCACGCGGTCCCGAGGTCGCGGCAGACGGTTCCGTCTTCGTTACAAATGTCGGTCGCGCGAATGATGCCTTGGACGTGTAAGGGCGTTTGTGGAGTCGCGGTTCCGATCCCGACTTTTCCGGTCGCATCGATTTGAATTCCTTCGTCGTCGCCGTCGCCCGAGAGATAATTGCTGCCCAAGATCAGGTTATAGAAACTCGCGAATACGTAGTTCGAGCTCGATGGTCCGGAGATCGTGACGTTGCCTGCCGTATTGTGAAGTCGGTAGGAGCTGGCCGCCGAGCCATTACCGGTGTCGTCCTCGGAAGCCTCGGTAATATTGGTCCAAAGAATATTAGCGGCCGAGGAGGAGTCCGAGGCCGAACCGATCGTCACGAAGCCGGCCGTGTGGGGTATCGCACCATCCAGTGAGGTAATGACCCCAAGCGTGTCCGAAGTGGTCTCCACCGAATACACCCAAACCGAATGGTGATTCGCGGTCTGGCCTAGACTCCAACTGACGGTTCCGGTCGTTCCGGCGGGAACCTTGGCGTAGGCTATGGCCGCCAAGAAGTCTTCGGCGCCAGCGTCGTAAGTTCGATTGGCGGCGATAGTTGCCGGTTGGCCCGCGATGGTTACCGAGATCAGGTTGGGAATGCCCGAAGTTCCGTCACTTTCTAACGCTACAATAATCCATCGATTCGCGCTGGCCGTACCTAAAGGAAGAGAGGCGATCGAAGGCGTCGTGGTGGATGTGGTCGACGAACCCGTCCCTTGATAAGCGGAAGAGCTGAAGGTCCCATACACGGTGCCTCCCGTGCTGCTGCCACCGCCACCGCCGCCACTGCCCCCGGCCGTGAGGTCAACGATACCTCCGGTTCCATCTCGGTAATAGAGTTTGCCGTCGTCTTTCACATAAAGAGAGCCGTAGCCCGCGGTTCCGGCGGGGTCCGAGCTCAATTGATCCAATGTAATATCGCCTTCAATCGTAAGCTTGGCGTTCGGAGCGCTTGTCCCGATGCCGACGTTACCGTTTTGCAGAACGCGGACCTTCTCGCCGCCGCCCGCCTCAAGCGCGAGATCTTGAGCGTCGTTCGTGCCGAGAGTCATGAGCGCGCCGAAGCTGTTTCCGTTCTGCACGACGGTGGTGGCGCCAACGGGGATCGCGGCGGCTTCCCACTTCGATGAGCCATTGTTCCAGGTCAGAACTTGGCTCGCCGAAGGAGTCGTGGTCTCCACGTCGAAGCCTTGCAACTTTACGGCGTTCACTTGAGTCAGGTTCGAGCCGTCGATCGCGGGAAGTTTGTTCGAAGCCGCGACTTGAATGATCTTACCGGTAGTGACGCCGGTGTCGATCGAGAGTGTACCCGTGCCGTTCGCGAACCCACCGAGGAGACCCGTGCCCGCGTTGGTGTAAACGGCATCAATGTCCGCGCTCGTCGACCACGCGGTCCCGAGGTCGCGGCAGACGGTTCCGTCTTCGTTACAAATGTCGGTCGCGCGAATGATGCCTTGGACGTGTAAGGGCGTTTGTGGAGTCGCGGTTCCGATCCCGACTTTTCCGGTCGCATCGATTTGAATTCCTTCGTCGTCGCCGTCGCCCGAGAGATAATTGCTGCCCAAGATCAGGTTAT
>CAYPFC010000062.1:0-240 GCA_964409815.1 uncultured Pseudobdellovibrionaceae bacterium
TCGTTTTCAGCGATAGTCAGAAGATTATCCGCCATCTCGTTCATTTTGCCCACAACCCCCGAGCGCATCAAGCTCAAAGAGCCTTTGATCGACGTCAGCGGCGTGCGCAATTCGTGAGAGGCGATGCTTAGGAACTCGGACTTCGCCTGGTCGAGCGTTCGGAGCTGCTCCATATTCGAAATCACGCGTTGGGCGAGCGAGTTGAACGTCGCCTGCATGTGCCCAACCTCGTCATTTGAA
>CAYPFC010000062.1:250-1061 GCA_964409815.1 uncultured Pseudobdellovibrionaceae bacterium
CGCTGTACGAAAAGCTGTAAACCCAGGAACCCGAGCACCATTACGAAGAGGGCGAGGGACCCATAGTAAAGTAGTTTTCTTTCGAGGTAATCGAGCTGGTCGCGCATGTAGCGCTGAAACTCGGCTTCGTTCTTGAGGAAAACGCGGTGACGCTCGCGCAATTGGTGGACGTGGCCTTCGTTGATCGACTGGATCAGGTTCGAGAACTCGTCCATGCGGCGCTGGGGCTTCAGGCGCGCGCGGTAGGAGGGCATTTTGCGCGTGAGCTCGGTTCCGGGCTTGAGTTTTTCCAGGTCCTCGTACTCGTCGCGCAGCGTGTACGAAAGCTCGAGCTGGCGGCGCGTGTCCGTGAGCGACCGAAAGCTTTCGTACGACACATACGCGAGCGTGAGCGTCGTGGCCGCGAAGAGAGTCAGAATGAAAAAGAGGCGAATGCGAATCGACATCAGGCCGCCGCTTCTTTAAGGAGCTCTTCGATCTGACCCGGAAGCTTCATGGGGTCGAAGGGCTTCGGGATGAATCCGGTGCCGGTCTCCATGAACTCGCGGATGTCGGAGTCCTGCGACTTCGCGCTTAAGAAAATGACGGGCTTTGGATTGGGGCACTGGGCCTTGTATGCCTGGCAAACACGAAGGCCGTTCATTTTCGGCATCATCTCGTCAAGGAGGATGACGTCATAGGCTTGCGTGAGCGCCTCGCGCAGGGCGCTTTCGCCGTCCGAGACGACGGTGACCTGGTGGCCCGCCACTTTTTCCAGGCAGATCTTCGCGATCACGGAAATATTGGGATCATCCTCGGCCAGCAGAACTTT
>CAYPFC010000062.1:1083-4026 GCA_964409815.1 uncultured Pseudobdellovibrionaceae bacterium
ATCGATGCAACCTCGTTAAGCGGCGCGCGCGCTGGATCCGTGAGAATAGAGCCAGCGGCGAATTTTTTGTAAGAAGGCCTCGCGCGCGCCGAGGAAAATCAATTGCGCGCGGCAATGTCCCGTTTGCGTATCGAAATCAACGCTCAAAACTTTCATCGGCGGGGGCGTCACATCGAGCTCGCGGAAGAAGTCCGCGGAGATATCGAGCATCATTCCCGGCTTCAGCTGAACCTCGGTGACGATGCGGACGCCGAGCTCGGACACGCTCTCGACCGTAACCGGGCGCTGGAGCGAGCCTTGCGAAAGCGACGATCCCACCAGGCTGATCTCGGGATAATTGCCCGGCGGCTTCTTTTCGAAGAGCGAGTTTACCTTTTGAATCAGGATCATCGGGTCCAGCGGTTTCACGATGTAATCGTCGACGCCGGCCGAGACCGCGCGCTCGACGTCTTTGCGCTCGCGCAGGCCCGTGAGCATCGCGATCGAAAGGTCCGAAAACTTCGAGTCGGAGCGAACCGTTTTCACGAGCTCGAATCCCGAGTAGTGCGGCATATTCGCGTCGCTCAAAAGAAGATCGAATCCGATGTGGTTGAGCCAATCCATCGCGCGCATGGCGTCCTCGGCCGTGAATACCACGTGACCGGCGGATGCCAATACGGTTTCCGCCATTTTCAAAATGTCGGTATCGTCGTCGACGACTAAGATCCTTGCCATATCTATAATATCGGTTGAATCCAGTCGATCCCTCACGGACCTTGGCTCGGAAGCCTCTATTTAAGGGGCTTTCGGGAAAGTTTAAAAAAACGTCCACATTTTAGACAGCCGCTCAAGACCCGCCTTTGGTCCTGCGCTGAAACGCCCGGCCTTGCGGCGCGGGTTTGCACCGGATGCAATGAACTATGCGGCTTTTCGCTCTTTCAATTCTGTTCTTGGCTACATCGGCTCACGCCGCCGAAACCGCCACGACCGACGGACCGGGCTTCGTGATGATCGGGGGAGAGCAGCCGCCCGCGCCCGTCGTCGCCCCGACGGCGACGAATCCACCGGCTGTGGCGGTGAACGTTACGCCGCCTCCCGCAACCGACCTTTACCGAGCTAACGGAATCGTTCGTCGTAACCAATGGACGAACACGCCGGCCCAGCCCCTCCGCGACGATCGCTGCTATAACTATTTTAGTTTACTCGGCCAATCGCCCGTGTCGCCGAGCGACTCGACGGCGTATGTGCGCGCGTTGCAGTCGGTTTATCAAGGCGGGCGGATCGTTCTGCACCATACGGCCGCCGACCGGCAGACCGCCGAGGAGGTCCTCGGCGACCACCAGGCGAACGGATGGGGCGACATGGGCTACCATTTCTATATCAAGAAGGACTGCACCATCCTCGAGGGGCGGCCTCTCCACATGATGGGCACGCACGCGGGCCACATGCCCCTGCGCGTGGGCCAATGCCTGCGAAACGGACAATCGCGCTACGATCTTTCGAACGACTTCGATTTCAAATCGATCGGAATCGTGATGGAGGGGAATGCGAACCGCAACGACCTGACCGCGAACTGCGGAGCGAAATTGAATCAGCTCATTCAGAGCCTGCACACGACGTTCGGCATCTCGAAAATCGGCGGCCACGGCCACTACAAGGCCGACGGGCAAGGAACGGATTGCCCGGGCGATCACATGGAAGCCTGGATGCGCAGGAACCTCGGCGCGAACTCGGGCATGAAGCTCGAGGGCACCGGCGACGAGGACCAGAACGCGCTCGTGAATTTGATTTTGAACGCGAACGGACAGGTTTCGACCTCGACGATGCAGCGAAACTTCGAAAACGGCGTCGGCTACACGAAGGCGCAGGAGGCGGGCCGCATCCCGGCCGGCACCGTTCCGATCAACGATTCGAACGGCGGCAAAGCCGCATGGTGTACCGAGTGCGGGAATTAGGATAGGGTGGGATAATGAAGTGGTTAGTCGTTTTGATTTTGAGTTACTCGAGCGTCGCGGGTGCGGGCGAAATCGACGTCTTTCTCGAGGCGTATCTGAAGTCATTGGCCGATGGGCGGAGCACGGGCTTGAACGAGCGCGAGGAGTTTCGGTCGCAGCTCGGAGAAGACGCGATCGATTTCAAGGCGTGCGCGCGCAAAAGCTGTTCGATTCGCATGCGCAAGCAGCCGTCCATGCGCGGCGAGATCGGCGACGTTCAGACCTGGGAAGCGCATTTCGATATTTACGCCGACGGAAAGCGCCTGCTTCGGCGCAGCGGATGTTACTTGATTGAAAAAACCGCGCGCGGACTTTACCTTAAAGACTACATTTACGAGTGTTACGCGAAATGAAGAAAAACGTCGTTTGGTGGGATCGTCTTTTAAGATTCGTTTTGGGCGTGTTCATGTCCGCGTGGGCGATCGCCGGCGGTCCCGCCTGGGCCTACTTGGGACTTTATTTTTTGGCCACGGGCTCCTGGGGCTATTGTCCGATCTATTCGCTTCTGAATTATCAACCGTTCGAAAGGTAAATACATCATGCGCGCGCTTCTTTTGACCGCTCTCACCATTGGCTCGCTCGCGTTCGCCACGGTTGCATACGCCAAGGGCACGATGAAACTCGCCGGCGAGGTGAAGGCCTTGACCGCCGACACGATGGAAATCTCGGACGGCAATCACGTCTACGTCATCAAGAAGTCCGCGATCCGCACAAAATCGGCGCTCTCGAAATCGGTGAAGGTCGGCTCGCAGGTCGAGCTTGAGCTCATGGACGACGGCATCGTCGAAACTAAGGACGCTCCTCCCGCGAAACCTCCGGGCGCGAAATAACGTCATAACTGAGGCAACGTTTCGATCCCGGGATCGAAACGTTGCGTTATTAGAGAACGGTAGCAGATAAACAATTATTATTTATAATGGCGAAGGCGGTCGGCATGAAGCACGCTAAAGCTCGGGCTCGATCGGCGCCG
>CAYPFC010000062.1:4036-14027 GCA_964409815.1 uncultured Pseudobdellovibrionaceae bacterium
CGTTGTCAGCGTAGACGGCGTGCCGCAGACCAGCGGCATCGGCGGCTTCACGGGACGCACGCCCTCGGGCGAGACGTTCTCGGTAGGCTTTTTCTTTTTCGCTTTCTTGCGGCCTTCGGGCGGAGGCGGAGTCGGAAAATCCGCGGGCGGAGGGGGCGGCGGAGCTTGGGCGCCCGCAAGCGCCGGCGTGATCAGAATTGATAACAGTACGATTAAGCTTCTCATAAGTCCTCCTTCGCGAACGTGCGATCAGGAAGAGGACTTTGCAAATTCGCGGCCGAAAATGCGTTACTTAACCATCTGCTGCAATTCACCGGCTTCGTACATCTCCATCAAGATGTCGCTGCCGCCGACGAGTTTCTTGTCGATGTAGAGCTGAGGAATCGTGGGCCAATTACCGTATTCCTTGATGCCCTCGCGAATCTCCATGTCTTCCAAAACGTCGAATGAAGAAAACTTCGCGCCGACTTCGTTCAAAATGGCCACGGCCCGCGCCGAAAATCCACATTGCGGAAACGACGGGTTGCCTTTCATGAACAAGAAGATGCGATTCTCCGACAACATTTTATCGATGCGACCCTTGGTATCTGCGTCCATTGCGAGCTCCTTAAATCTGCGTTTTGATGGCGAGCGCGTGCACCTCGCCGGTTTTCAACTCCGCTTCAAACGCCGCCATCACTTTCTGATGTTGTTCGATGCGCGTGAGTCCTTGAAATTTCGAGGAGCGCACGAAGACCTCATAGTGATCGCCACCGCCGGTGAGATCGACCACGCGAATCTCTCCATCGGGGAAAAACGACTTCAGCCTTTGCTCCATCTGTTCAGGTGACATGCGGTCGTCATATCGTGAAGTCCTCGGCTTAAACAATGTGTGACTTGACCGGCGTGACCGGTTGCGTTAGTCAGAGGTTGAATGAGTTCCGATCGATACGAAGCCATGGAAACCGCGGACCCCGGACACGTTGCCCGTGAAAAGGCTAAGGCCCGTGAATTGCGCGCCTCTTCGTGGTGGAAACAACAGGTCGGCAAAGGCATCTGCTATCACTGTGAGCAGAAATTTTCGCGCGACGAACTGACGATGGATCACCTCATTCCGCTCTCGCGTGGCGGGCGCTCGACCAAGAAAAATATTGTCGTCGCTTGTAAACAGTGTAATTCTCTCAAAAAAAACCTGACTGTCGCGGATCTTCGACTTCGTGAGTTGAAGTCCGGCGAAACCAAGTAATTTTAGAAAATCAGGGGTCCGAGTGTCCAAGATTACATCCAGTAGTACCGCAGAATATTTCGCGAAGAACCTGCAGCAGGTGGGATTTTCTTCGCCGGCAAAGGCCGTTTTGACGACTCTTAAAGAAGCTGTCGACAATTCGCTCGACGCTTGCGAGGAAGCGGGCATCCTTCCGGACATTAATATTGATATTCAAAAGGCCGGCTCGGGCGCGTCCAAAAACACCGATCTCGTTCAGATCACCGTGGAAGACAACGGCCCCGGTCTCGATCCGGACGATCTCGCCAAGGTTTTCGGCGAGTATCTGGCCAGCTCGAAGTTCGGGCGCGGCCGTTGCTCGCGCGGCCAGCAGGGGATCGGTATTTCGGCCGCGACCACGTGGGCGCAGCTTACGAACGCTTCCGGCGTTCGCGTACTGAGTAAGACCAAAGGCATGCGCAAGGCCGTGAGCGCGATCATCGACGTCGACATTAAGGGCAACCGCGGGATCCTCAAAAAGAAGGAAACCGTGGATTGGGATAAGCCGCACGGGTTGAAAGTCGACTTTCGCATCGACGGCCGTATCGTACTGAACGGCGACGGCGGTCTTTTGACTTACCTTGAGGGCACGACCCTCGTGAACCCGCACTTGAAAATCTCGTACAAGCTCGTCGACCAGGAGCCCGTCGCGATCGAGCGCGTGGCCAGCGAAGTCCCCGAGATTCCCGAAGCGACGCTTCCGCATCCGCACACGATGAAACTGGGTGAGTTCATGACTCACGCGGGATTGTACGGAAAGATCTCGCTCGAGAACTTCCTGAAGAAGGGCTTCTCGCGCGTGACCGACGCGACTTTGAAAGAGATGGTCACTAAGGGCATGCCGAAGGGCTTACTCGGGAAAAATCTCACCACGATCTCGGAAGAAGAATACAAGAAGGTCTATCAAGCGCTTCACAACGTCGAAATGATCGCGCCGAGCACCCGCTCGGTGCTGACCGTCGGCGAAGAAGGCTTATCGAAGAGCATTCAGCGCCTCGGTGAGGTCGACTTCTTCAGCGTACAAACGCGTAAGCCCACGATCTGCGATTTCAAGCCGGTCGTCGTCGAAGTGGCGATCGCGCGCTTCAGAGACCGCAATGCCGAGAGCGAAGAGCAAGTTCAACTGCTTCGTTTCGCGAATCGCGTTCCGCTTCAATTCGACAAAGGCGCGTGCGCGATCACCCGCGCGGTCGAATCGGTGAACTGGCGCTCTTACGGTTTAAACCAGCCGAAGGACAGCTTGCCCACCGGTCCTTACGTTTTCGCCGTGAGCGTGACGTCTCCGTTCATCAAATTCAAAAACGCCTCGAAGGAAACCATCGACGGCGGCGACGATCTGATCGAGGAAATCCGTCGCGCGCTGATGCAAGCGGGCCAGAAGCTCTCGCGCCACATTCGCGCGGAAGGCAAGGCGGCGGATCTCGAGCGTAAGATCTCTCATATCGAGAAATTCGGACCGATCCTCGTGGAAGGTTTGGCCCGCATCGTGGGCGCGCCGAAAGCGCGCGTGACGAAAGCGGAAGAAGGGTTGAAGAAACTGCTTGGTCGCGACGCCTCGTCGGCGGAAGCGGAGCTCGAGCAGGCGACATCGAAGCTGCAGGCCCTGAAGGCGAAAGAGCGCAAGAAGCTCGGAATTGAAGAAGAGTCCGACGTGGTCGCCGAAGACGGCGGAACCGGAACTCCGTCGGAAGCGGCGGTCGAAGAGCACGAAGAGGCGGCAGCCGAGGCTTCGACCGGTCCCGCGGGCGGCAGGAAGGGCACGAAGAAGTCGGCCGGCACGAAAAAAGCCGCGGAACCCGCGCCCGTGAGCACCAAGAAGGCGGCCGAGAGCCGCAACAAGAAGTAGGAGTCCGAAGAGATGGCAAAACCCATTCGCATCCGTGAGCTCAAGAAAGACATTCCGAAAGAAGCGAAGATTCTTTGCGACTCAATGCTAAGCGATCTCGAGAAGGCGAAGCGCCCCGTTTTAGAAGCGGTGAAGTGCGCGCTCGATAACTCGTTTTACTCTCCAAAAGTGGGTTATCTCACCCCGGGAAGCAAAGTCGTAAAAACCGAACTCAACGTATCGTCCGTCCAGAAGATGGCGCGCACGATCTTCATGCTCGAGGTCATGCTCGGCAACCTGAGCAGCGGCGCCGTGAACACGAAGCGTGAATTGTATTACATCAGCAAAGGTTTGGTGAAATCGAACCCGGCTTACAAGCCGCTCGATTTCGACGATCAACCCGAAAGCGATGCGGTCATCGATTTCATCTGCGATATGCTCGAGGTTTACCGCGAAGAGATGAACTGCTTCGCGAACGATCGCGGCGGTCAGACGTATTCGAAAAACCTGGTCGTGACCGAGACCCTGCCCGATGGCGATACCGCCGTCGTCGACCTAGCTGGTCTGGGAACGACACCCTTCCAGCCCAAGAACAAGCCTCAGCAATTTAGGCTCAAGGCGAAGAAGGGTAAGCTCGATTTCTGCCTGGTCGTCGAATCAGAAGGTACGGCTAACACGCTGGTCGCCAACGGAATGCACACTCGCCACAACTGCATCGTGATGGGCGCGCAGGGGGTTCCGTCGAACGGCGTGCGCGGCTGGTGTAAGACGATCCAAGACCAACTTAAGATCCCGATTTACTTCTACGGAGATCTGGACGCGTACACGCTGCAAAACATCTTCCGCACGCTCAAGGCCGGTTCGGCCGCTTCGCTGATTCGTAACTCCGATTTCTCGGCGCCGGAAGTTCGCTTCCTCGGCGTCTTGCCGGAAGACGTGAAGAAGTACGATCTGCTGTGCTACTCGGTGAACGAACGTGACGTGGCCGAGGCGCGCTCTTTGAAGAAGGCCAAAGACGCCCTGGAAAACGATCCGTTCTTCCAAGACAAGAAGAACAAGGATCTCGCCGACATCCTGCGCTGGCTCGTGAAAGAGAAGAAGCGTTGCGAACAGCAGGCCGTGTTCAGCGTCGATCCGAAAGATCCGCAAATTCTCGAGAAAGTCATCGTCGAGAAAATCAAAAAAGGCGTTTACGTTTAAATCGATGGTCCGGCTTTGCGGATTCATCATTACGTTGATGGCGTTCGGCTTAACAGTTGAGTTGAATGCCTGCTCCTGGGCAAAACGTACTTAGCGATTTCGTCTTCGCGAGCGAAGTCGCTGACCGAGACGTTGGCTGATCTTAATAAGATTCTTGCGGATAAACTGACGCCGATCGCTTCCGCAGCGGAAGTACTCGCTGTTTATTCGATCTAAGCGCGCCCGCGCACGCGTTCACCCGACTGGTCCCGGGACCAGTTGTAGTGACTCCAGGCTTGGACCTAAGCTCCGTATAAGCAACGGCGCAAATCCCTTACAATTTCCAAATGCGAGCATGGATGCTTGTTCTTCCCGTACTTATATTCGGATCCCTCGCGGACGCGAGCGCAACGCCCCCAGCGACAGCGGCGGCCCGAGCCGCAAGCCGCCTGACCGAACCCTTCACGACCTCGCGCGAGGCCGCCTCCGACATCTACGCGGCCGCGCTCGCGCTCGAGCGAGCGGGCGACCACCGCGCGCTGTTCGCGCACATCTACTCCCTTACGATCGCCGCCACCGCAAACCGCACGCAAGAGTTCCACAATCCACGCTGGGTCGAAAAGCTCGTCGTGAACTACGCGAACATTTACCGCGAAACGCTGCTCAACGAGCTCACCGGGTACCGCTCCCGCCTCCCACTTGCGTGGAAGATGGCGTTTGCGTACGCCAGGAACAGACAAGAGTGGAGCGCCGAGCTCGACGCCATATACGGGATCAACGTGCATATCGCACGCGACCTAGTCGAAGCGCTCTTCCTCACGCCCACCGCGTTCAGCAACGAAAGCGTCCGCGCGGATTACTTTCACATCAGCGGAATTCTTAAGGACACTATGCCCGCGATCTGGCGTGTGTACGTGAAATACTCACGCACGATTCATCTCTTTCCGGCGTTCGAGCGCCAAGTGATGATCGCGTGGATTCAAGAGCTGCGCGTGCAAGCGTGGGAGGACGGACGTCAGAAACCGCGGCTGACGCCAGCACAACGTGAGCAAGTACTCGGCGGTCTTGATCGCGAGTGCGTGCGCAAAGCTCGCAAATGGGGGATCCTGCTTCCGCTCTAGTGCTTGGCCGGCGCAGATCACTGCCGCAGCGGAAGTCCTCGCGTTTTATTTCATATGGATACGTATCTTTTGGCCGCTACTGGAAGCAGGCTTCGATGGCTTTCAATGACGACGAATCCAACCGTTGGAACAACAAAAACGCCTTCATGTTCTCCAAAACCTGCTCACGCGACGTCGCGCCGGTGATCACCGAGGACACATGAGGATTCGCCAGGCACCACGCGATCGCGAGCTGTGCGGGTGTCGCATCGAACTGTTTCGACAAATCGACGAACCGGCGCACCTGAGCGGTCTTGGCTTCGGTCATCTCTTCGCGCAGCCATGCCATCGACTCTTGCGACAACCGCGAGCCGGCGGGAACTCCGCCCAAATATTTTCCCGTCAATAGACCCGAGGCCAGAGGGGACCAAGTCGTCAATCCGATGCCGGCGCGCTCGTAAACGGGCAAGTACTCCCTCTCCACGCGCTCGCGCCAGAATAGATTGTACTGCGGCTGCTCGACCACCGGCTTGCGTAAGTGGTGCTTCTCGCAAATGTCGTACGCTTCCAAGATCTCGCGCGCGCTCCACTCGGAAGTTCCCCAATACAGCGCCTTACCGGACGAGATTATGTCGTGCATCGCCCACACGGTCTCTTCGATGGGAGTTTCCGGATCGGGCCGGTGACAATAAACCAAATCGACGAAGTCCATCTGCAGGCGCCGCAGAGAACCATCCATCGCCTGCATCAGATATTTTCTATTCAGGGTGTTGCGTTGATTGGGGCCTTGGCTCAGGCCCCAATAGAATTTCGTGGAGACGATGTACTTCAAGCGCGGCCAGTCCATTTTTTTGAGGACCTGCCCCATGACTTCCTCGGATTGGCCTCCGGCGTAGACTTCCGCGTTGTCGAAGAAGTTCACGCCGTGATCGTAGGCGGCGGCCATGCAGTCGAGGGCCTTACGCACGTCGAGCTGATTGGCGAACGTCACCCACGAACCGAAAGACAGTCGCGAGACTTTCAGGCCGTAGCGGCCGAGCTTGCGGTACTCCATATCCGCTCGCGCTTACAGCGTGAACGGAAGGCTGACGGTCAACGCGTATGCCGTTTGCTTAACCTCGGGAGTCAATGCCTGGCCGTCGAACTCGTCGAACGACGAAGTCATGTACTCGAGGTTGACGCTGACCAAAGGAAGAATCGTCGTGCCCACGCCCAGTCTGATCGACGAGCCTTCGAGCTCAAACGAGCTTCCCGACGACTCGACTTTCGATTTTGTCGTGATGCCGTATACGCCATACACTCGGAGCAGGATCGGAAAGTTGTAGCCCGCGAAGACGCCGAGCATGCTCGGAGTGATGTCGTTCGAGGGGTCGTCGTCGTCCGTCCATTTACCGGTCATGTAATCCGCGCCGACCATGAACCCGAGGTTTTGGTAACCCACGCGGCCGCCGAAGGCCATACCGTCGAAATCGGTTTTGGTCGTGCCGTCATCCGATTTACCCATAAAGTAACCGACGTACGGCTCGAGCAAGAGATCCGCGTGCGCGAGCGGAGCGCCGAGAGCCAGGACCACTGCCAAAATAATCTTTTTCATTTCATCCTCCTTCACGTTAGGACACCCTCAAAGTCCTCCCGGGAAGGCTTACGGTCAAGGCGCGGGAGGTGGCGCCACGGGAAAGAGAAATTCGGTGGTCACCGCGGTGCCCTGAATGGTGTATATTTCCATCGCGGGACCGTCGCTTTTTAGCCGCATCGTCTCGATATACTCGGCGGCCTTCGGATACACGGTGAAAGGCCCGATCGCGGGCGAGCCCTCGAAACGCGCGACCACGTAGCGCCGCCGCGGTCTCTCCTCAAGCTTCATGTCTTCGGGAAACTCTTCGATCTTCTGCTCGAGCACGCAACCGCCGCGGCTTCGCAGGCGGTCCTGATCGACGGCACTGGGATCGTCGAGGTACTCGCCGAAGGTGCGCCGACAGGGAAGACTCTTCTCCCGCGCCCATTTTTCCACGTACTCGATTTTCTTTCCGATCTCGTGATACGCGCCCGCGTGGTCCGCGTACAAAAGAACGAGCGGCCCTTGCTCGGCGACCGTGAGCGTAACCTCTTTGTTCGCCCCCAAGTAAAGGTACAGGTAGATCGCGAAACCGATGAGCGTGATGAAGGCGGCAAGAATGAACTTCTTAATCATAGTCCCCAGAGGACTACTCGAGCGCGTCCCTGAGGTAAAGCGTTCCGCGCTGCAAAGAGCGCAAGACGCGGCTCTCGTCCACGCGGCCGAGCGCAACGATACCGCTCGTCAATCCCGTCGCGAACGGCCAGCGAATGGCTCCCGACGGGCCCGGTGGCTCGACGTTGACGACAAAAACGCGCGCTTTCAGGTCCGACGGGTCGCTTTGGGTCGTAAGGGAGATCGTGAACGTATGCGAGGAGCGGGCGTCGGCGCCGAAGCCGTCGCCGAAGGAGTTGAACGTGACGGTCATTTTCGGCGTGCGCGAGAACACGCCTTTCTGGCAAAACAGGGTTGAAGTTCCGGTCCACGAGTCGCGCCCGTAAATTTGAAAGTGCGAAGGCACGCCTGTCGCCCGCACGGTCATCGAGCAGTTCCATGCGGACGGGTCGAGGTCATCGATCGCATTTGCCGGAGACAAATTCATCAAGAGGATCATTAGGGCTAGGGCACGCTTCATTGAAGCGGCGTATCAAAAACTCTTGAACTCGTCACCTATTTCCACTTAATCGAGCAGCCCATGGATGGATTTTGTAATGAATTTACGGGCTTACCCGCAAGCACCGCGTCTATGGCGGCTTTTAATTCCTGCCGCTGAACGAGCTTCGGGTTCTTCCAGGAGTCGTCCAAGCGTCCCCGGTAGGTTAAGCGGAATCGCGAATCGAATAAAAACAGATCCGGGGTGCAGACCGCGCCGAAATCGCGCGCGACCGCTTGGGACTCGTCCACGAGGTAGGGGAATTCGTAATTCTTTTCGCGCCAGCGCTTCAGGAGCTCTCCCGGCGCGTCTTCCGGATACTCTTGGTCGTCGTTGGAGCAAATACCGACAAACGCAACGCCCTTCGGGCGGTAGGCGCGCGCGAGATCGATCAGCCGCTGCTCGATCGCCTGAACGTACGGACAGTGATTGCAGATGAACATCACGACGAGCGCTTTCGCCCCGGCGAAATCCTCACGCGAGAACGATTTTCCGTCGACGCTCGGGAGTTTGAAATCGGGGCACTGAAATCCGCTTTCTGCGGCGGGAGTATACAATAATGCCATGAGTGGATTTATAAATCAGTCCAACTGATTTTGCCAGCATGGAAGAGCAGATCTCCTTCGGGAGAAATCCGCTGAACCTCGAATGGACGTTTCGGATTCGCATTCAGCGCGGCGGCGAGCTCCGTGCGCGCGGCCTCGCTTAACGTAGGCTTAACAATCTCGAGCAGCGCCATTTTGAACTGCGACCTCAGCTCGTCCAAAAAGCGAAACCATTCCCCCTCCTGAGGGCGCACGCCGAGAGCTTCCGCCAGATGCGTGGCTTCGGAGAACGCGCGGGGATGATTGATCACGTTGAGCCCGAGCCCGATGAGAAGCCGGTGCTCCGATCCGCCGGTGACGCTTTCGACGAGCAGCCCGGCGACCTTTAGGCCGTTGAGAAAAAGATCGTTCGGCGCCTTCAGCGACCAGGCGAGCGACGGCCAGATCTTGTGCGCGGCCCGGTAGAGCGCGAGTCCCACGCGCGGCCCGGTGATCGCCTGTGGCGGAGAGGGCGCGCGGAAGGACCACGTCGAGAGCAGGCTCTCGCCCGCGCCGGTGTCGAGCCAGTGATTGGCGCCGCGCCCGCGACCCTTCGACTGATGGGCGGCGACGTACACGACGAGCTCGGAATCCTCGTTGAGCGCGGCCGCTTTCGCGTCGTCGTTGGTGGAACCGGTCGATGCGTCCGAGACCAGCGCGAGCCGGCGTTGCATCGCCCAAGTGGCGGTGGCGTCGGCGACCGAGAGGATCTCGCTCACTTCTTATCCTCGATGAGCGGCCACTCGAAAAGCATGCTGAAGTCCGCGCAAGGCGCGGAGTGAGTGAGCGCGCCGACGCTGATGAAGTCGACTCCGGTCGCGGCGACCTCGCGCACGCGCTCGAGCGACATGTTGCCGCTGGCTTCGACTTGAATCGCGAGCGGAATCATTTCGCGGGCGCGTTTCATATCCTCGGTGGACATATTGTCGAGCAGAATTCGCTGCACGCGTTCGCCGAGTGCGACTTCCACTTCCTTGAGCGTCGAGCACTCGACTTCGATAGGCTCGGTGGATTTCTTGCGAATCGCCTGAATGGCCTCGCGCATGCCGCCGGCCGCGCGGATATGGTTTTCTTTAATCAGGATCGCCGCCGAGAGGTTCATGCGGTGATTCGTTCCGCCTCCCGCGCGCACGGCCTCTTTCTCGAGGTCGCGCCACAGAGGGGTGGTTTTGCGCGTATCGAGGATCTTGCACTTCGTGCCCTGAACTTCCTGAACGAAGCAGCGGGTGAGCGAGGCGATGCCGCTCAGGTGGCCGAGGAAATTCAGCGATACGCGCTCGGCCTTCAGCAATCCGACCAGGTCGCCCTTGAGCCAGCACACCACTTGCCCTTTGAGGACGAAGTCGCCGTCT
>CAYPFC010000063.1:0-13986 GCA_964409815.1 uncultured Pseudobdellovibrionaceae bacterium
CCCGCGAACTTTTCGTGGGTGAACCCGTCGCCGAATATGCCGCGCGTTTCGTGCACGGGCGTGTATCCGGGAAGCGTGCTGATCGAAGGAACGAATCTTTCCGAGGGGCGCGGAACGACGATTCCACTCGAGATCTTCGGAGCCCCAGGATTGAACATCGAGCGCATCCTGAAAGAGATGGCCGCGATCGCGCCGGAGTGGATGGAAGGCTGCGTGATTCGCCCGGCGTTTTATGAGCCGACGTTTCACAAGTTCAAGGGGGAGCTCGTTTCGGCGATCCAGGTTCACGTTGACGGTCCCTTCTATAACCCGAAGGTTTTCCGCCCGTACCGCCTGGTGAACTTGTTCTTCAAAGGCGTTCAGCGCGTGCATCCCGATTTCAAAATCTGGCGGAATCCTCCTTATGAGTACGAGGAGAAGCTTCTTCCCATCGACATCTTGTCCGGAAACTCGATGTTGCGCGAGTGGGTCGCGGAGTCCAAGCCCGCGGCCAAAGAGTGGGATGAGTCGCTCAAGCGCGACGAAGAGGCGTGGGCGGACGAGCGCGCGCCTTTCCTACTGTACTGATTTAAGCGGCTGGAGCGATTTTTTCGGGACGGGGACGATAGTTTTCCTCAGCGAGGACTTTATTCTTCGGGATCTCGACCCAGAATGTGGAGCCGGTTCCGACGGTCGATCTCAATAAGAGCTTTCCGCCCATGCCCTCGACGAGCTTGCGGCTGATCGGCATCCCTAGGCCCGTGCCTTTGTGGTGCTGAGCGACCGTACCGACGGTTTCGAATTCGTTAAAAACTTTCGCGAACTGATCCGCGGGGATTCCCGGGCCGGTGTCTTCGACGTGGATGCGGACGTATTCGGCGCTTTCTTCGAAGTAAACGCGCGCGTGTCCGCCCGGGCGATTGTACTTGATCGCGTTATTGATGATGTTCGAGAGGATTTGGCGCAGGCGAAGCTCGTCGAAGTAGCACTTCACGGGCGAGACCGGCGGCTCAAACTTGAGGATGACTTGATTGGTTTCAGCCATGCCTTCGAAGTTGCGCAAGATATTCTCGGTCACGACGGCGGGATCTTCGAGCTCGATATAGAAATCCATCTTGTTCGCCTGAATTTTCGCGAAGTCGAGAATGTCCCTGGTCGTAAATCATATCGATGAACTCGCGCATTTGATCGGGAGTATCGTATAGCCCGAGTTTCAAGATCTCGGCCGAGGCCACCATCGCCGAGAGAGGGGTGCGCAGCTCGTGCGTGGTGAGCGCGATGAAGCGGTCCTTCGCGAGGTCAAGATCGCGAAGCTGACGGTTCTGCTTCAGGAGCTCCTCGAACGCCGCTTTGATCTCGGTCTGTTTGGCCATGATCTCGCGCTGCAGTTTCTTCTGGAGGGTCACGTCTTGCATCATCAAGAGGTAGGCCGAATGTCCATCGACCTCGAGGACGCGAATGCCGATGTTCCCGATGAACGACATTCCGCTCGCGGTATTGATCACGATATCGTGATAAAGGCCGTCGTGTTGCAGAAGATCCTCGCTGAAACTTTTGAACGGCGGTTTGTCCATCGTCGGGATGAGGCCGTGCATGCGCGGAGTTTCCGAGCCGAGGAGCTCGATGCCCATGTGATTGATGAACAAGCAATTGCCCGAGAACTTATCGAAGACAACGATCCCGAACATCGCGCCTTCGGCCACCGCTTGGTAAAGGTGGGGAAGCAGCGACTTACTCACTGATTGCCTCCGAGGACGCGGAGGAACTCCGTGGCCTTATCGAGGCTCGCGCGAATTTCCGTAAGAAGGGCTTTTAAGTCTCTCTCCGGATTGATACTCAAGCGCTCGAGAACTTCCTTGGGCGCTCCGTGGACTTTAGCGTGGCCCGATTTGCCGAATTTGAGCGCATGCGTGAGGAGGTTCGCGAGAAATACGATATCGACGTTGCGATTCATGTCCACCTTGACCCCGTTGCGGGCCGAAAGATCCTTCACGTGGTGATACGCGATGCACGCGCCGATCGTGGGCGGAAGCTTCCATTTTTGCGCGAGCAGGTGGCCGATCAGGGTGTGGCTCGGAATACCCAGCGCCGTCTCCGCTTCGAGGTAGCTAAGGCCGTTTTCTTCGGCGTGCTTGATGATCGCGAGCATGGTGTCCTGCTCGATCGTGTACAGCGCGACTTTGCCCATGTCGTGAACGAGACCGCAGGTGAACAAATCCGCGGGAGTCGGGTGATTGACGAACTTCGCGATGGTCTCGGCGGCGATGCCGACGCCTATCGAGTGTTTCCAGAATTCATTCATGTCGTAGCGCTGAGGGCCTTTGGTTTCGAGCGCTTTCAGGATGCTTGCGGAAAGCACGAGCTGGTTTACGGTATCGAAGCCGATGTACGCGATCGCGCGCGAAAGCGAGTTCACTCCGCCTGGAATCGCGTAGTAGGCGGAGTTCACGAGGCGCAAGACCTTCGCGGTTAAGCTTTGATCGTTGGTCATGATTTTTTCAACGTCGGTCGTGGAAGACATCGGGTCGTTGATGACTTTGCTTAGCTCGTAAACGATCGCGGGGAGCGTCGGCAGTTCCTCGAGCTTCGCAACGATCACTTCTTGGCTGAGCTGCCGTGCTTCCATGTTTGCCTCTTTTTAGCCGGCGATCTTAGGGAACGATTTCGCGGGGAAAAGCTCCTGGAGTTTGCTGGTCACGCGCTGGAACGTGACGGGCTTCAGGATGTAACCGTTCACGTTCAGCTCGCGCGCTTGCACGATGTAGTCTTTCTCGGAGACGGCGGTGACGAGGACCACGGGCATCTCTTTGTGCTTGCCGTCTTGGCGAATCTGACGAAGAAGCTGGAGTCCGTCCATTGTCGGCATCATGATGTCCGAAATCACCAGTACGACGCCGGTATTCGCGGGATTGTTGAGGGCTTCCCACGCTTCTTGTCCGTGCTCGCACGCGATCACGTTAAAACCGAGCTTCTCGAGAAGGTGCGCGAGAATCTTGCGGTTCGGCGGCGAATCTTCGGCGATGATAATCGTTTCTTTGGTATCAGCCATTTCTCACTCCAACTGGAATCAAAACGCGTAGTTAACCCGTCAGATTCTCTTCGGTGATTCGGCCTTCAAATTATATAGGGATGGCGGGTCGGCCTCGCGAACCGGACCAAGCGCTAGGCGAGGAACTTCTTTAAACTGACTTGGCTCTTCTTCACTTTCGCTTTCATGGCGCGCATTTGCTTTTCAACGGCGCGACCAAGGGCTGGATCATCTAGGGAGAGCATGCGAACCGCGAGCAGTCCGGCGTTATGGGCATTGTCGATGGCGACCGATGCGACCGGCACGCCCTTAGGCATTTGCGCGATGGAGAGCAGGCTGTCGAGGCCCTGAAGCTTCTTAAGCGCGACCGGAACGCCGATTACGGGCAACGGAGTCAGCGAGGCAACCATTCCTGGCAGGTGAGCCGCTCCGCCCGCACCTGCGATGATGACTTTAAGTCCGCGCGATTTGGCGTTCTTCGCGTATGTCTGCATGTCCTCGGGCGTGCGGTGGGCCGACACGACTTTCATTTCGTACTTCACGCCGAAGGTTTTCAAGACCTTCGCGGCTTCCTTCATGATCCGCGCGTCCGATTGGCTTCCCATAATGATTCCGACCTGAGCCTTCATAACTGAAAGTCCTTTCTCCATTTTAGAGCCTTCTCGAGCGCCTTTCGCGCCGAGGACGCGAGCACGTTGATATGACCGAGTTTGCGGCCGGGACGGTTTTCCGTTTTGCCGTACCAATGCAAATGTCCGTTGTTCGCGTACGAGAGCCGCGGCTGCCTTTTGCCTTCGCCGAGCAGGTTGACCATCGCGAAGCCGGGCGCTTTCAGCTCGACTTTCGGGATCGGCAGATCGAGACCCGCGCGCAGGTGGTACTCGAACTGCGAGCACGCGAGCCCGTCCTGAGAGTAGTGGGCCGAATTGTGCACGCGAGGCGCGAGCTCGTTGACCAGTAATCCATTGGGCGTATCGAACATCTCGACGGCGAGAATGCCGACGTAATCGAGCGCGTTCATCATTTTCGTTACGCCGGCGACGACGGCTTTTAAGTTTTTATGGCGGACAGGCCCGTGTACCGAAAAGCAACGCGAGTTTTCCTGAACGCTCTCGACGAGCGGAAGCGTGAGGATCTCGCCCTTGCGCGTGCGAACGAGCGAAATCGCAAGCTCGCGCTTAAAATCCACGAAGGCTTCGGCAATGAAACCGTGATTCGAGCGCTGGAGAATCAAGGGATTCGGTTCGCCCTTAATCACGAACGTTCCGTACCCATCGTAGCCGAAGCGCCGCTGCTTGAGCACGAATCCGCTCGAGAACTTTTCGTACGCGGTCGTGAGATCTTTCTTATGTTCCACACTGACCCAAGGACTGGTGGGGATTTTGAAGCGGTCGAGTAAGCGTTTTTGCGTCAGGCGATCTTGAATCTGCTCGATCGTTTTCAAAGAAGGAAAGACGTAAACCGATTTCGGCAAGCACGCGGATACTTTCTCGATGTCGACGAACTCGCTCTCGAAGGTGAGCGAGGTGAGGTCGCCCCCAAGGAATTTCCGCAGGTCGGCCTCATCCGAAAGCGAGCCGAGCATCGTTTGGCCGACAACTTGGGCGGCGGGATCCGAGGCGTTCGCGGTGAGAATGGAGGTGTTGAGGCCGAGCGGGTGGGCGCTTAAAGCAAGCATACGGGCCAGTTGGCCGCCACCCAAAATTCCAATGTGCGGTTTTATCACCCCGTCACCATATCGTTTCGTGGCGCTTTGCTCAAGTTTGGGTTATGGCAAATGCGTATGACAGCCGGTGCCAACTATCTCCAGCGACCCATTTTGCCGGGCCAAGTGAACTTTCCCGTTTGCCTGGCGCCGATGGTGGGTCTCACGCACGTCGCTTTGCGGGCGATGGTGCGCCGGTATCTGCCCGAGGGCGCGCGTACGCCCTGGCCGACCGAGATGCTATCGTCGTGGCGACTGCCTAAGGAAGAGCTCGGGTCGACGTTCGAAACGCTTCGCGATGCCGAAGAGTCGCCTCTGGTCCCGCAGATTTTAGGCAACGAAGAGCAGCCGATCGCCGAATCCGTACGTCGGTTGGTTGATTGGGGGTCGGCGGGGATCGACATCAATATGGGCTGCCCGGTGAAAAAAGCCTTGAAGCACAACTATGGCGTGGCGCTGATGGGCGACGCTGCGTATGCCGCCGAGGTCGTCGCGATGACCGTTCGCCATGCGGGCGTTCCGGTGTCGGTGAAGTTGCGTGCGGGTTTACAGAACGACATGGAGTACTTGATCAAGTTCGTGCGCGGGCTGGAGGACGCCGGCGCGCAGTGGATTACTTTGCATCCGCGCGTGGGTCACATGAAAAGGCGGGGTGCCGCCGATTGGGAGCAGATTCGGGTCGTGCGCGAGTCCGTGAAGATGGCCGTCGTCGGTAACGGAGATGTTCAGTGCGTGGACGACGTGTTCGCCATGTTCGGGCAGAGCGGGTGCGACGCCGTGATGGTCGGTCGCGCGCTCGCGGCAAGGCCGTGGCTTTTGTGGCAGGTGGGCGAGAGGCTCGGGTTCGCGCCGCCGCCGGGATTCGAGGGGCGAGCGCCCTCGACGGGCGAGGACGAAGGCGCGGAGTTCGGGCGCGCCGCGATTTATTTTTTGGAGCAGCTCGAGAGGCATTTCCCGTTCGAGGCGGGGTTCACGCGCTTTCGTTTCTATCTTCGAATGACCACGGGATGGCTCGAGTTCGGACATAGTCTCTTTGCTTCGGCGACCCGGGCGAAGAGTTTCGAGGAGCTTCGCGCGGTGGTTTACAAATTCTTCGAGTCTCCTCAGCGAATGTATCCCCGAACGGCTCTGCGCGAGTAAATTGGCTTGGAATGATGTTGTGTGCGCGGCCTCCGGCTCCGACGAGCGGATCTTGCTCACGCGGGATGTGTCCGTCCATGAGAGGGCTATCCCGCCGCCGTCCACGGCGTCGTGACGGTGAAAAGGGCGGAGATTTTTAGAGGGGTAAGTGCCGGGATTCAGACTTTCGCGCGGTCGGTTTGTTTGTCCGGTGAAGCTCGTTCCTCATTCGATCGTTTCTCCTCCTTCTCTTTCCTCAAACTCACAAATCGCCCCCACTCTTCAGGGACTGCCGCGCGCGGATGCGCGGCAGGAAGGCCCTCTCATGGACGGACGGGCGTCGCGTAACCGCGATCAGCAAATCGGAGACGCACGTCACGTGTCGGAAAAATTTGTTCACGAATGTGCATTGAAAATCAGGGAGCGATGGGTATAGTCACGCCCGATGAGTAGAAGAAAGCAGTTTGAATTTGAGGGTTTGGGAAGACCGGCGCTGGTCTTTGGTGGCTCTTTGCTTAGAGGGAATCCGAAGACGAAGCGGCCATTGGATTCAAAGCTTCCGATATTGTTGACGTTGAGAGCGGTGAAGAGCGGCATGAGGCTGCCGAAGACTTTTGCTTTGGTGGATGCGGCGGTAGACAGGTGCGCGCGGAAGTATGGCGTTAAGATCTATCAGTACGCAAACGTCGGAAATCATCTTCATATGTTGGTGAAGATACCGCGCAGAAGCGCGTGGGGAGGTTTCATTCGTGAGCTCACGGGTGAAATCGCGCTTCAATTGAAGGCGATTCTGGGGATAAAAAATAAGTTCTGGCTGTATCGCCCTCACACACGAGTGGTTCCGGGTTGGCGCAAGGCTTATCAAACGGCAAAAATGTACGTCTATCTCAACATTATTGAAGCTGAAGGCTATATCAAACGGTCGGAGATCAAATTTCTGAAGGATTTGCGAGCGCTTTTTGCGGGAACGTGAGCCGTCCAGCCACGAGCGCATATGGCTCGGCGAGAGATTGAAAGCGAAAAGATCTAAAGTATAATCCATCCATGCTCTCCCGATTTTTAATTGTTGGCTCGCTCGCGCTCACCGGCTGTTCGTCGCGATTCGGGAAGCTTCCTTCGCAGGAGGAGAGCGAGAAATTCAAATCGTCGGCCCACTACGACCCCAAGAAAGAGATTTTCGTAAATCGTCGCCCGGATATTATGGAGGCCACGAACAAACGCGTTCGAAGCTTTTCGGGAATCTGGAAGATTCTCTTCGGCGGATCGAGCGACGCCAAGCCGGATTTCGAGCTTCCCGGCGTGGCGCCCGACTTCGCGAAGTTTCAGGAGGCATCGGAAGACATAAAGCTTATCTGGTTCGGCCATTCGAGCCTCCTCCTCAACTTGGGAGGAACGCACGTTTTGCTCGATCCGGTATTGAGCGAATCGACCGGTCCTTACGGATTTATGATGAGGCGCTTTCGAAAAACCGTAGCGCTCCCTGAATCGCTTCCGCGCATCGACGTGGTCGTGCTTTCACATGATCACTACGATCATCTCGACACGGACACCATTCGCTACTTTCACGATAAAGAGACCCGCTTCGTCGTTCCGCTAGGCGTGGGCGCGCATTTGAAACAGTGGGGGATCGCCGGGTCGCGAATCACGGAGCTGGATTGGTGGCAAACCACCGAGTTCGGAAAACTGAAATTTACCGCGGCTCCGGCCCAGCACTTCTCGGGGCGCGCGCTGACCGGTCATAACAAATCGCTTTGGGCATCGTGGGTGATCGAAGAGCGCGGCCGGCGAATTTACTTTAGCGGAGACTCGGGATACGACATTCACTTCAAGGAAATCGGCGACAAGCTCGGGCCATTTGACCTCGCCTTCATCGAGAGCGGCCAGTACAACGCCTTGTGGCCGGAGTCTCATTTGCTTCCTGAGGACTCCATCAAGGCTTACCGGGACCTCAGGGGCCGGCGGTATTTTCCAATTCATTGGGGAATGTTTAGTCTCTCGTCCCATTCTTGGTTCGAACCGATCGAGCGAATCTCCAAATTGGCCACGGACCATTCGATCCCATTGGTGACCCCCGTGCTCGGCGAGATCGTCGTACTGAATTCCGCCTACACCTCGGCAGCCTGGTGGAAGCCGTATCTAAATTGAGTAATGCCTGGGAAATTCAGGCACTTAACAGCCTAAAGTTTCATATTGAGACAGCCGATATATAGGAGGCAAGGAAGCAGTTTCAATATGCGGCTCGGGCTTCGAAAATCTACGCGCGCAAAAGTGATTAAGGGTCTATTGATTCTTCTCACGTTGCACACTCAGTACCTCGTTGCCGAGGAAAATTGCGATTTGGGCAGCGACGGGCTCGCAGCCTCTTCAGACGCGATCTTAGCGGGCGCCGAAGCGAGCGTGTCTTGCGAAGGAAAAGGCGCCTCGGCGACACCGGCACAGCAAACGCAGCTCCTCGATCTTATTCGTCAGGACTCGATCAACCGCCGATTGCCGGAGCTCACCCGCGATCTCAACGACGAGCAGGTGAATCGGGGCGTGCAAACGGTGCGTGAGATGCGCCTGCTCCTGGCGATTCAAAAAGTCGAGATCGACACCGCTGAGGGATCGCTGGAGGATCTCGGGAGCGGCCGGACGGGGCTGACGTGGGTTCTCCCTTCGAGAATTATTTTTGCGCCCGGAATGGAAGTGACTCCCGAGCCGCTGACCGAAGGGGAGCACGAGCTCGCGCGCCGCGCGCTCGCGTCCGAGAAGCAGGCGGCCGAATCACGCATTCGGGAGCTTATCAACCGGCGCATTCCCGAGATCGAAAGTCTCGGTATGAACGCGACGGTCCCGGTCGCCTCCGAAGTCGGCGACCTTCAACTTGAAATTCAAAAGCAAATTCAAAAGAACGCGGCGACCGGGTACGAAACGATGGTGATGCAACAAAACCCGTGGCTCATGTACGTCACGAAAGCCGAACCGACCGCGGCAGACATCCGCGCGGGCCACGCAAAATATCGCGAGAAGCTCCAAGCGGAAATGCGCTGGGCGAGCACGCTCCGCATTTCACATCCTCCCGACGAGGCCGCGCTCGGATTTTTGTTTTACAGCCGCAGCGTGAGCCAGGTGATCTCGCAACGCCCGGATCTTTGTCCCGCGTTCAACGCGCTCATGGAACAGCTTCGCAGCACGCAGAAATTCCGCGACATGCTCAACCTGGGAATCGGGCTCACGGCGGCCGGACTTTGCATCGGAGCCGCGTTTTTTACCGCGGGGCTCGCGATCGCCGGGTGTCTCGCCGCCGGAGCCGTGGAAGCGGCTTCCTCTGTGATCGCGGCCAGCGACAATGCCACCGCCGCGCGCCTACTTTATGCCGGCGTTCTCCAAGGCGGAAGCCGCGAGGAATACGAAGCTCGAACGGCCGCGGCGAAAGGGTACATCCTCGCCGCGGGTCTTGCTGGAATCGGTCTCGCCGGAGGCGCGTTCCAAGTCTTCCACGCGGCTTCGGCCTCCGCGCACGGCCTTCTCTCCACCGCCGACAATCTCGCCGCGGGGGTAGCCGATGGCGCTGCATCCGTCGCCGACGACGTCGCTCAGGCGGGTGTGCAAGTGGCGGACGATGTCGCCTCGGCGGTGCCTCCCAGGTATCCTCCTCCCGCGGTCGATCGCGCCAACGGTTTTGCGCCCATCACTCCTCCGCGCGGAAATTTGAACGTCGACATCGCGGCCGCGTTTCCCGACGTTTCGCCAATACTGAGAGGGCGCCTCGAAGAAGCGTTCCGTCGCTTCGACGGGCAAGCGTTCGATCCGAAGGTCGCGCGGATCGAGGACATACCCTGGGGCCGCAACGCCGGCGGATCGCTTTCGGACACACAGATCCGAACGATGCAAACGCGATTGAGCTACCAGCCCGCCGAGATCCGAAACGCGACGCTTGCCGTATACAATCGGTTGAACGACAAGGCGGCGTTCGAAACGTACATGACGAAGCTCCTTCAGGATTCGATAGCCGATATTCGCTCACGCGGAATTCCCGCCGAGCTCGCGGCGCTCGAGCAAGGCACGATCACTCGCAACGCCACGCTCAGGGTTTTGGTGAGACGCGCGAGGGCCCGTGGAGAAGGCAATATCTCCACAATCGTCAGCGAAAGCCGGCATCCGGGCGTCACCGCGACGGCCAAGCCCGATTCGAATGCGGGATTCCGAGATGCCGTCGGTCAGGGACCTTTCTTCGATAAGCCCTTCGGCGAGCAGCGCCACGGGGTCGATATGCACTTCCTGCAACGGGATTTCGTTAGCGACGCGGTCAGCACTGCGACAAACGGCAATCCGAAAATGTTCTGGGATTTCCTAGGCAGCCCGCGCGGAATCAACTATTGGGTGCCCCTGTTCGACGCGTCTCAGACGTCGGCGGTGACGCTTGCGTCGCCGGAGCTACTGCACCACCAAATCATTCGTTTCCTGCCGCTCGAATAATTTTAAGAGAATTGCTTAACGATCGCCGCGATCGTCTGCTCGATTTTCTTCGGCGTCGCGCTCGCGGGCGCCACGAAGATCGTGTCGTCGCCGGCGATCGTACCGAGAATGCCCTCGGGGCGGGTGTGATCAAGCTGGGCCGCGACCAGCGAGGCCGAGCCCGGCGTCGTGTGGATCACGATCATCGAGCCGTTGTGCTCGATGTCGACGATGAGATTGCGAAATCCCGTCGGAGCGATCGGAACCGGCGCCGAAACCTCCTCAGGCATGCGGTAGACCGTCCGGCCAGTGGAGTCCGTCGTTTTCACCGCGCCTAGGCGGCGAAGATCGCGCGAGATCGTCGACTGAGTCACCGTGAATTTCTGGCGGTGCATCTCCTCGACGATCTCTTCTTGCGTGCTGATCGCGCCCGAGAACAAGAGCTCTCGGAGCGTATTCAGACGCTGAACGGATTCGGGCAACTGTCTAGACGACATGGGACAACTCGACTCTCTTCACGTGGCGGGCCTGTTTCACGTTGAACAGTCCGATCATGAGCGCCTTCTGCGCGTGCAGACGGTTCTCGGCCTGCTGAAATAGCGCCGAGCGCGGGTGCTCAACCATGTCCTCGGTGATCTCCTGACCCTTAACCATCGGCAAGCAGTGCATGATGATGCACGAGGGATCGGCTTTCGCCAGCAGCTTCGCGTTCAATTGGTAATCCTTGAACGCTTTGAGGCGGACGGCGTTTTCCTTTTCCTGACCCATGCTGGTCCATACGTCGGTGTAAAGCGCGTGGGCGCCTTTCGCGGCATCGGAGGCGCTTTCGAACGCCGTGATTTTCGCGCCGCCGCGCGCGGCTCGCGCTTGCGCGCGCTCAACGATCGCGGGATCGGGTTGATAGCCCTTAGGGCACGCGTAGTTCACGTTCACGCCGACGAACGGCGCGAGCAACAGAAGCGAGTGCAACACATTGTTGCCGTCGCCGATGTACGTGCACGTCAAACCCTTCAGCTTCCCGTGACGTTGGTACATCGTGAGCAGATCGGCGATCGCTTGGCAGGGGTGGTGAGAGTCGCTCAATCCATTGATCACGGGAATCGTGGCTTTCGAAACCATGCGCTCGAGCGTTTCGTGCTCGAACGTGCGCAGCATCACGCCGTGAACCATGCCCTGAAGAACGCGAATCGTGTCTTCGGGATCTTCCGATTTACGCTGCGAGCTCAAGAGCTCCATCACGTAACCGCCGAGCTCCTGAACGCCGACCGTGAACGACACGCGCGTGCGAAGCGATGGCTTCTCGAAAATCAAAGCGACGGTTTTTCCCTTCAGGGTCTCGTTGACCTCGACGCCGCGGCGTTTGCGCAGCATTTCGGCGCCTTCGATCAAAGCTTGAAGCTCACGCTGGGTGAGCTCCTCGCCGGTCAAAAAGTGGTTCGATTTAAACTGCAGCATAGGCTTCCACTCTCTGATTCGTGATCTGCGTCGAATCCAAAACGCACGACGTGCCGAACGTTTCGCTCACGCACGCGAAGCTCGCGTCGCGGCCGTTCATCACGCGCACTTTGCCGATTCCCGAGTTCAGCGCGTAAAGCACCGAGCGCATTTTGGTCATCATGCCGCCGTGGACGGTTCCGTCCTCGATCAACGCGTGAATCTGGCTCTCGCTCAAAGTGCGGAAGCATTCTTTGTTCGCGTCGAGAACGCCCGCTTGGTCCGTCAAAAAGATCAATTGATCCACTTGCAGCGCTGTCGCGAGGCGAGCCGCGGCCCAGTCGGCGTTGATATTGTACGCCTGACCGTTGAGGCCCACGCCCACGGGCGCGATCACGGGAACGGGATACGAAGACACGCGCAGCAGCTCCTCGATCCAGAGCGAGTTCACTTGCTGGATCGCGCCCACGAGACCAAGTTCCTCCGACTGCGGCGTGCAGAGGAGAGTGCGGTGATCGGCGCCGCTCAAACCGACGGCGGGAATTCCCGCGGCCGCGAATTGACGCACGAGCATGCTGTTCACTTGGCCGCAAAGCGTGGACTCAATGATGCCCATCATCGCGGGAGTGGTGACGCGCTGGCCGTTCAAAAACTTCCATTCGATGCCTTGGCGGGTGAGCTCGGAGTTGATCGCC
Source organism: uncultured Pseudobdellovibrionaceae bacterium (assembly GCA_964409815.1). Classification (GTDB taxonomy): domain Bacteria; phylum Bdellovibrionota; class Bdellovibrionia; order Bdellovibrionales; family UBA1609; genus JALHOQ01. Next base: position 12,398 of record CAYPFC010000063.1, read on the forward strand.
GGACCACCACCATGAACGACGATCACGCGCTGACCGTCGAGGCGGTATTGTTGAATCGCTTCGGTGACGTAGTTGAGGGTCGTCTCGTCGGTGAGAGCCGCGCCGCCAACTTTAATCAGGACTCTTGGTGCTTTCATCATGAATACTCCGTGTTGACGTCCACATATTTTTTCGAAAGGTCACATCCCCAAGCGGTCGCGGTATCCTTGCCCGACTTGAGGTCCACTTCGATGTGGATCTTCGTTTGTTTTAACAATGCTTTCACTTCGTTGCGGTCAAAGTCGGCGGGGGCGCCGTTTTCAAACAGCGTCTTGCCTTGAACTTTCAACGTCATTTTCGCCAGAGCCGAAGCCGGAACGCGCTCGGCGCCGAGGCGCGAGAGAATACGTCCCCAGTTCGGATCTTCACCGTGCATCGCGGTCTTCACGAGCGGGCTCAGCGTCACGCCACGAGCCGCCTTGCGCGCGAGCTCCAAAGACGGCGCCCCTTTAAGCTCCACTTCCAGAAGCTTAGTTGCGCCTTCGCCGTCGGCCGCAATCGCCTGGGCGAGGAACTGCATCACTTCGACGACGGCTTTCTTGAACTTCGCGTAGTCGGCGTCCGTCGAAAGCTCGATGTTCGTTTCGCCCGAAGCCATCATAAAGCAGCAGTCGTTGGTCGACGAATCGCCATCGACGCTGATCATATTGAAGCTGACGTCGGTCGCGTCTTTGAGCATTTCGTCCGCTTGCTTAGGCGTGAGTTTCGCGTCGGTAAGAACGTAACCGAGCATGGTCGCCATGTTCGGGTGGATCATGCCGGAGCCTTTGCAAATGCCGGTGAGACGAACGGTTCCGCCCGAAAGCTTCACGGTCGTCGTCACGGACTTCGGCACGAGGTCGGTCGTGAGAATCGCCAACGCGAAATTCTCGGCGACGTCGGTCGCGCGCTCGACGAGCTCGGGAATTACGGCGGTGATCTTTTCGACGTCCATTTGAACGCCGATCACGCCGGTCGAGGCCGTCAAAACCTGCGACGGCTCAATGTTCAGCGCTTGCGCCACGCTCGCGGCCATCTTTGCGTTGTTCTCGACGCCCAAACCGCCGGTGGCGGCGTTCGCTTGGCCGGAGTTCGTGATGATCGCGCGGACCTTGTCCGACGGAAGCAAGTTCATGCAATGAAGAATCGGCGCGGCCTTCATCTCATTCTGAGTGAATACGCCGGCGGCAACGCAGTCCTTATCGGTATAAATCAATCCGACATCGGGGCGATAACGGCGCACGCCGCAGTTCACTCCGCTTGCCGAAAAACCGAGAGGCAGGATCGTCCTTTGAAGTCCTGGTCCAGGTGACATTTCTAGTTTTCTCCCACGAGGGTGAAAGAGAGCGGGAGGTCCAACGCGCGGTTGAGATTCTCAACCGCTTGGCTGGCCGCGCCCTTCATCAAGTTGTCGATCACCGAGAACACGTAGAGCTTATTCCCCACGAGCTCGAACGAAATATGAGTGTAAGGCGTGCCGATCACCGGGCTCAGCTTCGCCAGGCGAGAGACCTCGCGACCGAAGCGAACGAGCGGGTAGCCCGTAAAATCCTCTTTGTACGCCGCTTCGA
>CAYPFC010000064.1:0-13615 GCA_964409815.1 uncultured Pseudobdellovibrionaceae bacterium
CGGACTATGGCACCTATTCCGCGCCGGCGAAACATCATTCGAAAAGACGTCAGTACATAATCGTCTTTTGGCTCTACATGTTACTAAACTTCCTCCGAATCATTCTTTGATTTGAGTCGCGCACGTCGCGGGACTTCGAGCTCGTGTGATTCACTTTTCGCCGCACGGGCTTTTCGGCGTGACGATATCCGATGGGGATTACGCTTCGCCGCTTTCGCCGAACGCGTTTCACCTCGCGGTCGCCGGCGATCTCAAGCTCTATCGTCTCCCCGCGCGCGAGCGGGCTTTTACGTCTGCGAAGTAACTCGGTGTCGACCGCGGCCCAGGGAAGGAACGCGGCGACGATCCATCTTACGATCTTCATTAAAACCTCTGCGAAAAAGGAAATAGGGGTGGAATTGGACGCAGAGATTCTGAATCATCGGTTGGACTCCGGGCGTAAAACTGGGTTCTGTCAGGAAAATGTAACGATAATTAAGGCGGGAGAGATTAGTGGCTCATGGTTTACCCAGTTTAGCAGAACTGGAGCCCCGATTGCAATTTTAGCATGAAGCAAACCTGAGGAGGAGCATATGCGAGCTAAAAAACTCTCAGGCCTGAAGGTGGCCATTCTTGCCACAGACGGCTTCGAGCAATCGGAACTTTTTGAACCTAAAAAAGCGTTGGAGGATGCCGGGGCGGACGTGAAGGTGGTCTCTCCGAAAGACGGCAAGATCAAAGGCTGGAAGGCCACCGACTGGGGAAAGACTTGCAAAGTGGATCTCTCCCTCGAGGACACGAATGGCCTGGCGTTCGACGCGCTCATGCTTCCCGGTGGCGTGATGAACCCCGATAAGCTTCGCATGAACGAAAAGGCGGTCGAGTTCATCAAGTCGTTCACCTCGCGCGGAAAACCGATCGCCGCCATTTGCCACGGTCCGTGGCCGCTGATCGACGCGGGTTACGTGAAGGGCAAGACGGTGACATCGTGGCCCTCGCTGAAAGCGGATCTTGAGAACGCCGGAGCCACTTGGGTCGATCGCGAAGTCGTCGTCGACCACGGATTGGTGACAAGCCGCAAACCCGATGACATTCCCGCGTTTTGCGAGAAAATGATCGAGGAGTTCGCCGAAGGCGAGCATTTCGAGAGCGCGCAGGCCGAAACGACCGTGCACGCTTAATCTGAAGGGGGCGGCATGAGCTTTTACCTGAAAACTTTTGTCGCCTCCATCATTCTGCTCGGCGCTTTCGACTACATCTGGCTCGGCCATATCGCAAAGCCCTTTAACGATCGTCAACTTCAAGAGATCGCGATCTTGCAAGGTGGGGAAGTCGCGCCTCTCAAGGCGCCCGCCGCGCTCGTGTATCTGCTGATGGCGATCGCGCTGACCGCCTTCGCGGCGCCCTTCATTCAGGAAGACTCGCTCTGGAAGTGCGCGCTTTCGGGAGCGTTGCTCGGCCTCTGCATTTACGGAATCTACGATTTCACCAACCTCGCGATTCTCAAAAATTATCCGCTGAAGTTCGCTCTAGTCGATATGGCGTGGGGTACGTTCTCGTTCGGGCTCGCGAATACGTGCTTGTTTTTTCTTAGACGCTGGCTCGTTTAGGCGTTAAAAAGATTCATGCTTATACTCAAAGGCAAAGACCACGAGCTCGGCGGCGGACTCAAAGTGCGCCGCGTACTTCCCCAAATCGCACGCCGGAACGTCGGGCCCTTCGTATTTTTCGATCATATGGGACCGCTCGCGATTCCCGCTGGGCGAAACGTCGACGTGCGACCGCATCCGCACATAGGTCTCTCTACGCTCACGTACTTATTTAAAGGTCGAATCATGCATCGGGATTCGCTCGGCAGTCAGGCCGCGATCACTCCCGGCGAAGTGAATTGGATGACGGCGGGGAAAGGCATCTCTCATTCGGAGCGCGCGCACGATGACGATCGCGACAAGCCTCGCGAGCTTCACGGGCTCCAATTCTGGGTCGCGCTTCCCGACGAAAAGGAAGATTGCGAGCCGTCGTTCCAACATTACGAGCGCGACGGGATTCCGGTCGACGATTCGCCCGAGCGCACGCTGACGCTGATCGCGGGCGATGCGTTCGGTATGAGATCGCCGGTGACGACCACGTCGCCGCTTCTGTTTTGCGAAATCAAAGCGAAGCGGGACTTCGCGTTCGAAATTCCCGCGCGAGCGGGAGTCGAGCTCGGCGCGTACGTGATCGACGGCGGCGTTGAAGCGGGCGGCGAGTCGTTGGGCGCTTTTCAGATGGCGTTCTTCAGCCAGGGCGAGGCGGGCACGATGCGCGTGAGCGCCGGCGCGCACTTCGTCCTACTGGGCGGAGAGCCGATCGCGACACCCAGACATATCTGGTGGAATTTGGTCTCGAGCTCAAAGGAGAAAATCGAGGATGCCAAGCGCCTCTGGCGCGAAGGCCGGTTTCCGATGGTGCCGGGCGAGACCGAGTTTATTCCCCTACCGGATTAGTCGCGCGGGAAGAGCTCGACGCGATCGCGATGAGGCTCGGGCACCCTTTCGGCGAGCACGCGGCGAAGATCGTTCGCCGAATAGCGAACCGAAGAGTGAATCAGCAATAATTTTTCGCACGAGAGCCGGTCGAGCCATGGCAAGATTTCGTCGAGGTGCGTATGCCCCCACTCGCGCGCGTTCGCGACCGTCTTGCGCTCGTCCCAGTACGTGCATTCCATCATGACCACGCGGCTGCGGCGGACGTCGTCGTTCTCGAGCGCCTCGATCTTCGTGTCGCCCGTGAAGGAGACGACGGGCTCGTTGAACGCCTCGTCGATCGTTTCTCCCGCCCGGCGCGCGTCCCCGAGCTTTTGGTGGGAGAGACCGCGAAACTCAGGCTTCAAATGTTTTTTTCGCAGGTAAACCGTGTACCCTTGCGAGTCCACGCGGTGATGCGTTCGAAAAGGCGACAGGAAGTACTTGCCCTTAAGATCGCGCTCGTCCCCGAGGCCGATTCCTTCGAGGTTGTAGTCGTACGTGTGGTCCTCGATGCGAGCCCAGAGCCGCAAGATCTCGCTCATCGGCTCGACGAGCGCGCGGGGCATGTAGATGTTGGGCGCAGGAACTCCGTGCATCGCTTTTTGCCCGAGCAGGTAGGGCAGCCCGGACGCGTGATCCAGATGCCCGTGCGTGAGCGCGATGTTCCTGATCGGCACTTGGAACGGGAGTCCCTGTCCGACATCAAAGCACACGTCGGCCGCGGGGAACGCGACGCTCGTGGTGATTCCCGCGAGCGAGAACCCGACGAGCGTGATGTCCTTATGAGTCCATGTGAACCCGGTCGCAAGCGACATCAGTCCATCCTAAGTGCGCTCAGCGCCGAGAGCGCGCCGAACAGGAAAAAAATCGAGGCCGCCGCCCAGCGAAGCCACCGGCTCTGCGCGCGGTGAGCGAGGCGATCGCCGAGCAGAACCGCAAGACCGTCGGCCACCATCATCCCGAGCGTCGTTCCGGCCGTCACCAAAATCACCGATTGGAATCTTGCCGCCAGCGCGACGGTCGCGAGCTGGGTCTTGTCGCCCATCTCGGCGAGGAAAAACAGAATTGTCGTGGTGACGAACGCCCCGTACTTAGGCGCCTCACCCGAGTCTTCGTGCGTGTCGGGTTTCAAGGTCCAAATACCGAAAGCGAAGAACGTAATCGCAAGGATGATCGCCATTAATCGAGGATCGACGTTCGCCGAGATCCAACCTCCGAGCGACGACGCGAGCGCGTGGTTGGCGAGCGTCGCGACCAGTATTCCCGCCATGATCATCCAGGGTTGTTTGAATTTCGCGGCCAGTGAGAATGCCAAGAGCTGAGTTTTATCGCCCATCTCACTGAGCGCGACGAGCGCGAAAGAGCTCGCCAGAATTTCGAACACGCGAAGACCTCGTCAGTTACCCGGCAGATTCTCCATGTATTTATCCACGCAGGTCTTCGATAAATTGTACCAATCTTGGCGGCGATACAAGCTATTCGTGTCGCTGTCGCTGCCTTTCACGCACTTCATCGCCGCCCGAATCATACGGCCTTGCGGAGTTCCGTAAGTCGAAGGGTCGTAGCGTCCGCTGTACATGTGGTTCGCGGCGTATTTCGCCATTTCGCCCCGGCAGCGGTTGTGCCAGTAGTACATCGCCATTTCGGTCACAAGGTAGCTCGAGTCTTGCTCGGCGCCGAAGGCTCCGCGTTCGCCGACCTTCGCATCCGTTAGTGGAATGTTCGGCATCGACATGAACTCGGGCGCGGTATAAAGCCCGAAGACGTCGATGTCCTGTCCGGGACGGTAGTTCGTTCTGTACCAATCGCGAAACGCGGCGAGCACTTTCGGGTTGGATTCACGCGGGCCGATTTGATATTTGGGGTTGTCGCCGTAGGGAAATTCCCAATAGGTTTTCCATTCGACCTGATCGGGGCGGCGGCCGAGGCGAAATCTCTGAACGAGCGCATCGAGCGCCGAAATCCGATTGTCCATTCCCGTAATCTGCAGAATCCCTTGGCCCACGTTGTTGCCGGCGTAAACGGTTGTGCCGGTGGCGCTCGCTTTGCCGTCCAACGCCTCGATGAGGTTCGTCATCGAGTCTTCGCGCGATCCGCACACCGACTGCGGGCCGGTCGAAAGATTTCGCGTCTCGACGAGCTTAGTGAAAAATCGCGACTCTTCGATCGCCGACGAAATGAAGAGCGAGATCTCGGTATTCGTCATCGTCCGCTCGCGAATCGAGACCTGCAGCGCCGGCGCGAACTGACGGATCACGCAATCGGCGAGGTTCTTGTTCGGGTTGTGAAATAAGGTGTCCGGTGCCGAAGCCTGAATGCAGGTGAGCGCTTTATAAACCGGAATGTTTTCGATTCCGCCAACCGGCGGGGGAGTCGGCGAGGCGGTGCCCCCGCCCGTCGCGGTTTCGCCGGCGTTCGCTAGAAAAGACCATAGAACCAAACTCCATAAACCCATGATTTCTATTCGGCATTTTTCGAAAATCCCGTAACGGTTGGACTTTGGTCCTATTGCGGGCTATGAACGGGGTTTTAAGAGGGAGTGACGCGTATGTCTAAAACTGAATCCACCAAATCGGCATTGGTTCAATCCGTGCTGGCGCTCGACGAGCAGTTCGCCGGATTGGAGCGTTTGGGAGAGAAGATCGTTTCGATGTCGCTCAATAGCGAATCGGATCAGGATCAGATGCGCAAACTCCTCGCGCGTTTTTCCGAGTACGGCCAAGGCGTATCCACCGAAGTCACGAAGTTATCCACAAGTTTAAATGAAGCTCGCGCGCGCGCCGAGAGGGTCGCGGCCGAAGTCGCCCGCCGCGCCGAGGAACTCAGCGGAATGAATGCTACCCAGCAGGGGGTTTGGGATCGCTTCCGCGCGCTGAGTGCGAAAGTTCAGATTTTGAATCAAGGAATCAGCGCTTTGAAGAAACCCGAGGACAGCGAGTACACGGACGAAGACCGCAAGCAACTCACTGCGAGCCTACAGGAGATGGATGCCCTATTCGATCCGCTGATCGAAGAGTCGCAGAACATTCGTAAAGAAGCCCAGAACCTAAAAATCAAAACGCTTGAGTCGAACGCGGACTCGCTCGCACAGACCTTGCAGTCCGTCCGCCAAAAGATTCGCGTATTGAATTCGAGCGCGTCCGCGCACTAGAAATACCGCTCCGGCGTCCCGAACAAACGTCGGAGCTACGGATTTTGGGAGGGCGGAGGTGGCGGTGTGCTTCTCAAGTCCACTTCCACCGCGTTCGGCTTCGGGTCGTAATTTATAGACGTCGCCGGAACCACTCCTTCAAAGTTCCGAATCGCGAAGTACCAAATTAGAAATGCAACGATTCCCACGCCAACGATGTAATAAAAGACGGGATTGATTTCCCATCGCCTTTGGAACCCGGTTCCTGAGTCACTCATTAACGGCGTTGCCATAAGAGCTCCTTTGGTAAATCTCGTACAGATTTACGCCGGATGCTTCTCACGGGCTACGCGAGGGAAATACTACCTAGACGGTACTCAATCCAGCAGTCGGTTCCAAAGATCGTACGGAACCTCATTCTTCGGCACGAGGAATTGGTCCGCCCTTGCGGCGACTCCGTCATGCGCCGTCACCGGTCCGCTATCGCGAGCGGCGAGGTCGATGTAAACGGCCTGATCCTTTAGGGGCGTACCGGCCGGAACGATGGGCATCGCACGTAACTCGTTTATAGTGAATCGTTCGCGAAACATACGTACGAGATCTTTGTAGTCGGCGGCAGTGCGATGGTTGGGATCGTCGGCGAGCGAATGCTTACCTATGTTCGCGCTGGGGTGAGTTTGGGGTTTGTCGGTCATTCTTTGGGGCATGGTCGTCCTCCTATTCGGAAGGAACGCGACTGCAATTCGGAGACCTTTTTCAAGATGCGCGTGCCCAAAATCCGTGAGATTCTACTTCGATGAATAAAACCGAATTTTCCCGGTGGAAGCAGATCCTCGTTCTTGCGTGGCCCTTGATTGTCGCGAACAGCTTCTGGAATCTGCAGCTCACGATCGATCGCGTTTTTCTGGGAATGTACTCGACCGAAGCTCTTGGCGCCGCAATGGCGGTGATGGGCGTCTTTTGGGTTCCGATGGCCTTGCTTCAGGGAACCGCGAACTACGTGATCACGTTCGTCGCGCAGTATTTCGGCGCGAACGAGCATTCCAAGATCGGTGCGAGCGTTTGGCAGGCGATCTATGTCAGCTTGATCGGCGGGGTCGGGATTCTGTCCTTGAATCTTTTGTCCCCTTGGTTCTTCGGAATGATCGGGCATTCGCCGGCGATCCAGCCGCTTGAAATCGATTACTATAATGCGATCGCCTACTCCGCGCTGCCGACGGCGCTCGTGGCGGCGATCAGCGGATTTTACACGGGCCTCGGACAAACACGAACCGTGATCGGCATCAACTTCGTGGGATTGGTCCTAAACGTGATTCTGGATTACATTTTGATCTTTGGAAGGTTCGGATTTCCGGAGCTTGGAGTCGCGGGGGCCGGCTATGCGACCGCGCTCGCAACTTACGGCGCCGCGCTCTACGGTTTCTTTCTGATCTTTCGGCGCGAGAACGAAACGAAATATCGCATGTTCAGCGATTGGCGAATGCAGTTTCCGCTCCTCAAGCAGTTCCTGCGCTTCGGACTTCCCAGCGGTATGCAGTGGGCGTTCGAGGGACTCGCGTTCACCGTGTTTTTGATCATCATGGGGCACCTCGCGCAGGGCGAAGCGGCGCTCGCGAGCTCGAGTATTTCGGTGACCGTAATGATGCTTTCCGTTCTGCCGTCCATGGGAATCGCCCAGGCGGTGATGACCCTGGTCGGACAACACCTTGGCGAGAAAAAGCCGCGCGAGGCCGAGATCGCGACTTGGGATGGAGTGAAGATCTCGTCGATCTACATGGCGATGATGGCGCTCACGTTCTTCCTGTTCCCGAGCTTCTATGCCTCCTGGTTCAAGAATGAAACGAATCCCGAGCTGTGGGCGCAAGTGACCCTCATGGTGCCGGTGATCTTAAAGATCGTCGCGATCTTTACCGTGCTCGATAGCATTTACCTGAACGTGTCCTTCGCGCTGAAAGGCGCGGGCGATACGAAGTTCGTCTCGGCCGTCGCGTTGATCGTGCCGTGGCCGGTCATGGTCTTGCCCGCGTATTTGGTTCGCGACCGGGCGGATGCGCTCTTGTTGTGCTGGAGCTTCGTCGCCGTGTACTCGCTGAGCGTTACCGCGATCTTGATCGCGCGCTTTCGCGGAGGTAAATGGAAGTCGATGAGCGTGATTCACCCCGCGCCCTAAGCGAAGGAGTGGCCTAATGACATTACCCGTTCGGCACATCAGTATCTCGATCGATCGCAAACCCTCGGATGTTTACGATTTTGTCGCGAACCCGCGCAATCTTCCCGCTTGGGCCTCGGGCCTTAGCGGCTCGAAGATTCATCAGGAGGGCGAAGACTGGATTTCGGACTCGCCGATGGGGCGAGTGAAGATTCGCTTCGCGCCGAAGAACTCCTTCGGCATCGTCGACCACGACGTGACTCTTGCTTCGGGCGAGACCTTCGCGAATCCCTTTCGCGTGATCGCGAATCGCGACGGAAGCGAGCTCACGTTCGCTTTGTTCCGCCAGCCCGAGATGTCGGACGCGGATTACGAGAGGGACGCGAAGACGATCGCCTCCGATTTGGCGGCGGTGAAGAAGATTTTGGAGAGCGAATGAGGATAAATCCGCGGACAGGATGGTTTCCAGTATGACCTTAGATCCGATCGCTAAAATATTCTTAGCCTTGGGCGTGCTCTTCTTGATTCTAGGTGTGGCCTGGCAATTTGGATGGCTGCAGGCTTTAAAGCTCGGCCAACTCCCGGGCGACATCCGAATCGAACGCGAGAATATGCGCGTCTACTTTCCAATCACGACGATGATTCTGGCGAGCGTTGTTCTTTCACTGATCATGTGGTTCTTCAGACAGAGATAACGCGTAGTTTCGATCCCGGGATCGAAGCCCTGCGTCAGTTCGCGACAAAGTAAAGAGCGATCAACCCGAACGCGATCGTCAGCAAAGTACTTCGCGTGAAATAGCAAAGCACCGATGCTCCGGCGAGAATGATCATCCGCTCTTTTCCGAAAGCCCACGAGACGTGACCCTGATGCAAAAACACCGCGGGCGCGACGAATGCGGGCAGAATGGCCGCCGGAATGTACGAGAAAAGCTCGCGCACGCGATCCGAGATCCTCACCCGCTTCGACATCGCGATCACCGAAGCGCGAATCGCGATCGTACCGATCATCAAGAAGAAAACGTTTAGCCAGAAATACTTCGCCTCGATCATGCTCGAGCCCCTTTGCGCGTGATGATCGCGGCGAGAACGATGGCCAATAAAGCGGTCGCAAACAAGCCCAAACGATAGGGTAACGGATTCAACAAGATCGATACGACGAATGAGAACGCGGCCACGAACGCGTACGTCCGCGTTTTCAGAGTCGGAACAACGAGGGCCGCGAAGCTCAACGGCACGGCGTAATCCAAAGCCCACGAAGCCGGAGCAAAATTCCCGAAAATAAATCCAGCGATCACGGAGCCGTGCCACGCGAGCAGCATGCAGACCGCGGTCCCGGAGTAAAACCGGACTTTCTCGGAATTCGAGCGCAGGCGATCTTCGTTCGCCGCGACCACGGCATACGACTGATCCGTCAACGTGTGAGAGCAAAAGAATTTCGTCCAGAACCCCGAGTCCCTGAGAACCGGCGACATCGCCGCGCTATAGAGCAAAAAGCGCAAATTGATCACGAGCCCCGTCATGTTCACCACGATCGAAGCCGCGTGCTTGACCATCAGATCCATCGCCGCGAGCTGAGCGGCGCCCGCGTACACGATCACGTTCATCGATACCGTTTGGAAAAACGTGAGATCCGCTTCGGCGCAGACCGTGCCCATGACGGCGCCGAACGGGATCGCACCCGTCGTGATCGGAATCATCGCGCGAAAGCCTTGAGCGAACGGATTTTTCATAAGAGCGGGGAAAGCTAGCGCACTCACCCCGCCCTAAGCAAGCTCCGGACTGGTTCCTTATTGGACCTTTTCGAGATAAGTATCGAGTTTATCGAAAGAGCCGCCCCAACCTTGGGTCATGCCCGCGCGGCCGACGATAAATGTTTCAAGCTCTTCCTTCGTGAACTTACCGTGAGGCGCCCAAGTTACCGTCACGCGCGTGCGACCGGGGCCTTCTTCGGTGAGTTGGACGACCGTCTTCATGTACGCGGGCCAAGTCGGCGCGAGAGGGTGGCGGGACATGTTGCCGTCCTTATCCGTGAAGTGCTGCGTGTACACGATTTGGGTCGGCTCGTGAAACTCCAGGTAATCCGCGCGACCGTACATGGTCAGATTTCCCATGGTCATCACGTAAGACGAGTAGCCCCCCGGGCGAATATCGGTGTGGAGATACTTGATCTCCGAGCCGGCCGGGCCCATCCAGTGCGAGAGGTGTTTGGCGTCGGTCCACATCTTGTACATGAGATCTATGGGAGCGTCGAAACTCCGGTTGATGATGAACACTTCGGTCCCGCTCGCTTCTTTTTCCAGGTACTCGCCGAGGCGATCCCACGTCGAGTCTCCGCCGGCCTGCTTGATGAACTTTTTGATTTCCTTCGCGGCCTCGGCCGACTCGAGGGCCATCGTCATATCCATTTTCGTTCTGCCCTTCACGTCCTCGAACGTCACGGTCACGCGAAATAGGGGAGGGCGATCCTTGCTGGCACCGTGATCGTAGACGAGTCGCGAGTACTTTTCGACCTCGTGATACGTCGTAATGTTTTCCCAATCTTTGCCGTCGGGCCCGTGCATGGTGTAGTTCCAGTGGCCACCGGGCTTAAGATCCTTCGAATGCGTAGTGAGCGTGAACCCGCGCGGGCCCCACCACTTCGCCACATGCTTGGGGTCGGTAAACACCTCCCACACCGTCTTCACGGGCGCGTCGTACATTCTCGTAATATACAATTCGTTGGGCTTATTTTTTCCTGCCGACATTTTTCTTTCCCTTCGTTTTTCTCGTCACCGTTTTCAAATACTCTTCCAATCGATCGAGGCTTTCTTCCCAATATATTCGGTACTGTTCCATCCAGTCGGCGACGTCCTTGAGCTTGTCGCCGTTGAGTTTACAAGGGCGGTACTGAGCGTCCTTCGACTTCGTTACCAAGCCCGCGTTTTCGAGCACCTTCAGATGCTTGGTGATCGCGGGAAGACTCATTTCGCTCATAAACGGCTTCGCCAGCTCCGACACCGTGGTCTCTCCTTTGGAGAGGCGCGCGAGAATCGCCCTGCGGGTGGGGTCGGCGAGGGCCGAGAAGGTTTTGCTGAGTTGGTCTTGCACGTTTACCCCGTCTTGTAATTAACCGACTAGTTAATTAACTGATAGGTTAAATATCGGCGAAAACCGCACTTGGGTCAATAGGCGGGCGTCGATTTCATGCAAGTCGCCGATTTGGCTTAGGAAATAACCTGCCACCCGCGCTCGTCCGGGCGTTCGAAGGCGTGAGCCCGCAGTGGGGCATAGCGTTTGTCGGGGCCTTGATCCATGCGCGTGATCGTCAACTTCGGGACCGCGTACGTATCGGCCTCGATAAAATTAAACGAATTCGGCGCGCCCGCGCGCGTTCGCCACGAGAGACAAGTGCCGGCGACCCCGATGACCATCGTCCGCCGAGTTTGCGGATAGCGAACGCTCGAGAGCGTCACGTACGGATCGTGAATGTGACCGCCGACCATCAAATCGACCCGGTGGCGGTCGAAAACGGCCATCGTTTGCTCGCGTTTCACGAGCAGGTTCTTCTCGTCCTTCGGATTGAAACAATCCATCGGGTGGTGAAAGGCGGCGATGTGAATCTTGGCGCGGCGGGCGCCCTGCTGAATGCGCGTCTCGAGCCTCCGCAAATCGAAATCGCCCTGAACGTGGCGCCAGCGGTTCGTGGAGTTCAGGCCGGTGATCAACACGTCGCCGTAGGTAAAATCCTTCTCGAGTTGGTCGACGAAGGTTTTTTGAAAGCCGCCGTAGGGATTAAAAACCCGCGCGGGAAGATTGAAGAGTGGGATATCATGGTTGCCGGGAACGGCGATGACCGGCGTGGGCTTCAGCTTATCAATGAACGCGCGGGCGAGCCGAAATTGCGAACGGCGGGCGCGTTGTGTGATGTCGCCGGTCACCAATACGAGATCGGGTTTGAGATCGGCGAGCGTCGCGAGCAGGCCCTCCTCGACCCCCGGAAGTATCGTTCCGAAGTGCGGGTCCGAGAGGTGCGCGATCTTAAGCCGGCTCACTTCGCGGGCTCCTTCGGGGGGAGCACCAGATTCAACGCCTGAGGAAGCGCCTTGATCTTTAGGGGCGTCGACATGCGCATCAGCTCGCCGTCGAGCGCGACTTCGTTCCAGGCGCGGCGCGTGTGGATCGTGAGCTCATCGACGCAAAACGTATCGATGCACCGGTCGTTCTCCAATGTTTTCATCACGCCGCGAGCTAGAATTCGCAACGTCTCGAGCTTTGATACCGGCTTCATCGTGACCACGGCGAGCAGATCGAGCTTCATGCAGCGGACGACGTCCATCGCTAGGTCCCGTAGCTGGAGCGCGTTGTTCCCGATGAAGATCATCGGTGTTCTTAGGGTTTGAATCTTTCCGCCCGCCACGAGATCGACCTTGAGTAGGAATTGGTGCGTGAAGAAACTTATGACCGTCGAAATGATAACCACCAGACGGTTGCGCCCCCAGCGCGACATGCGTTGCTCGCGCTCTCGGATCGCCCGGGCATAAAGGCCGAGCGAGGCATTGATAAGAAAAACCTGATCGTTCATAACACCCAGGCGAACGGGCCGAGTTTCGCCGGTCAGCGCGAGGCGCATGGCTTCCGCAGGATCCTCGGGAATCCGGTGCGTGCGCGCAAAGAAGTTGAACGTCCCGCAAGCGACGACACCGAATCTCACGCCTGTTCCGTTGGCGACCTGGGCCACGCTGCGGATCGTGCCGTCGCCTCCGGCGGCGATGACGACCCCCCCATCTTGTTTGGCGGCTTCGACCGCTTTCTCGCAGTCGTGAACCTCGTACTTCACCAGCTCAATGCCGAGCTCGTCGCACATTTTCTGCGCGAGTTCGGCGAGCGTCGAGCCTTGGCCCTTGCCGGATTTTGCGTTTGCGATGAGGTGGGCGCGCGCGTGTTTCACGCGTACCTGTTTAACTTATTTTGTACCTCGGGGGAATCCTTTTGCGCCCGCGTACACCGCCGCGAGCCCGAACGCTTGAACGAGGTGATAGGTGGAATTGTGATTGAAGTACTGCGCGTGAATCGCGACTTGCGCCATTTGCACATAGGCGGCAAGGAAACTGATCGCGAGACCCAAAGAGATCCATCGTTCACGGCGAAAGAGCGAGGCGCAAAAGAACGCGATCATCGCCGGCATGTAGTTCAAAATTACGACTTCGAAGCCTCGTGAATAGAAAAGGACGATGGACGTGTAAATGAGGAACGTGAGCGTGGCGAAAATTACCCAAGGTCGGATTCTCTTATCTCCCGATATCAAAAGACCGGTCAGCACCCATCCGCTCGCCGTGGTGACGCCGATCGCGAGTAGCGTGACGGTCCAAAGGATTTGATTTGCCCAAGTGCTCGAGTCCGGAAAAAAGCCGTGCACCGTTCCACCGGCCAACGCTCCCAGCGCGATCGACGCGAAGAATATCGGCCACGCGGCTCCGCGGCCGCGCAACTTCCAGGCAAAGATGGCGCAGAGCAAAGTCAGTCCGTAATCGGTGAGCGTGACGTCCGGCTCATGCATAGGAATATGCTTTACTGAATCTTCAGTTGTGGCAAGCTGGATTGCTCATCGAGGAGGACCACATGAGTCGTTACGTTGACGGATTCGTTATTCCGATCAAGAAATCCAAGGTTTCAGATTATAAGAAAATGGCCAAGCTCGGCTGCAAAGTCTGGATGGAGCACGGCGCGCTCGATTATTACGAGTGCATCGGCGAAGACATCAAGAGCAAGTGGGGCTTAGGCTTCCCAAAGATGTGCAAACTCAAGACGGGTGAAACCGCGATCTTTGCGTACATTGTTTACAAAAATAAAGCGCACCGTAACAAAGTGAAC
>CAYPFC010000064.1:13625-13886 GCA_964409815.1 uncultured Pseudobdellovibrionaceae bacterium
GCCGTTATGGCCGATCCACGGATGCAGATGGATCCGAGCTGGGGTATGCCATTCGATATGAAGCGCTTCGCGTTCGGCGGATTTAAGGTCGTCGTCAATTCGTCCGCGAAAAAATCCAAGAAACGCCGCTAAACTTAGCGGCGGGTGAGTTTTTTCTCCAAATGCGCGCAAACGCCCTCGAAGGACTCACGATAATTCGGAGAGAAGGGGGCGCGGTGGTGCAGGTTATAGAACGACATTGGACGATCTTTGTCCCCGTTC
>CAYPFC010000065.1:0-13104 GCA_964409815.1 uncultured Pseudobdellovibrionaceae bacterium
GTCATCTTGCTATGCGGAGTATCTTCGACTTTCTTCAGCGCTTTACGTTGTTCGGCGATGTTGCGCGCGCTGTCTTCGTCTTTGGCGACGTCGAAGCGATCGCCGGCCATCGGAACTTCGGGCAAGCCCAAAATCTCGACCGGCTCGCCGGGAGACGCGCTCTTCACGGTCTGGCCCTTGTCGTTGCTCATCGAGCGAATACGTCCGACGACGTTTCCGGCGACGACCAACTGACCGACGTTCACCGTTCCGTCCTGCACGAGGAGGGTCGCGACGCTGCCGCGGCCTTTTTCCATGCGCGCTTCGATCACGATGCCCGTGCCCGAGCGTTTCGGATTGGCTTTGAGCTCCGCGACCTCCGCGACCAGAACGATCTGATCGAGGAGCTCCTTGATCCCGTCGCCCTTCAGGGCGGAAACGGGAACGTACATGGTCGTGCCGCCCCACTCTTCGGGAACGAGCTCGAGCTCGGTGAGCTGCTGCTTAATGCGATCCGGGTTCGCGCCCGGCTTATCCATCTTGTTAATCGCGACGATGATCGGAACGCCCGCGGCTTTCGCGTGGTTCACGGCTTCTTGCGTCTGCGGCATCATTCCGTCGTCGGCCGCCACCACGATGATCGCGATGTCGGTGACATTGGCGCCGCGCGCGCGCATGGCGGTAAACGCTTCGTGGCCGGGCGTATCGATGAACGTGATCTTGTGCCCGCCCTCGATCGTCACCGAATAGGCGCCGATGTGTTGGGTAATCCCGCCCGCTTCGCCCTCGGCGACTTTGGCTTTACGAATGGCATCGAGCAAAGACGTCTTCCCGTGATCGACGTGACCCATGACGGTCACGACCGGCGGACGCTCGATTTTCTCGGCGTCGAGCTCTCCGAACGCGGTCGCCGAGACCAGTTCGTCCTCGGTCTTTTTCACGTTCTGCGCTTCCCAACCGAACTCGGGCACGACGAGCGCCACGGTGTCGAAATCGAGCTCGGAGTTCATCGAGGCCTGCACGCCCTCGGCCATGAGCTTCTTCATCAGGACCGGAGCTTTCACTCCGATTTCCATCGCCAAGTTGTTGAGCGAGATCGTACCGTGCACCTTCACCACGCGCTTGTGCGCGGCGGGAGTGGTGATCTGCGTTTTCTTGGCGTCGCGTCCGGTCAGGGACTTCTTCTTTTTGGGCTGAAAGATAACTTCGCGTTTGCGGAACTCGGTCGCGGTGAAGACTTTGACTTCCTCTTCCTTACCCGCTCCGGCTCCGGCGCCGCGTTTCTTCGCCTTTTCCTCGCGCTCTTTCTGCTCGCGCGCGAAAAGCTCCTCGCGGCTAGGCTCAGGCATCATCTGATCGGGGGAGTAAAATCCCGTGCGGATGTTCCGGGGCGCCGTGCGCGATACGCGCGGCTGTCCCGCTGCGTCCGTGCCGCCGGCGGCTCCACCGCTTCTCGACGGGCCAGAGATGTTCGCGACGCGACGAAGATCCATGCGACCGACGATATTGCGACGCTTGGGTCCTTCTTCGGCGCGCTCGGGAGCTCCGGACGCGGCCGCCGCCGCTGCGGTGTCATCGGGCGCGGCTTCGACCGAGACTTCTTGGTCGGGCGCGGCCTCAGTGACGACCTCTGGCTTTTTCTCTTCCACTTCGCCGGCTTTACGACGAATGATTTGGCGAGCGACTTTCGGTTTCGCCTCCGCGGCACCCGCCGCCGATTTCTTAGTCGCCGTCGTTCCCGCGGCCTTCTTAGCGACGGTCTTTTTAGCCACCGTCTTCTTCTTGGGCGCTTCCTCGGCGGTAACGTCTTGCCCGGTCGTCGCCGCGGCTGCGGCGGTCGCTTTCACCGGCGCGGCTTTCGCGGCCGTGGCGGCCGGCGCGGCATCGCCGGCTGCGGCCTTCTTGCGGACGGCTTTCTTTTTGGTTTTCGCCGCGGCTTCTTCCGCCGCCGCCGAAGCTTGCGACAAACGAGTCTTGATCTCGGTCATCATCGCTTCGTCGAGCGTAGCCATATGGCTTCGAACCGGAAGCTTCCACTCGCGGATCTTATCCATCAGCACCAGCGTCTCGACGCCGATCTCTTTGGCGAATTCAAATACCTTCAACTGATTCACTCATTCTCCTTCTTCCCCATACCCATGCGAGCCATCTCTTCACGCAATCTTGCGTCGGCTTGGCTCTTGGCGTCTTGGGAAGACTGTGCTTGGCGTCCGGCGCCTTCTGCGCCTTTGCCAGAAACGGTCGGCAACTCCTTGCCTTCGGCTTTGTACTGCTCGATCAATGCGTTCGCGTCGTCGATCAACTTCTGGGCCTTGGCTTCGTCCTCGTACGACGGGATCGCCATGACCTGATCGGTGTCCGCCTCGCTCAACATTTGAACGGACGAGAATCCCGATTGGTAAATGTTCTGCGCCATGGTCTCGGTCATGCCCGGGATGAGCATGAGGTTGAGAATCGCCTGAGCGTTCTTCTGAGCCATGTTGCTTTCGGACATTATATCCAATTTGAAGCCGGTAAGCTTCGCGGCCAAGCGCACGTTTTGACCCTTTTTTCCGATCGCGAGCGAGAGCTGCGTATCGGGCACGATGACTTCCATCTCTTTGTTGGTCTCATCAAGGAAGACCTTGGAGATTTCCGCGGGCGCCAAAGCGTTGCACGCGAAGCGCGCGAAGTCCTCATCGTAGTTCACGATGTCGATCTTCTCGCCGCGCAACTCTTGCACGATGTTCTGCACACGTGAGCCCTTCATGCCCACGCACGCGCCGACGGGGTCGACCGCCGCGTCCTTCGAACGGACCGCGATCTTGGCGCGCTGGCCGGGCTCGCGGGCCGCGGCCACGATCTCGACGATGCCGTCGTAGATCTCGGGAACTTCAACTTCGAAGAGTTTCATCAGGTAGCGCTCGTCCGCGCGGGACATGATGATCTGCGGCCCGCGCGTCGAGGCGCGAACGTCGGCGATGTAACCCTGAATGCGGTCGCCGGGCTTATATACTTCACCGGGGATCTGCTCGCGCGGCGGAATGTAGGCTTCCGTGCGGCCCAGGTCCACGACGATCGCTCCGCGCTCCACGCGGCGGGCGATACCCGAGGCGATCTCGCCCTTACGCTGTTCGAACTCGGCAAAGATAATGTCGCGCTCGGCCTCGCGCACTTTCTGCATGATGATCTGCTTCGCCGTCTGCGCGGCGATCCGGCCGAGATCGCCGGTTTCGAGCTTGCGGCCGATCGAGTCGCCGAGCTGAGCTTCGGGATCGAGCTCGAGCGCTTCCGTTTGCTTGATCTCGACTTCTTCATCGATGAAGTCTTCGTCTTTCACGACTTCTTTGAACTCGAAGAGCTCCACTTCGCCGACCTCTTCGTTGTACTTGGCTTCGATTTCACGGTAGGTGCCGAACTTCTTACGCGCGGCGAGTTCCATGCCCTGCTCGATCGCCTCGATGATCACGCTGCGCTCGATGCCTTTGTCTTTTCCGAGTTGTTCGACCAAGCGGCCCAGATCGGAAAACATATTGTCTGCCATTGCCTACCTCTTCTTCTTGCCGTGTCCCGGCTTAACGGGCTGAGCATTCACCAATAAAATGCGCGCCTTTTGTACATTCGCAAAATCCACCGCAAACGGCCCCTTCGAGTTTTCGAAGCGCAGCTGCGACCCTTCCGTACCGACAAGCTTACCCTCGTAAGACTTGTTGTTCTTGTGCTCGTCGACATACTTGAGCTGTACCGTCTGCCCAAGGGCCTTCTCGAAATGCCAGAGTTGCGTGAGCTTGCGATCAAGCCCGGGAGAAGAGACCTCGAGGTCGTAATGACCTCCGGGGACCGCTTCCTCGACGTCGAGCCTGAGATTCAAGCCCCGCGAGACATTCACGCAGTCCTCGATGCCGACGCCACCCGCTTCTTTATCAATATAGACCCTGAGGGCCCTGCCGGGTCCGTCATGGAATTCTAGATCGTAAAGCACGCAACCTTCACGGAGAGCGACCTCTTCCGCGAATTTGCGGATTTGCTCCAGCTGACTTGGGGTCAACCTTTGCCTCCTGAAATCGAGAGGTCGGCTCGAGCCGATCTCCGAAACATCTAAATTTTTCGGAATCGCTTACAGAGCCGATTCCGTTAAAATGTTTGCTGATGGCACAAAAAAAGAGGGCTCGCGCCCTCTTCGACTCTTAACTAACAGGAACTCTTAAGAAAAGGCAAGTCCTATCCCATCGTGAACAGAACCGCATCTCCCCCGTCCCGATAGTACTTCGGGCGACGGCCAACCTCGTTAAAACCGAGCTGACCGTAAAGTTGGAGTGCTGATTTATTCAGCGCGTGAACCTCGAGCCAGATGCGCTCGGACGGCGATTTACGCTCGAGCATGTAGCTCAGTAAAAAGCGCATATCGCCCTTGCGCTGACGCTCCGGATGGGTGGCTAAAACCGTGATCTCACGGTGACTTTCATACAAACGGAAGAGACAGAAGGCGGCCAGCCCAAAACCCTCCACTTGCAACCCTAAACCCTGCCCGATTTCGAGTTCCTGCTTGAGGACGTCACGGTTCCACAGACCGCCAATGGGGAACTCGGCCTTTTGGTAGACCTTTTCCATGATGGTGGTCAGTTCGGGGAGATGACGCAGAGTTAGAATGGTTATCTCGGCATTTTCGTGGTCGGTGTCGTACAAATCCTAAATCTCCGCGATCAAATTCTTCACCTGGTACTTATTGAGAAGTAGGTCGTACCAGTCTTTCAGCCGCTGATCCACCTGCATGCGGCTCAGATAGGATTTAATATTCTCTTTGAAATTTTCAAAGGGCAAACTTCCAAATTTTAAACGATTTTCGCTGAAGTACTTCTGCGCTTCGACGTCCGTGACCGGAAGGACCGAGCTTTGCGCGCGGAATTGCACGAATTTCTTCGCCTGAAGCTTGCGCCTCACCCCGCCCTCGAGCTCCTTCGGGGCGACCTTAAGATCTTTCCACGCCGAAACCGACTTCAGGGTCTGCGTGACTTTCTTCTGGGCCGCCGCGAGCTCTTCGTCGGTCAGTTGAACGACGTTGAAGTTCTGCGCCTCAAGGGCGACCACGGCCTCAAGCAACGCATCCTGCACGCTCTTGGCGAAGGCTTTCGAGTCGATCGCGAGGGGCTTGAAGGCGTCCTTCTCCCCTTTCGAATAAAGAACCGCTTCGATCAGATTTTGGATTTGAACTTCACGGCTCGTGAGGACCTGGCCGCGAACGACGCCCACGCCGGTGGAGATCAGCTCCGCGCCGACGAACGCCGGAATCATTGCAATCAGAAAACAAAAGAGAAGCCGCACCTATTAGAGGATAGCTTACGTGGCGGCTCGATGTCGATGTTCACCCCAAAAAAGCCGGACCTGCTTTAGGTCCGGCTACAGAGGGAACCAGGGGGAAGAATCTAAGTGGCGATTAGAACGAAATCTTCGCGTTGAGTTTCAGGGTGTAGTAGTCGATCTCTTCGAGCGGCTTGGTGTCTTGCGGGATGTTGTAAGCCGAATAGTTGAAGTCCGACTTATTCATCACGTTGAAGTTCCATTCCATGCCCGCGCCAACCGTGAAGTTGTCGTTGAACGCGAAGTCCAGACCCGCGAGCAGACCGACGTTGACCGCGTGGGTCTCTTCGGTTTGCGAGTACGGGTTCGACATCCAAGCTGCGCCATCTTGATAACGATCTTGGTACTGACGGTAGATGTACGTGAGCGAGGCGCCACCGTAGGGCTTCAACTGACCCGGAAAGATGTAGTATCTTGCCGAGACCGAGAAGTCATACTGATCGAGATCGCGATATAGCGGATATTGCCAGTATGTATCGACAGCGTGGTTCGAGTACAAAAACGTACCTTCGATACCCACGTTGTTCTTCAAGATCGATCCGAGACCGATACCGAGAGCGCCGTTCGACTTAACGTTCGAAGCGTTGTAGCTGGGAACGCCGAGGATCGGGCTGATGTAGAAACGGTCTTTGCCTTCTTGCTTGGGCTCTTCCATGACGAGAGTCTGAGTGGGAGCAGCGACGACCGGCTCTTCTTTTACGGGCTGAACGATCTCGACTTTTTCGATCGTAACTTGGGTCGGCTTCTCTTCCTTCACTTCTTCTTTGACTTCCGTCGTGGTGACTGCCGTAGCGGTTGCAGCCGCGCCGTTCGGAGTGGCGACCGCGGTCGCCGTAGCCGCCGAAGTCGACTCGAGCTTGTTACCGAACAAACGGTCGGCGCGCTCTTGCTCTTCGCGGAGGCGCGACTCTTCGAGCTTCTCTACGATTTTTTGTTCCGTCTGAACTTCGGCGTTCTGACGTGCTCTGCGCATGGCTTCGGCGCGGCTCTCGGCTACGGGGCTCGCTTCTACCACGGTTGTGGGAATCGTAGTCGCCGTTTGCGAGCGGCGTCGGCCTTCGCCGCATTCGATGCGGAGTTGGTATTGGTGTTCGTGTTGAGAATCACCACGCCCTGGGTGGGCTGCGCTTCGCTGACTGCGGTCGTGTCATTGGCGGCGACCGTATACCCGCGACGGAGAGTTCCGTCTGAATAAGCACTGGCGTTGATCGCCAGGCCTGTGATCGCGACGAGCGCGATAAGTTTCGTGAACTGCATGTTCTACCCCTCTGATAAGGTTTAACGACTCATTCGTTACGGAAGCGGTAGTGAGCAAGCCATGTGCCCGTTCAGATGCTCCTTAAAATGACCAACGTAAGTCATTGAAATCAGGTACGATTCCAAGGGTTACTTGGTCTATTGAAGACTTTACGAGGCGTAGGTAGAAATCCTGCGGATTGATCACTTAGAGGTCATTTCATGAAAAAAGGAAAGGCTTCGGCGCAAATTGGCGTCATTCGGGTGCCAGGCACTATTTCCGGGTCACGTCGTGTCGAGCTCAAACGCTCAGAGTATTCGTCTCGGAGCTCCGCTAGATTATTGATTTTTCTCACCCAACTGCTTACCTTCGCACTTCAGTTTGGCCCTGTGGTGGAATTGGTAGACGCGCTGGACTCAAAATCCAGTGCCCGCAAGGGCGTGGGAGTTCGATTCTCCCCGGGGCCACCAATAAGAAACGAACGTCAAAACCAAACAAATTCACGTAAAGGCCGGGCGGAATCCGAGAAATCGCCGAAATCCGTCAATTCCCGAGGCCACAACGGACACAGTTCAAAACCCCTTCTCTTTAGTCGGGGCCCCTCCGCACCGTTGGTTAGGTAGCACACTCGGGAGCGGTCGATGTTGTTGTCTTCGAATCGTGGCTTCTCGCTAGTCCAAATGGTGCTCGTCATGGGCCTCATGAGCCTCATGACGATGGCGCTGGCCTCCATGTTCGACACCCAACTGCAGACGACCCGGGCGCTCGAACGAAAGCTTACTATATTAGACAGAAAGCGCGCCCTAATGGACCTCACGATCGACGCCATCCAATGCACCAAAAATTTCGAGGGCAAAAATATTGGCTCCGGCAGCACCTATCATTTTTCGGAGCTTGCGCATTACAACACCGATGGGAGTAAGTTCGCCGCGATCTTCAGGACGGGACAAGCGCTCATTGCCGGCGCTTCGGTGATGATCTCGGACATTTCGCTCACGAATATCGTTCGTCACACCTCGGGTACTGAGTTCACCGCGAATCTGCAGGTTTCCTACGACGATCCCAGCGCGCGCACGGGCCGCGCTCAACTCGGCATCTGGAATCGGCCCATCGTTGTCGACGGCGTGAGCTTTCGAACGGACCCCTCGAACCCCTCCGTGATCGTCTCGTGCGCCAACCGCGATGGAACGAGGTCACTCGCCGGGCAAACGTGCGCCGCCGGACTAGTCATGGTGGGCTTCAACGTCGACGGCTCGCTGAATTGCCAGGCCGCCTCCGCGGTGGGAGCCCCGACGACCACGCCGCGCACGACGACTCGAACCTGCGAACACTGCGACGGACAGTGTACGCCGCCCTCCTGCCCGAGCGGATTCGTGACCACCGGGCAAAACTGCACGAGCTTGCCCCACTCGTGCGGACCCGGCGCGAACCGCAGTTACTATACGTGCACGCGATATTGTTTGGGGAATTAGCTATTCGCCTAGAGCGCTGAGCTCAAGTTGGCGGAACAACGGCTCGGCATCGATCGCCTGGTTTTGCGTGAGATATTCGATCCCCAGGTCCTTGATGCGGCTGGCGTCGGTGATACTTGAGTACGTGTCCCCGATCGTGGCCTTATTGGTGCGCGCGACGGCGCCAAGATCGACCATGTCTCCACGGAAATCGATCACTGTGGGCGCGCCCGAGGAGCCGCCCGTCACGATCGCGTTACTGAACATCACCTGCCGGATCGAATCGTAGCGCAGATTCGCCGTCGAGCGCGTCAACGGATAGCGTGCCGGATAGCTGATGATCGTCGCGGGCGTGTTCGACAGGTTTTCGAGTCCCGAGGTTGGACACTGCCAGACCCACCCGGTTTTCGAGCAATCGGGAAGGTTGTCGTTTCGAATCATCGCGTGCGTGGGAAATGCCTCGATGGGCTGATCCAGCTGACAAAACATTGCGTCCTGGTTACCTTCGTCAATAGCTACCGGACAGTTGATAAGTCGGTTCTGCCAGGTTCCGTGGCGGTCTAAGACTCGAACGGCGTAGTCGCCTCCATCCGTCCGGCAATGGCCTGCCGTACGGAACGTCCGCCCGTCTCCCAATACCGTACCCGAGCAATGGCCGCCGGGTTTATGCATGTATCCGATTGAAGTGTTCACAGATTGAGCGGTTTCAGGATCGGTCTCGTCGATCTGCTCAAAACTCTGGCCCGGCTCCTTCAAAAGGCAGTCACGTTGACCGGTATCATGCTCCATGCAGTTCACGGGGTTGTTATCTAATCCTACGGCGCCGGCGAGAAAGCAGCGCTCGACCCGATCCGAAGTCTCGCGTAAGACCTGACAGAAGATCTTCGGAAACCCTTGCGTCCGATTCCGCGAGCTTATGCTACTCTGGAGCGTTTGCTCGCCTGTCCCCTTTGAATATTTGGCCTGAGCGTCCGAACAAGAGGCCGCCTCGTCTCGCATCCGCGCGAACGCTTCGGCATTCATATAGTCGTTGAACGGAATGTCGTGCTCGGTGATCCTCAGAAAGCAATCTTCTTTCACCCGCGCGCAGTTGTGGACTTGCAGAGCGGATTGAATATCGGCGTCGAATGCCGCCGTTATTCCCGCAGTCGACGGAGTTTTCGGCGCTTCGCAATCGTTCAGCTCCCCCTTCGATTTGAGGCAGTCCAAGATGCGCTTATCGACGAAGCTCCAAAATTCCGGGGATTCGTCTTTGATCTGCGTGCGTAACTTCGCCATCGCCGAGCGCGCGGCTTTTTCGGTGAGCGCACAGTCCGACCAGTATTCTCTGGGGGTGGTGCGTACGCTTGGGCCTTCCTCGGCGCGCGCGGCCGGAGAAGAGAGAACCGAAACGACAAAAGCGAACAGCGTCAACCACGTCACCCGCCGACCCCCGTTAGCGGAGGCAGCTTCAGGTCCGCCCGAATTTTCGCGTAGTCGGAGCGAACGCGCCGGATATCGGCCTGCGAAATATCCGCGAGGCAGGCAGGTCCGCATTTCGACAGGTAGTACACGCAGCTCGGGGCATGATACTTCTGCGCGCAAAAGAGTTGGACGACGGCGATCATCTTCTGCCGATCCAAGTCGGGGAGTCTGTAGTATTGGTTCGTCCCCGGCCGGAAGCCGTGAGGAGGCTCGGTCGGGCCCACGCTCGCGACGGACCGCTGAGCTGTTGGAAGTTTCCAGTGAAACGCGAGCGCGCACGAGATAATTCCGGCGATAAACAAAGTCACCGCGACGAGCGCTCGAAAGCTGAAAAGGGAACGAAAACTCAAACGTACCACGATCTCTTTTCGGAACATCGTTCGTTTCTCTTGATAATCAGGAGAGGGACGCGTCTCAAAATGAGACGGCAGAACGGCGGAAGAAGCGAAAGAACCCATTGCCCGCTGGGGGCAAAACCGTGTCTATTTCGCGAGCAAGGCCAGCAGGTGCGAACGTAGGAACGGAAAATTCACGAAATTGTAGAGACGCCCCACCCGACGCCCGATCGGCGGCGCCAAGGTAATCTTCCGCGCCCGCACCGCCCGCGACTCGGGAAAGAGCGAGCGAATCTCCGCGAGCGGAATCCCGCGAACTTCGCGATTGTTAGGATTGTCCACGCGGAGGTCGTACCAAAGGATCACCCCGCCCGGCTTAAGCAGGCTCCACATCTTCGCCGCCACTTCGCGCGCGAGGTCTTGATTCAAGATCGAACTGAAGACGGTACTTGCGAAAACCACGTCGAACGATTCCCGGGGGTCGATCGAACGAACGTCGCCGACGAATATTCTCTCGCGCGCGATACGCCCCTCGAGCTCGCTCGCGAGCGAGGGCAGGAGCTCATTGCCATATAGATTTTGCGGCTGAATCCCGAGCTGCAGGACGCCGTAAACGTTGGCCCCCGAGCCCGCGCCCACCTCGAGGAAGCGAACGCCCTCGAGCTCACCGAAGTGATCCTTCAGAAAGACGCCCTGCCAGTATTCTTTTTCGAAACGGGAGAACAGTTGGAACGGGGAAATCCGAGGGTAGGGCACGGAATCGGACAGCTGCCGGCGCGCGAAGCGCTCCTTGAGGGAGCGCAATTCCGATTCTTGTGGAGTGAGATCCATGGCCTTGCGGTTTAAGTCGAACCCAAGGCCCAGTCAAATCTTAGTTGAAGACCAAGCGACGCTTCGACTTGCGACGGCCCGAGAAACGTTTCTGGTACGCCTTAAAGCCGAAGTAACCGGCGGCGCCCAATCCGAGGAGCGCGAGCAAGTAGTACCAGTTTTCGAGGATCAGACCCGAGAAATCCATCGAGCCTTCGTCTTCGAAAAGAGGCTGATTCAGACTCGACTCCGCGATCAGCTCTTCCGCGGGGGGCGGAGGAGGCGGAACGGGAGGATTCGTATTCTCAATCGAGCCGATCGCGGGCATTGTCGCCTCGTCGAGTTTCAGCTCTTCCTTTTTCTCGACGGCCTTGTTCGTCTTGCGGGCGATCTTCTTTCCGCCGCGGGCTTTTTTCACCTTCTTGGCGACGCGCTTTTGCGAGACCTTACGCTGTTCCACTTCGCGAGTCGGAAGCTCCGACTGGTCGACGTAGGCGTTCTGGTCCGCAACGGTGTCGGCGTAGTCAACGGGCTCGGCAACCGAGGCTTCGTTAACGATCTGTTTGCTCGAACAAGCGGCGAAAAGGACGAGGATCGTCACCGAAGCGCCAATCTTGGTCGCGATTTTTTTCGAGTTAGTGCTGAGATCGAACATATGGCTGCCCTCCTTGGACAAATCCTTTGCGCTGGAGATTAGAGCAAAACGGAGTCCAACCTCGCGGACATCCGAATGCCGAGGTCGACTCCTTATATATACAGAAAGTTTAAAGGCTAATTCAGGACGCGGACCTTGACGATTCGGTCGCCGCGCTCAATGCGGTCGACGACGCTTACGCCTTCGACGATCTGGCCGAAGACCGTATAGAGACCATCGAGGTGCGGCGTCGGGACGTGGTCGAAGAACAATTGAACTCCGCCCGTATCGAAGCCGCTTGAGCGCGGCATTCCGAGCGTGCCGCGCCGGAAGGGAACGCGATTCACCTCCCAACGCATGCTGTAGCCGGCGTCACCCCAGCCACTGCCGTCGGGATCCCCGCCTTGAATAACGAAGTTCGAGACCACACGATGCCACGTCAATCCGTCATAGAGACCGGCGCGCGCTTGACCCACGAGGTTCGCCACGTGCACCGGAGCTTCCTTGGCGAACGCTTCGACGACGAAGCTCCCTTTGTTCGTTTCGAATTTCAAGCGCGGGTTTTTCGAGAACGTGAGATCGCGATACGGAGTGAACGAGAGCCGAGTTGAAAGCGCGGGCGACGGAAGATCCTTCTCTCCCCGCTCGACCAGCGCCTGCATCGCCTTCACTCCGACACTGGGATCCGGATCCTTCACCGCCTGACGTAAGTACTTACCGGCCGTGCTGGACGACGATTTCGCGACGACGCCCACGATTTCCTGACGAAGCTCCACCCAACGCGGGTCCATGCTCTCGCCGTAGGTTTTCCACGCGAGCTCGAGGACCTCGGGCTCTTTGCGCTCACTCAAGCCCCCGACCGCGGCTCCGCGCATCGTAAGCTCCTCGGACCTGAGCGCCGTCTTCAATTGCGCGAACGCACTCGGCGTCGGAATCGCGGCCAGTCCCTCGAGCGCGGCCACGCGCACGAGCTTGTGCTCGTCCGCGAGCCCCGCCGAGAGAAGCGCCTCGCGATCGACTTCGGGAAATGCGGCGTGGGATTGAAGGGCGGCCTCGCGCAGCTGCCACGCGGGATCTTTCAAATATTTCAGCAGCTCCGGCTGAAATGCCGGATCCTTGGCGAGCGCTTTGAGCGCCTCGGTCTTGACCGTTGGACTCGCGTCCCGCTTGAGCATTCTCTTGAGATCGGCGGCTTCACTCGCCGCCTTGGCGTCAAGGGCCCGCGCGAACGCCGCGCGCACGTGCCATGAATCGTCGCGCATCAGACGGCGCTGGTCGGCGACTTTGAATTCGCCTGCGATCAACGCGTTCAGCGCGGCGACACGCAAATAGTATTTCGGCTCAGAAAGCGCGCGCGTGAGTTCGCGCTTCGAGTTTTTCGCTTTCAACTTGCCGAGCCCCGTGAGCGCATAGAACTTCACCCACTCGTCGCGATCGCGCGTGAGCTCGGCGAGAGCGGCTTCACCCCGCGCGTCCGCCGTGCGCACGAAGTAGTACGCGACCGCGCGACGAACGTCGGCCGATCGATCCGCACGGAGTTTCAAGAGCGCGCTCATCGCCGGCTCCGGAAGAGCCGCCGGCTCCTTGTCGGGAGCACGAAGCTTCAAGACCATACGGTAGCGCGAGAGCGCCATCGCGGCGAGCGCGCGGATCTCGGAAGACTTGTCATTCAGGTACGGGAGCACGAGTTCGGGCGTGGACTCAAGGCCCACTTTTCCGAGGGCTTCGACGGCCGCTTTGCGAGCTCCCGCGTCCGTGTCAGTCGTCAGCGGCAAGAGTGCCGTTTGCATCTCGGGCTCGCGACCGATGACCGTGCGCCAGCCGTACTGCCCGACATTGAAGGCCGCCGCCTCGCGA
>CAYPFC010000065.1:13114-13773 GCA_964409815.1 uncultured Pseudobdellovibrionaceae bacterium
GGCCTAGAATAAACGCGGCACGCACGCGCTCTTGCGGGTCGCTGCTCGCGAGAGCCCTCGCCAAAACCTCGGAGCCGATCTGCTTGCGATCGCCGGCGTCGATCAACGGGTCGATTGCGCCATGAGCGTTCCACACGAACATCAAGGGCAACAGCAAAGTGAGTGATTTCATGGCGCCTCCGAGCGATACAATAAATTACTTCGCGAGATCCTCGTCGGTCAGGTCGGTCACGATTCCGTAATCGCGGAAACCGCGGAACCAAGTATCCAGGCCATTCAGCCAAACCTCGCTGCCGTTTCGATCCACGGTCGCGAGATCGCGCATGAAGATCCAAGCGTTCTCGCCGCCGAGGCACGTGACATTGAGCCACTCGTCTTGCGGAACCTCCATGGCTTTCTCGTCGTAGGTCACCTTCGTGAGCAGCTCCTGGTCGGCTTCGTATTCGATACCGTTATAACGAACGAAAAACATCCCTTCAGCCCCGTAAATCAGATACTCAATGGTCTCGCCCGAGCGTACGGTCACGGTCTCGGTGAACCCGATCTCGACATCCTCGTTCGCAAGCATCGGCACGATTTTCGAGGCCGTTCGGAACTCGGCTTGGCGCGCGCCATTCCACTGGTGGTAAACGGCTTTCTTCGGCAATGCACATTGAACG
>CAYPFC010000066.1:0-7528 GCA_964409815.1 uncultured Pseudobdellovibrionaceae bacterium
GTGAGTGAGCGCGCGTTCTTTACCGGGTAGGCGTAAAGGTCGATCTTAAAGCCCTTGGGAACTTTGAGGTCTTGCAAGCGGGGAGCGGCGGCGAGGGTTTGCGAGGAAAGTACGAGGAATGCGATTAAGAACTTCATGAAGGCGTTCTAACGCAATTAAAAGCGGCGTTCAATGCGATGATCGTACTTAGCGAGCTCGCTCAAAAGAACGGAGAGACGATCGTACGTGTCGACGTCCAGATCCTGCCACGGATGCTTCTGATTTTCGGGCGCCTTGCCGTCGATGCGGCCGTGCGTGAACTGAAAGCTTCGGCTCTCGCCCTTCGCGGTGAATTCGATACGCGCGTTGAGCAACTGGGTCATTTGGCGCGTGCGTCGGAGCTCCGCGCCCGCGCGGCGTAAGAGGCGCTCGAATTTGCCGGCGACTTCTTCGGGGGTCGGCGGCAAATCCTCGATCTCGTCATTCTCCTCGGTCGAGTCGTTCTCAAGCTCTTCCGCGACTTCCTCATCGGGCTCCACGTAATGGCGGTGGAGACTCAGTCCGTAGGCCAAAAACCTGCGAACGCTCCACTCGGTCTTTTCATCGAAATTATGGTTACGTAAAAAGATCTTAAACCCTTCCGCGAACGTTTCTTCGGGGATCGGTAGATAGAATATCTGCTCCCAGTTTCCCGAGCGCACGGAGCGCTCGAGCAGGCGCAGGTGCTCGATCCAGTTCATGCTCTTGAACGGACCGATCGGGTGGTGCTCGTCCGGCGCGCGCGAGACCGAAGAGAAATCCCTCGAGTAGAACACGAGGTGGCGCTTTCCGCGTTTCATGACCACGTTGTATGGCGGATTGAAGCGCTTGATCTCGTCGGCCTCGAGCAGCGCGGCTTCGAGCGCGGTCTTGCAGCTGGTGACGTCCAGGTCCCAAACTTGCGCGAGCATCTCGAGCTTGCGGCGATCGCGGCCCCTGTAGCCGCGGAAGTAACTGTTCACCCGCGACTTCAGCGAAGTCGCCTTGCCGACGTAAAGCACTTCGCCCGACTTAGAAAGCATTCGGTAAACGCCCGGCTCATCGGGAAGCTCGAGCCTCCGGGCGCGCTCGATTCGGTAGTCGTATTTTACTTTCTTGGTCTTCTTGGGCGCCGCGAGGAGCGCGCGCAGGGCTTCGAGATCCTCGACGCCTTCCTCTTTGAGCTTTTGAACGAGCCCGCGCCAGATCTGGTGAGTCGCGCGGATGTGGGACTCGGCGCGCTTGACGCCGTAGTTCGCGTCGCCGAAGAAACCCGCGGCGCCGCGGATGTTCTGGCTCGGAAGATTCGGAAAAAGGCGCTTCAGAAGAGCGTGCGAGCAAATCACTTCGAACGGCAGCTCTTCGCGCTCGCGAAACCTGCGGTAAAGGTCGGCAAGAAACGGCTTTTCGAATTGCGCGTAATGGATGACGGAGGTTTTCGGATCTCCGGCGCGCGCGACGGCCTTATCGAAATCGGCGAAGACGTCCTCGAGCGGCCGCGCCTCGACCAAGTCCGAGTCCTTGATGCCCGTGATCTCGCTCACGCGGTAGGGGACGCTTTCGCCTTCGGGAAGCGCGATGAGGGAAGAGTGAATCTCGGGCTTCTGCTCGCGCGCGTTTGTCGGGCTCCATGCGAGCTCGAGTAGGTCGCCGTTCGAGGGGCGCATGCCCGTCGTCTGACAATCGATGAGAAGAACATCGAGGTCTTCAAGTCTCATCGTGACTCTTCCAGAACGAGGCGATGTCGCTCAAAATGGTTTGAGAAACGAGGTCCGACGCGTCTCCCGAGACCCAATCGCTCGGCATCGACTTCATGTACGTGTCCTGGACGAAACGGCGATCCATCAGGACGATGAGGCCGCGGTCTTTGCTTGAGCGAATCACGCGCCCGGCGCTTTGCACGACTTTCGCCATCGCGGGGTACGTGTAGGCGTAGTCGAATCCGTTTCCGTGTTTCTCGTCGTAGTAACGGCGCAGGAGCTCGCGCTCGAAGTCGAAGGTCGGTAACGCCGGGCCGACGATGATCGCGCCGATGAGCATCTCCCCCGGATAATCCATGCCTTCGGAAAAGACGCCGCCCTGAACCGCGAGGATCAGCGTCGGTTTCTCCCGCGCGCGGAGGCGATCGATCACGGCGTTGACGGCCTCGCGGCGCATTTCGCGTTGCTGGCAGACGACGTCGAACTGCGGAAGGTTGAGGCGGCCCGCGACCTGGTAGAGAAAGTCGAAGCTCGGGAAAAACACGAAGTAGTTTCCCGGACGGATCTCGACGATGCGGGAGATCGCCTCCGTGATCTTTCCGTAGTTGCTCTGACGGTCGCGCATTTTGGTCGAGACTTGCGGGATGATCAGGAGCTTGCGGTTCTCGCGCGGGAAGGGCGAATGAAACTCAGCCGTGTGGAGGCTTTCGTCCTCGAGACCGAGGATCTTCGCGTAGTAGTCGAACGGTTTGATGGTGGCTGAAAACGCGACCGTGTTCGAGAAGTTGGCGTAGCACGCCCTGAGCCAGTCCGAGGCGTCACAGCACGTGATTTTTAAAGTTCCGCCCGCGCGCCCGGGCGCGTAGGTGATAAAGAACTTGTCTGTCAGGTTTCCCAGCACCTCGCCGAAGCTCGAGAGGTCGTTGCAGATCCTTAAGATCGGATCCTGCTGGCGAAGCTGGATGTTCGAGGCCAGGTACTTCGCGAGGAGCTCATGGCCTTTGCCGAGCACGTCGCTGAAGTCGGCGAGGTCGATGCGAATCTCGCACGTGCGTTCGCGCAGCTCCTCGGGAACGACGTCGAGAATGCGGCGCCGGATGGAATTCATCAGATCGGTCAAGAGATCGGTCAACTCGAAGTCCAGATAGTCGGCGCGACGGGCGGTTTCGCTGAGGGCGTCGTAAGAGAGCGCGGCCGAGAAGTAGTCGTTCGCGCGCGCCGGCAGGTTGTGGGCTTCGTCGACGATCAAGTTTGGGGGCGTGTTGCGGCCGTAGCCGTTATGGCTTAAGCGCCCGACCGCGTTCCGGGGAGAGAAAACGTAATTGTAATCGCAGATGATCATGTCGGCGCGCGAAAGGGTGTCGAGCTGAAGTTCGAAGGGGCAGACTTCGTACTCGCGGCCCACGCGTCGGAACGTTTTGGCGCTCAGGTTTTTTTTCTTGGCGAGCTTTTCGACGAGTCCGTGCTCGCTGACTTTCGTGTAGTAGTCTTTCGCGAACTCGCAGTGCTCGGGATTGCAGAATACCTCATCCTTAAAGCACATCTTGGCTTTCGAGTGGATCGTGACGGCTTTGACCTTGGCGCCGGTGCCCTGGAGCCTTTTGGCCGCGTCTTCGGCGATCGCGTGCTGGCTGTTCTTCGCCGTCACATAGATCGTCTTTTGTCCGCGCGACATCGCTTCTTTAAGAGTCGGCAGGGAAATCGCCGCGGTTTTGCCCAGGCCCGTGGGCGCCTGAACGAGAACGCGTCCCGATTTCCCGAGCTGATCCTCGACGGTTTGCATGAGCTCGCGCTGGCCCGGTCGGGGCTCATCGAACGGGAAAACGAAACCCTTGCTCGACTTCTTCCGCCGCTTCTTGAGTTTTTCGAACATCAGATCTTCCGCGACGAGTTCGCTCAA
This sequence comes from uncultured Pseudobdellovibrionaceae bacterium, assembly GCA_964409815.1. Taxonomy (GTDB): domain Bacteria; phylum Bdellovibrionota; class Bdellovibrionia; order Bdellovibrionales; family UBA1609; genus JALHOQ01. Next base: position 3,598 of record CAYPFC010000066.1, read on the forward strand.
TCGGCGCTCGAGCCAGCCCTCGTACGCGGCGACGTCCAGCTCGACGTGGATGTCGGTGGTCTCGCCCGTGCGGGCGCAAACGACGAGCAAGACGCACTCGGCGAGCTGGCGCGTTTGCAGGTAATGGAAGTACGCGTAGGTTTTGAGCTGCAGAAAGTAGGGGTGTTCGGAGTTTCGCTTTAAGGCTTCAAGTAACGCTTCCACATTGTAGGCGCTTTTGATTTCTTCGATGCGCGGAAGAGGGCCGGGACGATAGCCGTCCATTCGGCCTCCTATGACGAACTTATGTTTCTCGCGCGTGAAGGATTGTTGAATCCATTTCTCGCACACATAGCCCGGAAACTCGCGAACTCTCTCGGCCTGTATGCGCTCGTGGATCTCCACCCCGACGTCGGGCACTGGACCATATCCCGAATAGGCCTCGATGCTTCCTGTTCGGGGGGAAGGAACGGCCAATTCGCTGATTCCAAGTTGAAGGGTTTTCGGGCTCGTCATCGGGTCAATCAGAGTAGCCCGGTCGGAGGGGCGGGTCTAGGCGGATGGAACGCCGCAATCAGGGCCAATATATAAGGATTGGCAAGAGCGGGTCTCAGAGTGAGACAGGCCGGAAAGGAACGCTCGGGAACGGGGGATTTCGCGTGTAATATTGAGGTATGCGAAACTTTGTCCCGGTCTTCGCTTTCCTTTTGGCCTTTTCGGTTTCATTTTCTTCGTTCGCCTTTGATGGGGACTCCGGTCCTACAATTCGAAATCGAGGGACATTTCTAAGGTCGACCCGGTAGGTGCGAGCCCTGTGCCTCTTACGGAGCCCGAGTTCGATGCCGTCGTTGCACCCGCACTTCAGAATTGTGCAATGAACCATACGGAAGCCAAAAAGTGCTGCGGCGATGCAACTCAGTGCGGAGTAGAAGTTCCAATCTTGAACCTCGTCGCTGGAGAAGATCTCAAAGCGACCTGCGAAAAGTACAAAGCGGATACCAACCTAGCTAAAAACTTTAACGCCAAAGTCGCGGGAACTTGCCGTGCCCATAAAGAAATTTGTACGTTTCGTTGTACGGAAGCGATCAATTATCTCATGACGAACTACAATGCCAATACGCGGGTCGCAAGTGCGACTTCGAACTTTGGCAAGCTCAAGCAGATGTACGCAGACTGCTATAATTTCAATTCGCTCAATGTCGAAAAGCAGGCTCAATCTCTGGCGGGCAATGAGGCTGTCGGCAAAAAGTGTGATCAGCTTCTCGCCGGCGGCGGCGATCCCGGAGGCCCCGGCGGCGGCGATCCCGGCGGTGCGGGCGGTGGCGACCCTGGCGGCCCTGGAGGCGGCAACAACGACACGACCACGGGAGGCAACAACGATGGCGGAACCGGTACTCCCGGAACCGGCATGGAGCAAATGGGTCCGATGATGCAGGCGATGCTCCCGATGCTCATGCAGTCTTTGATGGGCCAAGAGCAGGGAACGCCGACCACGCAACCTCAGTCGTATACCTGCCAACAGAATCCGAACCTCGCCGAATGTATTCAGCAAGCAAGAGCGACTCGTGGAACCAACAATCGGGGACCGCGGAAGCGCGTCGCGATCCGGAAAACTCGAGCGGCTTCAATCTTCCCGACGGGAACGACACTTACAGACCCGCATCCACCGGCGCGGACACGAGTCTCGCGAAGGGACAGCCTCCTTCCGTCAACTCGGTACCGAACGGCGGCGGCGGAATTCCCGGCGGCGGTGGCGGCGGAGCTGCGAGCCTCGGTGGAGGCGGCGGCGGTGGCGGCGGAGCGCAGCTCGGCAGCAAGGCCGACGTTCTTCACGGCTTAAGCGGCGGCGCGGGCGGCAGCTACTCGGCAACGAACGCGGCGATGAACATGAAATCGGGCGAGAGCGGCGGTTACACGTACGGCGGCGGACCCAACTTCGATGACACGCAAATGAACCTCGCGGATTTCCTGCCCGGCGGTAAGCAAGATCCGACCAAGCGTAATATCGCGGGCGTGGCCGGGGGCTCGAATTTCCAGATTCAGGCAAAAGACGTGAACATCTGGCACCGAATCAGTGAGCGCATTCGCGCGCGGTGCAGTCAGGGCCTCTTACGCGATTGCGTTCCGTAGGCGGTAGTTCGGTTTGAGGTTTTACGTTTGCAGTTCCGGCTTTGCGTCCAAGTGCCCTTCGCCTGTTCCTGACTCCCGATGCCCGATCCGTTTCCGCAGCGGAAGTACTCAGCTTAAATTCGAGATGAAGACGCCGTCGGGTGACGGCGCTGGCTAACGGGCGGGCACGAAAATCTCGATCCGCGGCGCCGCGGATGCCGGATGCCCGTCCCTGACCCCTGACCCCTGACCCCTGACCCCCGAACTCCTACATCGAACTCAACGCCCGAATCCGCTGACAGCGCTCATCTTCATCGAGCGACACCTTCAGCGACTTCGCCACCGAAGGCGAGAAGCGATCCGCATCTCCCAAGAACTTCCGCAAGCGCACCGAATCCTCCGACGAGCAACGCAAAGGCGCCATCGCCGAGGCCACGCCCTCCACGAAGATCTCGTTCTCCGAGCGGCCGTTTTCCTTCAGGTACTGATAAAAGTCGTTCTCGAAGCGCTTCGCCAAATCTCGCTGCTCGACCGGAAACAACGAGCGCATCACCGAAGTCGCTTCCGCGTACGACACCGCGGGCTTCGGCTGCTTGAGAATGGCGACCCATTTCTCTTTGACCTTCACGTCGGGCTGAATCGCCTCGATCGAAAGCGCGTAGCGCTGACCTCGGTCCGAATTGTCCTTGATGCGAACGGCAGCGAGTAGCTCCATCGCCTTGGGATGCTGGTAGCGCGCGAGCTTGCGAACCACCCGCCACTGACGATCGACATCGAGGGGCATTCCCTTCGCGACGTTCGTTTGTCCGCCCCACTGGGCGAGCTGATCCAGCGCCTTCGACGTTTGCGCGAGGTCGACGTAATTGTCGAACCAGAGGCGCTGATCGTCGGAGCCGGGTTTCGCGGACCGGAAGCGGCGGAGATATTCTTTCTCCATTGCGCCGATGAACTCGAGGCGCTCGCGCTGCAGGCGCGCGTCGGTCTGCGGCCAGTAGTGGGTGACGGCCGCGAATTCGCGTCCCGAAATCGTGTTCACGATTTGCTCGAGGAGAATCGGGTCGCTCTCTTTCGGGAAATGCACGTTCACGATCTGGATGTAATCTTTCAAAGGCATTTCGGTATTGCGAACCATTTCCCAAACGTCGTCCCACACCATCGTGCGTAGCAGTCCGTCTTTGATTTTGCTCAACGAGCGGCGCGCGTACTCAAGGCTCTTCGGGTCCAACGAAACCGCGATGAAGCCCTCGTCTTGATAGTTCGGGTAAACGAACGCCGGGCACGACCACGAGCCCTTAACGACTTCGCGCGGTCCATTCAGGTCCACGCGCACGCTCTGGCCGTCGGCGAGCTCTCCGTTCTTGTCTTGGAACAGGGCGAGCTTCACCGTTTGCGGTCGGAACTCGCGCCCTTGCGTGGGCGTTACGATCAACTCGATCTGATTGAGCTTGTCGCCCTCACAGGTCCACTTCGCGGCGATCTTGTCGGTGCCGCTCTGGCGAAGCCAGCGCGCCGACCACAAGCTCAAGGGAACCGATGAACTCTTTCAGCTCGGCGTTTTGGAACGCGTAGGTCTTGATGTAGTTTTGAATGCCCTTCTTAAACGCTTCCGGCGTGATGTACGCATTGAGCTGTTTCAAGACCGAGGCGCCTTTGCCGTACGTGATGCCGTCAAACGTCGCGAAGGCCACCTTCACGCTGTCGACCTTGCCTTCGATCGGGTGGGTGGTGATGAGACTGTCTTCCCAGTAGGCCCAATTCTTCTCGCTCGCGAAGAAATCTTGCCAAGCCTCCTTGAATTGAGTCGCTTCCGCCAGCGCCAAAGTCGCCATGAAGGTCGCGAAGC
>CAYPFC010000066.1:7538-13332 GCA_964409815.1 uncultured Pseudobdellovibrionaceae bacterium
TTCCACCATTTCATAGTGACGATGTCGCCGAACCACATGTGCGCCATCTCGTGCAGGATCACGCTCGCCAGTCCGCGCAGGTCGGAGCGCGTGGGCTCCGAGCGCCACAAGTAGCGCTCGTTGAACGTTACGGCCGCGACGTTTTCCATCGCGCCGGCGTTGAACTCCGGAACCGCGAGTTGGTCGTATTTCTTAAACGGGTACTTGTAGTTAAAGTAAGCGTTGAAGAACTTAAGGCCTTGCTTCGTGTACGTGAACCATTCCTTCACCTTCACGTGCTTCGCCATCGAGGGGCGCGCGAAAAGGCGGAGCGGGATATCTTCGTAGCGATCCTTCCACACTTTGTACGGGCCCGCGTGCAGCGAGTACAGGTAGGTCGAGATCGTCGCGGACTTCGGGAACGTCCAGCGCTTGGTTCCGGTCTTTGTTTTCTCCACTTTCGTTTCCATGGTGGCCGTGATGACCTGCCAGGTGGCCGGCGCTTCCACCGTCATCGTCAGCGGCGCGCGCAAATCCGGCTGGTCGAAGCAGGGCATGAAGCGATTGGCGTCGAAGGTCTCGAATTGCGTATAGAGGAAAACTTCTTTCGTCTGGGGATCCGTGAATTTGTGCAGTCCCTGACCCTGGCGCGAATAAGCTTGCGTGTAATCGATCTTTACGATGTTCGCGCCCGTCTTCAACGCGCTCGCGGGCAGATCGATCCAGTACGTCTTCTTGGCTTCGGGGCCGACGGCCTGGCCGTTCACTTCGAGTTTCGCGATCTGACCTTCGAAGAAATCGAGGCGCAACGGTTTCGCGTTGTCCTTGAGGTCGAAGCGAATCTCGATCTGACCGGTGAAGTTGGCGTCGTCGGCGGGAAGATTGACCGAGAGCACGTACTCGACGCCGCTCACGCGCGCCTTGCGGGCCTGAGCGTCCGTCCAAGTCAGATCGGAATTCCCCTCGGGAGCTTTTCCGCCCGAAGCGATGTCGCGCACTCCTCCCGATTTACAGGCCGAGAGAGCCAAGAACGGCACGATCAGAAAAAGACCAAGGATCGGGTTGCGACGATTCACTTCATCCTCCGGTTGTGAGATGCGGACTTTGTACCAAAATCGCGGTTGATCTCAAGCGCGTTTCGTCCATAATATGGCGCGCGCGTTTATTCTTGCTTGAATTTGCAATTCGACAAGGGTAGTCAGTTAATATCAAGTATAAAAATCCAGCGTAGCCGAGGGCCCGAGCACCATCATGGAAACTGAAACCACAGAGCTGGATTGGTCCGACGTCAACGTGCTCAAAGAGCACTGGGCGGAATTCGATCTCTCCACGAGGAAAGAGCGATTCTTCCGGCTTTCCCGAACGGACGCCGAGGATCTCTTCTTGAGCTTCGGGCCCGACGAGCAGATCGAGCTCGTCGGCGACTTGCCCTCGGGGGAAAAGCGTTCGTGGGTTCGCCTCCTCGCGCTTGACGACGCGGCCGACTTCATTCAGAAAATTCCGCAGGAAAACCGTCAAGAAGTCTTAATGCTCCTCGATGAGGTCTCGCGCCACGAAGTCATGGGACTGATGGCGTACGCGGAAGACGAAGCGGGCGGTTTCATGAACCCGCGCTACTTCCGCTTGCGTCCAGACATGTCCGTGGAGGAGGCGATTCGCTACCTTCGCGCCCAAGCGCGCACGCCGGTCGAAACGATCTATTACGCGTACGTACTCGACTACGAGCAGAAGCTCCAGGGCGTGGTTTCGTTCCGTGAGCTTCTGCTGGCCCGGCCCGATAAACGCGTGCGCGAAATTATGATCGAAGAGCTGGTGACCGTGCCGGAGGAGATGGATCGCGAGAAGGTGTCCGAGATGTTCTCGACCCACCAGTACATGGCCTTACCCGTGGTCGACGAGGACAACCAGATGAAGGGGATCGTTACCTACGACGACATCGTCGACGTCGTCGAAAAGGAAGCCACCGAGGACATCCAGAAACTCGGGGGTATGCAAGCCCTCGAAGCGCCGTATTTTAAGACGGGGTTTTTCACCATGCTCCGCGCCCGGGCGGGCTGGCTGCTCGTACTTTTCATCGGCGAGATGTTCACCGCGACGGCCATGGCCCGCTACGAGGACCAGATCGGCCGCGCGGTCGTTCTCGCGCTCTTCATTCCGTTGATCATCAGCTCGGGCGGGAACTCGGGCTCGCAAATCTCCACCCTCATCATCCGCTCGCTCGCGGTTCGCGAAATCCGCCTCAGGGATTGGTGGAGAGTGTTGCTGCGCGAGCTGGGCTCGGGCCTCGTGCTCGGCGGGTTTCTGGGGCTGATCGGTTTATTGCGGGTCGTGGCTTTCGAGCAAATTGATCCCACTTTCGGCCCACATTATGTTTTGCTCGGGACGACCGTCGCCGTGAGCCTGGTGGGTGTAGTCCTGTGGGGAACGGTCACGGGCGCGATGCTGCCGTTCGCTTTGCGTAAAGTCGGCCTCGATCCCGCGACGGCCTCGGCGCCCTTGGTCGCCACCCTGGTGGACGTGACCGGTCTCGTGATTTATTTCTCGGTCGCGAGCGCGCTTTTGGCGGGAACGATCCTATAAGAGATAGCCGTCTCATTCTGAGACGGCACTCCTCATCTATCCGAATTCGTCAGTCGCGAGTTTCTCTTCGCTGAAGCATTCTAAGAGTGTTCGCACGCGGTCCGTTTTTCTCTCCACTGCGAATTTCAAAAAGTCTTTAAGGGGGGATTTATGGGATATCGTCAAAGCATTCTCAAAGCACAGGTGATCGCGCTTTCGCTCGTCACCGTTCTCGCGTTTCAAAATTGCGCCGAGCCGGCTCCGAACACGCAGCCGCAAAGCCAAACGCAACAAAGCGTACAAGACCTCGAGCTTTACATTATTCAAGACCAAATCGCGCCGGGCGCGACTCTGGATCTTCTCGCCTCGGGCGGCAAGCCTCCGTATCACTTCGCCGTGATCTCGGGTCCCGGCACGATGAATGGACATGTACTCCAAGCGGGCAGCAGCGCGGGCTCCATCGTGATTTCAGTCGTGGACTTCGCCGGCGAAACCAAATTCGGCAGCGTTCAAGTCGTGATCCCGCAGCCGCCGGTAGCCGTCACTTGCGCGCTTCCCTGGGGCGGCTCTATCGCGCAAGGCCAAACGGTTACGGCATGGGCGCAGTCGGCTTCCCCCAGCTGCCAAAGCGAAACGCGCACGTGTCTTTCGAACGGCGGCTTAAGCGGAAGTTTTTCCCATCGCAACTGCTCGTCGAACGAGGGCGTCGCGCGCGGCCGCATGAACTCAAACTGCGGCGCTTGGAACTACGGCTACGCCGTCACCGGCAACCAAATGGGCTCGGTCGCCGTGAGCAGCTCGGTGGAGTGCGTGTCGTACTGCCAGGCGCTGGGCGATGCGACGGCTTGCCATTACGTAAAGATGTCGAACGGGGGCGGATCCTGCAAAGTGTATCGCGGGACGGTCAGTTTATACCGGACGGTGAACTCTCAAATCGCGACGACGTGCGTACCCGGCGCCGCGTGGTCGAACTAGGAGCGCGCATGAAGATTCAAAACGCTCTCCTGGGCGCGCTCGCCCTATTCGCTCAATCGGCTTTTGCGACCTACAGTTTCGAAGCCGCGCTCGTGACGACCTACGAGGATCTTTCGACTTACCTCGTACCGCCGATGCAAGAACGCATCGACGCGTACCTCGCACAGGATTGTTACAACACGGCGAAGAAGCGCGGGCCCCGCGATCCTTCGACCGGTCAGAACTACAACTGCGGCGAGGTTCCCTTCGGCCGCATCAAGGACAGCGGCGAAAAGCTCGTGTTCAACTTTAAGCTCGACCGCGGCTACGAGCTGTGGCGCTTTTCCTCCAACTTTCAGGGCGTCGAGCCCGGGCAGAGCGCCGCCGGCGTGATCCGCCTCGGCGACAAGTTCGAGCTCAACGTTCTTCTGAACCGACACCAGCTGAGCCCGACGCTCAATATCCCGCTGCTCGATACCGGCGGCAACACCGGGTATCGCGTGCAGCCGGGCCTCACGGACAATTTGCTTATCCAGCATCTGCCCACGGGCGCGAATCACTTCCTGCTCGCGTGTTCCTACCTTCCGGGCCAACGCGTTCGCGCGGCGATCGATCGCCTGAGCACGGACGGCGAGTACTCATGGAAAGTCCTTTTCGTTCGCGGTACCGAGCGCTGGTCGACGACGACCGAGATCACTCCGGGCTACTTGACCGCTCAGAGCATTCGCGTGTGCGCGGTGGTCAGAGTGTCCGTAGTCGGCATGAAGCCGGTCGTGCAGGTGATCGACGTCGCGTACCCGCAATTCCACGGTCTGACCTTGAGCGGCCTTACCGCGCGGAACACATCGGTGAGACTGCACACCCTCGGCTTAAAGATCATCGATTGGGTCCTCGGCACGTTCACGAAAAGCAGTCTGAAGACGATCCTCGCGCGCATCTTCGAGGAAAACATGCAGAAACAAATCTCCAATTACGTACGCACGTACTCGGGCGAAGTGGAGAGCGGAAAGATCTTCGAGAAATTGCTCGCTGAGCAACTTCACGTGAGAGTATCGAAAGACATCGTGGCTTCGTTCCGCGACGCGGCCGCGGCGACCATGGAACAGCGTCCGATCGCGTACAAGGTCGACCTGCGCGAGCGGTGCCGAAAGCTTGTCGCCGAATACGTGAAATTGTCGGGACTTTCGGATCGGGCGAGCGTCGGCAAGGAATACTGCGAGCAAATCGTCAGCGACGTCACGCTTCAGCCCTTCCGCGGCAACGCGGAGTTCTCGAAGCGCGCCTGCTACTCTTACCCGTACAGCCCGATTCCGTACTCGGCGACGGGCAAGAACGATTGGTGGCGAAAAAAATGCGGCATTGAGAGCGCCGTGCGGATGACCGTTCCCGACGCGCTGGGGCCTCTGGTCAGCTGTATGAGCACGTCGCTGTACATTCGCCACGCGCCGCCGGGGAGCGTGCGCGTGGACCCTCCGAAGCTGGACGAGAGCTGCGCGAAGAAAGCGATCTTGGGCTTGATCGGAGTCCCGCCCGAGCTCGAAAACATTCTCGACGGCGTGGACTCGGTCGAGGCTCTGGTGGAGCGGGTGAGAAACGCGGGGCTCGAGCCCGAGCGCACGAAGGAAATCCTCGAGAGCATTTCGGACGTTTTTAAAGCGAGAAAAGCGAAGGAGAAAGACGATGGCGAAGCTGAAAGTATTTACCGTCTTGGCGTTCACGACAGTCTTAATGCAATTGATTTTCGGAGCGCGATCAGAAAATAGAGTCGTTCCCGGGGCGCGTGAGATCGCCGTGCTCGAAACGGCCGAGCCGGCGAAGGATATCGAAGCGGAGTATATTCGCTCGATCCAGCTCCCGGATTTCAAGGCTCAGGAAGAGGCGCTGGCCAAAGAAGTTCAAGCTCACGAAGAGAAGCGCATCCGCGAAAGCCGTCTGGACATGGTTCGCGAGCTCAATGACGGGCGCGACCCAGAAGTCACGCCGGAGGAAAAGGAGCTCCTCGCGAAATGGATGCGAGAGAACGGGCTGCGCTCGGTCTACGAGGATTAAGCGCTACTCGGTCCAGAACCAAATGAAGTCGGCCCGGTTTCCGTAGCGGGGATCGGGCTTCGTGAGTTTCGCGAGCTCGGCTTTATCCAGGCTTCGTACGCGCTCCTGAAGGAGCACTTTCACTTTGCGGGCGCCATGTTTTTTCATTCGCGCGGGCAGGCCATCCAGGAACTCCGCGTGAACGGCGCCGACGATCACGACCAGGGCCTGATCGCGATGGGCCTTAAAAAACTCCGCGGTTCTCCATGCCATC
>CAYPFC010000067.1:0-13315 GCA_964409815.1 uncultured Pseudobdellovibrionaceae bacterium
GCTTTACTTCGAGAATCCACTGGCCCCTTGCATCGCGAGCTCGAGACCAAACTTAATCTATTTGAGGCCGTTCGCTCGCGGGAGGACTACGCGCGCCACCTGAGTCGCGTGTACAGTTGGCTCGCGCCTCTTGAGGAGCGGCTGACTCCGCTCGCCTCCGCGGATCCGGACTTGGATTGGGACGTGCGAAAGAAATCGCATTTGATCGAAGCCGATCTGTGGGTGCTGGATACGCCCGTCCCCCCGCTTCTTGAAGACGGGCTTCCCGAATTCACCGATCACGCCCAGGCGCTGGGCGTGATTTACGTGCTAGAAGGCTCGTCGCTTGGCGCGCAGGTGATTTCACGCCACTATTCCGCGACGCTTGGTCTGACTCCCGAACGCGGGCTCGCTTACTTTAACGGTTACGGCGAGGGCACCGGATTCATGTGGAAGACATTTCTCGCGCGCCTCGAGCGCGCCTTTTCACAGACACCCGAGTGGACTTCGGGGATCATCGTCGGCGCCCAACGCGCGTTCGAGTCCTACGGGCGGTGCATCGCCGAAGACTTCGGCATTTCCGCGAAAGCAACAGCAGACCCATCGCAGATAAATAAAAATCATTTTTTTCCGAATCAACAAGGCCGCTGAGGCCGTTAAGGCCCCTCGGGGCGATTCTCCACGACGCCATCGTTCAGATCGGCGGAGACCCGACGGCGCAAACGCCATGCGCGGACGCCTCGGGCGTCGCCTCTATGGGCCTCATGCAACTCGTGGACGATCCGCAATTGGCTGATGAAGATCACGATGAAGAACGAAGTGGTTGCGGTCCCGCGCGTGGGGTTGAGTTCGTAGTCACAATAAGACGGCGCGTCCGTAAAACGCGCCGTCGTTGGATTCCCTCCCGCAACTGTCCACATCTGCACCGGACCATGTAAAATGGGAGGACCCTCGTGTCCCGGCAAGCGCGATAGCGAGGGTCGTCTGGCACCGGGATTGCTCAACTGCCCGCTATGCTAAAAATCCTAATTCCCCTCCTAGTGATCGCCCCTGCCTTGGCTTCGGCCGAGGGCCAAGGGTTGTGTTACGATCCTTCCACGAAAACCTCGCAGCTGCAGACGGGCGCCGGCACTCCTCCCATCACCTCCCTCCCCCGGGACTACCGCCACTGGCTCGCGATGAAAGCGTCGCAGCTCGTGTACCAGCTTTCGGACCTGGACACGGTCAAGAGCGGGCGGGAGATGATCGAGAGGCACGCGGCCTTTCGGGCCGAGGCGCTGCCGCAGTACACGCACTGGCGTTACTTTTCGGATCGCGAGAGCGGACTTAAGTACGCCGTGTTCGCGCCTCACAACCCGGAGGAGCCTTGGATCTTCGCCTTCGCGGGCACGCAGAGCGGGCTCGATTGGATGTCGGACCTGGCGCTAGGGCGCCAACAGTTGCGTCGGGCGATGGAATTCGCGGACTACTTCACGGATTGTCGCAACGTCGATCGCGCGGGCGTGCCGATCGCCGGACGCAACTGGATCGTCACGGGACATAGCTTGGGCGGAGGCCTCGCGCAGGCGTTCGCGTTCTGGAGCCGCTCGCGCCGCATGCTGCATCGGATGGTGCCGGGCCGCTTGGAGCTCGTGACCTTCAACGGATTCGGCGCGATGGACCTGATCGGAGACTTCGCGGATGTCGTCGGGATCGGGGATACGCAACTACAGTCGACGAATTACTTCGTGACCGGCGACGTGGTTTCGCGAATCGGTAAGCACATCGGGTCGACGTACGAGATTCACCTGCCACGCGGAGTTCGCGGCGGACCTGTGAGCAGCCACATGATGACGACGGTCGAGGCCGCGGTGATGTCTTCGGGCTCTCCCCGCTTTGCCGGTTTCGCCGAGACCGCGCCGCCAAGCTCGCGCGCGCTCACCCTCTTGAAAGGCATGACTCCACACCTCGAGTTCCTGACCGAGACGAAGTCCGAGTCGCTTTCGGACCAGATGGCGCACGTCGCGGTCTTGCGCGAGGTCGTCGATACCGTGCTCGCCCGTCGCGCGGGCGCGCCGTACGATCGCGATCTTTTGAATTACGTTTATGAGATCACGCGCGATTTCCATCGCTACCTGAGCTCGATGCCCCAGCATGATTTGCGCGATCTGGTGATTTCGGATTTGGACAAGCTTGAGACGCGAATCCTGATCGGCCTGGTTCGTTAGCTCTCGATTTCCCTCTTTAGCTCTTCGACAAACTCTTTCATGAAATGCATCCGCGTGGCGGCCTCCTGCCGCGCGGGCTCGGTGTTCATTTTTTCCGCGAGCGCGAAGAGCTTCACGTAAAGGTGATCGATCGTAAACTTCTTGTCGTCCAGCGAGCGTGCGCTCGCGAACGGATCGTGAATGTCGTAATAAACCGATCCCAGCCGCGCTCCACAGGTGACCATTCTCATCAGGCCGACCGCGCCGATGGCGTCAAGGCGATCGGCGTCCTGAAGAACCGCGGACTCGATACACGAGGGCGCCCTTCCGAGCGAATAGCTGTGCTCGGTGATGACCACCTGGATCCTGGCGATCTCGTCCTGCGAGTAGCCGACCGACCTCAAAATGCCGGCCGCTTCCTCAGCCGCTTTCTGACTGGCCTTCGCGCGCTCCGGATGATTCTTAGGAACGTTGACGACGTCATGGAGGAGCGCGCCGGGAAGGAGGATCTCGAGGTTCGCACCGACCGTCAGACCGATGCGCCGGCACGTCTGGATGACCCTGAGAATGTGGGCGAAATCGTGGCCCGGGTCGCCGTTGGCGTCGTATTTGCCCCGGGTGAGCTCGATCAGCCGCTCGAATCTTTGCATGGTAAAGGATTTAGCAGACTTCCCTCAGGGCGGCATGCTACACCGCCCAAATGGACGAACAAAGACTCATCGATATCGAGATCAAAATTGCCCACCAAGAGCTCGTTATCAGTGAGCTCAATCAAGTTATCACGAAGCAACAAGCCACGATCGACGAGCTCCAAAAGGGCTTAAAGAACTTCCTCAAACGCTACCGGGAGCTTAACGGGGACGAGGGCGCGGGGACGCCGATTTCCGAGAAGCCTCCTCACTACTAAAATTCGCTAAACAAACTGCGTGAGTTTCCGCCGCGTTATTGAGACGATTTTTCGATAGGGGGACATTCTATGAAATGGGCAACTTTGGTCGCGCGGATTCTCTTGGGATTGATTTTCACCGCGAGCGGGATCGCGTACTTTTTCGTTACGCCTCCGCCCCTCGAAGGGCCTATCGCCGTGTTCATGCAAGGCCTGCTCGCTTCCGGTTATTTCCTTTACCTGGTGAAAGGGACCGAGATCGTTTGCGGTCTCATGCTCCTCAGTGGCTTCTTCGTGCCCCTCGCGCTGGTGATTCTGGCGCCGATTATCCTCAACATTTTCATGGTGCACGTGATGCTCGCGCCCGAAGGTGTCGTCACCGCCCTGGTGATCGGCGCGCTGGAGATCTACCTGGCCTTTTTCTCAGAAGAGTATAGCCCCCGAATCAAAGCGCTGTTTAAGAAGTGAGGGCCTTCGCGCACGTAGGCGATTTCAATTCGAATTCAACTAGCCGTGCGATTTGCTACTATCAGCGCGCTCGCGCTATGTTTTCTGGATGCGCGAAATCTCCGTATGCAAAAGCTGTCTGAAGGACGCCGATCTGAAGCCGAAGAAGTTTCGTAAGAAGCTCGCGCGCCTCATGGGCGAAGACTGTCAGGTCGAGCTTTCGTCGTGCATGAAGCTTTGTCCGAAGAAGGGCGTGACCTATTCGGTGCGCGAGTTCGACGGCAAAAAGATGATCATGTCGCTTCTGACGTTCTTTCTTCCCGAGGCCTCGCTTGAGGCCACTTTGAACAAACTATCTAAATCCCTATAGCCCGAAGTGCTCACGGTAGCGTTCGAAGCACCGCGCGCCGGCATTGAGCCGCATAAGCGCGCCCTCCGCGATCGCGCGGGCGCAATCGGGATTCTCGTCGACGAGCGGCGCGAGGACTTCTTTGTTCCACTCCTCCGAATGTTTGATGTCGAGCGCGGAGTGAAGGAGATAGTAAGTTTGACCGTCGGTGCTGACGCCTAGGCGCTTGAGCCCCTCATACACTTTTTTCGCGCGCGCGGGGGCGGTGAGCTCGATCACGCCGAGGGCGCCGATCGAGTGGTACGCGAACTCGCGGTTGGCGGCGAGCCCGAGCATGATATTCCCGAGCGCGAGCGATTCGGGAACGATGTCGTCGAGCTCGCACGGCCCGAGATCAAATTCCTTCGCCACTCTCGAGAGCATCGGCCCGTGCATCCCCGCTTCGCGGCCGCGACCCATCTCGTCCCAATAATTGCGGGCCATCTCGAGTTTCGCGCGCGTGGGGATCTTCACTTGCGTGAGCGCGGTGAGATCTTCGAAGCCCGCCTCTCCGGCGACTTCTTGCCGGATGAACCATCGCATCTGTTCTTTATCGGCTTCTTTCGCAAGCCAATCGAAGAGAGAGGATTTTTGCCCCGGACCCGTGGATTTCAGGTCTTCGAACCACCGGATAAATTCTTCCGTTCCGCGCGGGGCACTGATGGCTTGCGCGCGAATGAGCTGACGCTCGCTTTCCAGGACTCCACGTTCGAGGACACGATACTCGACTTCCGTGTCCAGATCCTTGCGCCAATTTTCACTGGGAAATCCGGGATTCAGGCGTTCGCGATTGAATTGCGCCAGACGTTGGTGAGCGGCCCAGAATCCTTTGCTGGGGCCAGTTTCGAGGTTTTTCGCGGCGAGCATGAAGACTCCTTAAGTTTTCTGCTCGCCAAGGATTGCAGTGACCGTGCCAGCGCCATAACGTTGCGCGAAGCCCGCGGACAATCCGACCTCGTGCTCGAAGCGCTCGGGATTTTTAAACGTTCCGAACAGCAGATCGAACACGGGAAGATCGGAGTAGTTGTCGCGATGAATGTCGCGCGCGTGGTGATACGTATGACTTTCGGGACGCTGAATGATGTAGCCGAGCCAGCGCGGCGTCTTGATGTTCGAGTGTTGAAAGATCGAGAAGAAGTTCGTGACGATCAAAACCCACATCGTAGATTGCGGAGAAAGGCCTACGATCAACGTTAAGCAAAGGCTCGAGAGAACGGTCCAGCCGACCATGTCCAGCGGACTGAAGTAAAAGGCTCCGTACGTATCAAGGCGGTGGGCGCTGTGGTGCGTGCGGTGCAAGTGCTTCCAGAGGAAATCGGATTTGTGGAGGGAGCGATGCCAAACGTAAACGCCGCATTCATAGACAAGTATTCCGACGATCGCGCCGCCGAGCGTACCGAGGCCGGTGAGATCGAAGAGCTGATACGTCGCGAGCGACTCGGACCAGATGAGAGGCAGATAGCTCGAGATAAAGAAAAAGGCGGCGAAGGCCGCGAGGCCCTTGATCTTCCAACGATGATCGCGGGCCAGCGGCCGGCCCGGGGAAAACGCTTCCCAGAGCATCAGGGCTCCGTAGACCGCGAAGATGATGAGCGACGTGGGGTCGGTGATGAGTTCAAGTGGGGTGGGCATGTTCGGCCTCCTGGTGGGCGAATCGTTTGGTTTCATCTTAGGGACTTGTGAGATTTCCGCTAGTGAACTCCAGGTACTGTTTTGAGAGGCGATTTTTTGTCCGATGTTTCCAATACTTACGCTCAGCTATGGGACGCTCGCGCGCGAAAGACCCTTCGGAACTGGACAGTGAGTACAGTTCCCGCTTAAATCTCGGTCATGGAAAATAAGGGCGAACGGACAAAAGAGCGGATCTTACAGACCGCCGAGAAGATCATTTTGGGAAAAGGCTTTTCGGGCACGTCGATCGAAGAGATCATCGCCGAAAGCGAGATCACCAAAGGCGGATTCTTTTATCACTTCAACGGGAAGAACGATCTCGCGGTGAGCTTGGTTCGCCGGTACCTCGCGCAGGACGAGGCGATTTTCCAAAGTATCTTTACGCGCGCCGATGCGCTGAGCGAGGACAGTTTGCAGAGACTGTTGATCGCATTGAATCTCTTCGCGGAGGCCATGGGCAATTTGCCCGGTGCGCACCCGGGATGTCTGGTGGCGACGTTCACCTATGAAAGCCAGATTTGCGATCCCGAGATCCGCGAGCTCATCGCCGGCGGCGTGAAGCGCTGGCGGCAAATATTCAAAGAGAAGCTCGACGCCGCGAAAGCGGATCACAAGCCCAAAGTCGATTTCGATACCGAGCAGGTCGCGGACATGTTCACCGCGATTATCGAAGGCGGAATCATCCTTTCACGCTCGCTTCAGGATCCGGCGGCTCTCCCCAATCAGGTTTTACATTACCGCAATTACGTTCGCTTCTTATTTAGTTGATATCGGAGTATTACCCATGACCAACTGCCCGAAATGCAATTCCGAGAATATCTACGAAGACGGAAACCTTTGGGTGTGCCCCGAGTGCTCCCATGAATGGAGCGCGCACGAAGTCCGCGCGAAGACCGAGGAAGCCGCGCCGGCGGACGATCAGATCCGCGACAGCAATGGCAATGTGTTGCAAGACGGCGATTCCGTCATCGTGATCAAGGACCTGAAGATTAAGGGCTCGTCGTCGGTCGTAAAAGGCGGAACGAAAGTCAGGAATATTCGATTAAGCGATATGGGCGACGGTCACGATATCGCATGCAAGATCGACGGAATCGGATCGGTGAACCTCAAGTCCGAGTTCGTCCGTAAGGCGTAGGTTAAATTCCCTTGCGCTTTCTAGCAAAGATGCCTTATCACTCATTTCCAATCACCACGCCGGCCATTGAGTCCACTGCATTTCGGAAGACCGGATTCTCCGCAAACACGTCCATGAACGGAAAATCGAGCAGGTCGTAAATCTCGCCTTGGTGACCCTCGAGGCGCAGGTACATTTGCGTCGTCTGAACGCGGAAGAGCGGATCGAGTTTCTCGGCCATCTTTCGCAGCGAATCGCAGTCTTTCCGAGTCTTATCGGTAAACTTCGCGTCCGGCGCGTAGCGGGCGCGCAGGTCTTTCAGTACGGCCGCGGGGATTTTTTCTTTGAAAAAGTTCGCATGCAAATACGCGATGAGCGTGTAGACGAACGTGAAACGCGGACCTGCCCCCCGATTCATCCGGTCAAAGAGCGCGACGTAGCGCCCATCGGGATACATGTAAGAGTTATGCCGCAAGAAGAACCGGTGCATCTCATCGACCGCTAGACCACACGCGAGCGCGTCGACCGTATTCGCGAAGCTCTCGCACACGATGTCTTTTAAAATTCTCTCTTCCGCGCTCTTGAGTTTTACGCCGGCGAAAAAGTGGTCGGCGATCACGTGCGCGGCTTCGTGGAGGTGATAACTCTCGGGAATCGAAAGATCTGCGATTGCGAGCGCATCGGCGCGCTTCTCTTCCACCGCCCGGAGCAGGCGTGCGTTGGGCACGTACGGAATGCTGCGGCTCCCGACGATTTCCCATAGGGCGTGGAAGGGCATCAACAGATACTTCGTGTCGGCCTCCACGTACCGTGCGCCGATTTTCAGCGCGAAGCGCTTGATGTTCCGATAGATGGCGTTCCTCTCCATCAGGAATGCGTCGCCCAAGATATCCGCGTGAGCGTTCTCCGCGGAGTGAGAGTCGTGAATGGAAAGCAGCTCGCGAATCTGCATCGGTTAGTTCCGCTGAACCTCGACCCGCCAGAACTCACCGTTGTCTTCGCCGTTAAAGGCGACGACGTGGTAGTCGTCGATCGGATTGGAAAGATCCAGGCCCATCGCCGCCAGGTGATTTTGCAAAGCGATCGTGCGCAGCTCCCGCGAGCTCGTTCCGGGATCGGGAAATTCAAACTGAGAGTCGAATGGAAATTCGATACGGACTTTCAAATTGTGCTCCTTACGGATGGGTGTGGATTGGTTCTTATCATCTCAACTGACCTCAAGGGCTTGCTGCAACTCGGTTAAAAAATAATCCGTCGCCGTTCGCAAGCGCGCCGACGATGAAAACGCGAGCGGCGAGAGCATCGAAACCGGAAGTCCTTGCGACGTCCATTGAGGAAGGACGCGCGTGAGGTCTCCGGATTCGATCCGCGGGCGCGCGAGGAACGCCGGAACGAGCGCGACTCCGGCTCCCGCGGCCGCGGCGTTGAGCAGGCTCGACATTTGATTGCTCACGATCCGCGCGCGCACCGCCACTTGGGATGAAGACCCCGAATCGGAGCGCAACGGCCATAGCAGGCGGGCGGCGCTCAAAGACAAACAGGCGCGCGACTTCAAGTCTTCGGGTTTAGAGATCCGCCCCTCCGCTTTTATGTATGAGGGGGAGGCGACGAGGATGAGACGGACCTCTCCGACCCGTTTGACTTTCAAGCCGCTTTCTTTCAAATGCCCGATGCGAACCGCGAGATCGAAACCGTCCTTCACGAGGTCGACGATCCGATCCGTATAGTTCAGCTCGAAGTTCAACCCGGGATGTTTTCGCGTGAGCGCTCCGGCGGCGGGCGCGAGGACTTCGGTGCCCAAATCCTCGGGTGCGGTGATTCTCAAAGTTCCGGTCAAAAGCGAGTCGCTTCCGGAGAGGGACCTTTGCGCGTCTTCGAGCGCTTGGATGGGTCCCACGCAGCTGTCGAAGAAGGCTTTCCCCGAGGCGGTGAGCGTCTGGCTGCGCGTGGTGCGCACGAGGAGCGTTGTTCCGGTTTCGTTCTCCAGGCGTGCGACCGCTTTGCTGACGGTGGATTTCGGAACCCGCAATACCTCGGCGGCGCGGGTAAAGCTGCCGCTCTTAATCACCTGTACGAATATATGGACGAGCTCAATCTGCACACTGTTTCCTATTAGAAACAATGTAATTCAATAAGTGCATCTAATCAACAGTGAATTTTCCGACGATAGTGAGGAAGTCGCGGGCGTGGTCCCGCCAAGGAGTCTGAGATGAAAAGCGATCTGTTTTTGGTTGTAGGCGCGAGTGGAATGGTCGGAAACGAGCTGGTGAGACTGCTGAAGTCGGACGGATATCGAGTCCGGGCGACGACGAGCAAAGCCGTCAAAAACTCCGACGAATTAACGCACGTTAATCTCGTTACGGGAGAAGGCATCAAAGACGCGTTCGAAGGCGTGGACCGCGCGTTCTTCCTCTCGCCACCGGGATTCGCGGATCAGTACGCGCTGTTATCGCCGTTAATTCAGGAGGCGAAGCGCCGAAGTCTTAAGAAAGTCGTACTGATGACGGCCATGGGCGCGAACGCGAGCGACGAGACGCCGTTTCGCCGCGCGGAATTGGACCTTGAGCGCTCCGGTCTCGCATACAACATCATTCGTCCGAACTGGTTTATGCAGAACTTCCATACGTTTTGGATGCACGGGATTCAAACGCAAGATAAGATTCTTCTTCCCGCGGGCCAAGCGAAGGTGAGCTTTATCGATGCGCGAGATATCGCGGCGACGGCTTACGCGCTTTTGACGAGCGAGAAATTCGATCGTCAGGCGTTCGATCTTACGGGGCCGGAGGCGATCGACCACCCGAGAGTGGCGGAGGCGATTTCGTCGGTGGCGGGACGGAGGGTCTCGTACCAGGAGATTTCACCCGAGGATTTCCTCGGTGGATTGCTGGGCGCGGGACTTCCGAAAGATTACGCGCAGTTCTTGGCCTTGATCATGGGCTTTCTGAAGGAAGGCTATAGCGAGCGCAAGACTTCAAGCGTGAAAGAGATTACGGGCAAGAGCCCGAGAACGATTGAGAATTACGTTAACGATTACAAAACGGCATTTAGGCAATAACAGGAGGAACTATGAGAGCAAGTATTTTAGCAATGTTGGTAGTCGCCAGTGGCGCGGCCACGGCGGACGTTTACAAGATCGATACGGCCGCGAGCCGCATCGATTGGAAGGCCGGAAAAAAGATCGGTTCGTTCCACAATGGCGACGTGAAGATCAAGAACGGCCAGGTCGAGACGGACGCAAAGGGCAACGTAAAGGCCGCGGACGTGGTCGTCGATATGAAGACGATTTCGAACGAAGATCTGAAAGAGAAGCCCGACATGCAGAAGAAGCTCGTCGGTCACCTTTCGAGCGACGACTTCTTTAAAGTGGATAAGCATCCTGAGGCGACGTTTAAGCTCAAGAGCATCACTCCGAAAGCCGCGAAGGGCGAGTACGAAGTGACGGGAGATCTGACGATGATCGGGAAGACGGAGTCGGTGACGTTCCCGGCGAAGATCACGACGGATAAGAACACGCTCAAAGGCACCGGCACGGTAACGATCGAGCGCTTGAAATGGGGTCTTCAGTACGGCTCGGGAAGCATCTTCAAGTCGCTGACCGCCGACAAGATCATCAACGATTCGTTCGATCTGACTTTGAATCTGGTCGCGAAGAAGTAAGTATCCGTCACATCAACGGCCGCTCTCGGGGCGGCCGTTGGATACGCACGCGTTCCGTTCCTTTGAAGAAAATAATCAGTGCCCATATCGCAATTTACCTGTAAACACACCTATGCGTTTTACAGATCTCCCATTAAGTCCTCCTATTCAGCAGGCTATTAAAGAAACCGGTTACGAAACTCCGACCCCGATCCAAGAACAGGCGATTCCGCTGATTTTAGAGGGTCACGATCTACTGGGAATCGCGCAAACCGGCACCGGAAAGACGGCCGCCTTCTGCTTGCCGGTTTTGAACGAGCTTCATACGAATCAGATTCGCCGCGAATCGGGTCGCCCGCGTGCGCTGGTTCTGACTCCTACGCGTGAACTTGCAATCCAGATTCACCAGAGCCTCATTACATACGGTAAGCATTTGCGCCTCCGCTACGGCGTCATCTTTGGCGGTGTCGGGCAAGGTAACCAGGTCCGCGACATGAGGCAGGGCGTGGACGTGCTGGTCGCAACTCCGGGCCGATTGCTCGATCTGATCGAGCAACGTCATGTGCGCCTCGACCGCTTGGAGATTTTCGTGCTCGACGAAGCCGATCGCATGCTCGATATGGGGTTCCTACCGGCCATTAAAAAGGTCTTGCCGCTACTTCCGATGAGGCGGCACAACCTGTTCTTTTCGGCGACCATGCCTTTGGAAATTCAGAAACTCGCAAATTCGATATTGAACGATCCTAGTAAGGTCGAGGTCACCCCTCCCGCGACGACGGTTGAACGCATTCGTCAGAGCGTTATGTACGTCGAGCAAAAGGAAAAGCCGCGATTGCTTTCGCACGTGTTGAAAAGCGGAGACATGCATAAGGTTCTCGTGTTCGTCGGAATGAAGCACCTTGCGGATAAGATCGTTAGATACCTGCACGAAAATCGAATTTCAGCGGCTGCCATTCACGGTAATAAATCGCAAGGCGCTCGTCAGCGCGCGCTCAAGGAATTCACTGAAGATAAGATTCGCGTGCTCGTCGCGACGGATATCGCGTCGCGCGGGATTGACGTCGACGGCATCAGCCACGTGATTAATTTCGATTTGCCGAACGTGCCTGAAGATTACGTTCACCGTATCGGCCGAACGGCACGAGCGGGAATGGACGGTGACGCGATTTCATTCTGCACGACCGATGAGAAGGCTTATTTACTTCAGATTGAGAAAACCACTCGCCAACAAATTCCGGTCGATAAGGAACAGCCGTATCACTCGGAAGCCGTCGCGCACGCGCACGCGGTAGCTCCAAGCCGAGGAGGCTCGGGCCGTGGTGGCCGCCGACGCAGAGGCGGCGGTGGCCGAGGCCGAGGTGGATCACCCCGGCGTGGACGCTAGCCCTGCCGCTCCTGCCCCAACCACGATGATGTCGTACGAAGTTTTCACGTTTTACCAACCTCCACCCGCGTAAGTGGCGGAAACTGCAAGCTCCATACTTGAGACCGAGACACCTTGGCACGTGCCGTGACAGATTGGCCCACGGCGCCCTCCAAGCTCGCCTCCATTCATTCCCGGTCGTGGCCTCCGCGTTGCTCTGCTTCTTTGAAACGGGAGTTGAGTATGAATTCGTCCGTAGTCTGGAAAGAAGGAATGCAATTTGACGGCGTGGTCGACGCTCACGTCGTTCCAATGGACGCCAAAGCTCCGATCGGAAAGGATAAGGCGCCATCGCCAAAGGATTTGGTGGGCATGGGTTTAGGCGGCTGTACGATTATCGATGTGATCGCCCTCCTGAAAAAGCATCGCCAATTGCCTCAAAGCCTGCGCGTGGATGTGAGTATCGCGACCTCGCAGGGAGCGCATCCCGTGGTTTTTGAAAAGGCTTCTCTCACGTTTCACGTTGAAGGGCCCGTCGATGCGGAGGTTCTCAATGAGGCGGTCAGGCTTTCGCAAACGAAGTATTGCGGAGTGAGCGCGATGCTGTCGAAAGCGTTTCCGATCGAGTACCGCGTGATCCTAAACGGAAAACAAGTTGGAAGCGGAATCGCAAAGTTTGAGTCTAAACAAAAGGAGCAATTATGAAAATTAATGAAGGAACGGTCGATCGGGTGGTGCGCGTGATCGTCGGCCTAGGCGTACTTTCGCTCGTATTTGTCGGCCCGCAAACGCCGTGGGGCTGGATTGGAGTTGTCCCGCTCTTAACCGGATTGACGGGATACTGCCCGCTGTACCAGGTCCTCGGGCGAACGACATGTCCGCTTTCTAAAAAAGCGCTTCGTTAGCGTGGCCGCTCAATGAAAAGGTAAAACTGATGGCCCTTATACCGTTGCATGAAATAGTGTGGCGCCGGCGTTTTAAACTTGCGGCGGACTTCGCGCACGCTGACGGATCGCATGCAGCTCACGTCGAGGATTTTCTCCTTCTCGCAGGCGTCGGGCACCTTTTCATCGCGGTTGAAGTACTGAACGAAAATTTCGACGGGCTCGGAGGTTTTCACTTTCTGAGCCACGGATTCGGGTAGCGCGGGCTCCAGGCTTAAAATGAACCAGCAATTCCCCTCGCAGTTTTCCGGATCGCCGCCGCGAAGGTCATGGACCGTGGGCATTTTCGGCGAGCGCAAATGCGCGAAGGCCGCGCGCGGAACGTCGGCGAGGGTTTCGTCTCCGCCTTCGAGACGCCAAATCACGTATCGGGCTTCGTTGAACTCCGGAAAAAGTCGAACCGCGATTTGGCTGCCGATGAGGGAGGGGTCCGCGCTCACTTCCGCAGGCTTAATGACGCCCGCGGGCTTCAATGCGCCGCCGCTCCGAAGAAGATGGACGAGTACGCCCGTAATGATGAGAAGAGCCGCGCCCACGATGACGGCGATCGTTTTCATGCCGAGAATTTATAAAGCTTCGCGAGGCATGACAAGGAGTTATCTTGAGAAAGGTTGGCGGGACCGTGGGACAATCTAACTGACGTTTGCGCGAATCCCCCCCCAGATTGTCGGATTTTAAGATGGAGCGCCCTTCTCTGCTCG
>CAYPFC010000068.1:0-3786 GCA_964409815.1 uncultured Pseudobdellovibrionaceae bacterium
GATCGTGGCGCCCCACCAACCCCGGCTCGATTGGCAGATGTGGTTCGCGGCCCTCTCGAATTTTCGCCAAACCTATTGGTTTCAGAACCTGATGGTGCGGATTTTCGAAGGCTCACCGACGGCGCTCGAGCTCATGGGAGAGAATCCCTTCCCCGAAGGCCCGCCGCGGTTCTTGCGCGCGCGACTCTATCAATATAGTTTTGCCGAGCCCGCCGACATTATATATGACGGCGATTGGTGGGAGCGGAAACTCACGGGCGAGTATTCTCCGATCATCGAGAATCCGTTTCTGCAAAAGGGACCTTAGCGGAACTGACTGACCTTTCACCCGCTGTACAAACCGTCTACAAATGAGACGCCGATTTAAACCCCGATAAACAAGTGGGTTTCCCGCGCGTTCCTGCGGACTTATCTCGGTTTGAGACAGATTTCGGCTTTGCGCCCGTACATTGCTTAGCTACTCGTGAAGGCATTCGATAACAAATTTCAATTCTAATAAGGAGATTGGGATGAATACGAAAATGAAAACCGCGGCTATCGCAACGATGTTGTTGCTGATCGGCGGCGTACAAGAATCCAATGCACGCAGCTTGAAGAAACTCGAAGGCAAAATCGTCAGCGCCTCTCTCGACGAGGAGACGGGTAAAATTAAGGTCGTCATCAAAACCGAGAAATGGTGCGCGCCGATGGACGCGAGCCTGGTGAGCACCATCGCCGGCCGCGCCTCGTTCGGCCCCTTCCACTACGAGTTTCGAATCGGCCTTTCCGCCACCAAGGGCTGCATCGGTGAGCGCGAGCGCGAAGTTTTGGTCGACGCTCCGAAACTCATTGTGAAGAACGAAGCCCACATCGTCATCTTCGGCGAAGACGGCACGAGCGCCACCGTGGTGTTGCCGGCCGGATATAACGATCGCGCGGTGGCGTACGGCGAGAAGCCGGAGGAAGACCGTACAAAATCTTTCGAAGGCTCGGTCGGCGACCTGGGCGCTTCGGTCATAAACGAAGACGTCGACGCGGCTACCGAATCCAGCTCGAGCAATATGAGCGACGTCGGTCCAGGCGCAAGCTTTGAAGATCTTCAAGCCCTCGCGAATGACGAAGGCGCGGCCGGCGGCGCCCGCTAAGCCACCTTCACACTTGCCCTAAATTGAAGTTTCGCTATACTGGCCCCGCATATCCCGCGGGGCCTTAGCTTAGTTGGTTAAAGCAGGCGGCTCATAACCGCCGGATCCCAGGTTCGAGTCCTGGAGGCCCTACCATACTTGCTTCCGATCTTTTGAAAGCCTATGCTCTTTGGCTAGAGGGCGGACACAGAATGAAGCTCGTCGAGAGGCTCGAATTTCAATTTGATATTCCCCGTCTGCAGGAAGAGGTCACGCGCCTGTCGGCGATGTTTCCCTTTCACCGCGAGGATCATCAAATCGCGCTCAATCACCGGCCAGGGGCCGCGGATCCGTTTTACGACGGCGTCGGAAGCCTTTACCACCGTCCGACCGAAACATGGCTCGGGCAAGAGACCGATTTCACCGAGCTCAATCCGCTCCTAAAAAGCTGGTACCTGGGCTTCGTTTACGAGGAGATCCAGCGGGCGATTCCGGTTCGGCTCGGGCGCGTCCGACTGATTCGACTCGGACCGAAAGCGTGCCTTTCGATGCACTACGATTTCAATCTGCGCATCCACTTGCCGATCTTCACCAATCCTCAATGCTTTTTTATTTTCGGCGAGCATCCGCCCAAACAGCTCAGCGCCGACGGCGACCTTTATGGCGTCAACACGCTCATCCCCCACTCGGTAATGAACGGTCACGTTAAGGCCGAGCGCATTCACATGGTCGTGGCCATCGATTCGACGGATCCCTCGATTTTCGAGACGATTCGGCGCACGCGATCGTCACTGAATATCTCGCGCGAAGCTTTGCCGGCGAACCTGGGATAAAACTCGTGGTTTTCCACGAAGCGCTCGAATCCTTCCAGGAAATAGAAATCCGTCGCGAACATTTCGCGCGCCGGAAGCACGCCCTCGTTCTTGAGCTTCTTCAATGCCTCCGGCACGTCATACGCGAACGTTTGGTCCTCGATTACGAAGTACGTGTCGCCCCCGTGAGCTTCGCGACGGCCCTCGACGCGCACCACGGGACGCGTAGCCAGGTCGTAATTGAAAGCCTCTTCGACGAAATCGCGCGCGCCCGGATTCACCCGACGCGATAAATCCTCCCGCCACCACGTACGAAGAAAATCGTCGACGCCCGGATTCGTCCCGACGAATCTCACCGCCGCGATGACCTGATGCAAATCGAGATTCTTGACGATCTTATCGCGCACCTTTCGGAGGTTGACCGACACTTCGTCCGTTCGTCCTTCGACGAAGGCGTCGAGGCTCAGCAAAAGCTCGGATTGCCGAACGCCCCCGAGACGCCGAAGCGGATACCACAAGTGACGAAAAATCATATACTCGCCCATGAGGCGCGCCCAAAACAGAAACCGGTGCATGCGCCGGTTGTCCTCGATGGATACGCTCGAGTGAGAAAGCACGTACTCGTAATCGTCTTTCTCGCCGCGTATGGCTTTGAGCCCGAAGTCGGCGCGCTTTTCGTAGTAGTGCGTGTTCGGGATTAACAGGTGCGGATAAACCGCGATTCGCGAGACGTACTCGGTCAACTTATCGTAGCCCTCGATGAACGAGTCGTAGGTCTCGCCGGGGCAGCTCCAGATCAGCTCGGCGTAGCACTCTAAGCCCATCTCGTCGAGGCGCTTGACGAGATCTTCCCACTCGTTGACCCGCATGTTGCTGCGATTCATGTTCGCCAGGGCGGCCGGCGAGAGCGTTTGTAGGGCAAGCGTGAAGTTGCTCGCGAGCCCCGCTTCTTTCATCTTCGCGACGATTTCGTAGAAAATTTTGGATTTGTTCTTCGCCCAGCACGTATCGAGGTTTCGAGGATAGCCGTACTTGGCCTTAATCTCGATGAAGTCCTCGACGAACTCCAGGTCTTGCGGAAGCATTCCGAAGTTCGCGTCGCACAGGATAACGTTATGAACCTTCAGCTTCGCGTAAACTTCGAGCTCCGCCCGCAGCCGCTCTCGCGAGAAGCTGCGGATCTTTTGCCCGATAGCGCCTCCCCAATAGCAGTAGGAACACTTGTAGGGACAGCCGCGATTCGTTTCCATTAGCGCGACGTCGTAACGGAATTCGCCGCGTTCGTTGACCATCGGCAGCGCGCCGGTAAGTACGGGAGAAGGAATGATGTCCAGGTCGCGAATGCGCTCCCGGGGAGCGGTGGTAATCGTTTCGCCGCTTGGGTCGCGGAACGAAATTCCGCTGATCGCGTGAAGGGCGCGCAAGGATTCCCCGCGCTCGATCGCGCCCAGTACCTCTCGAAAGGTCAACTCGCCTTCGCCGTTAACGATGAGGTCGACGCCCGGGATCTCGCGAAACACGCGCTTCGCCTGATCCGAAACGTGATTGCCCCCGTAGATCACGACGCCCTCCGGGCGCTCTTGCTTGAAGATCTCGACGACTTTTCGAATCGAATTGTAGTTCCAGCCGAGGACGGAAAAACAAAGAACGTCAGGCATCTCTTCGTACAAGAGCTTTGAAGCCATATCGAGAACCGTATGATTCATGTCGAAGCTGAACACGCGTATGTCGAAACGCGCGTGAATCTTAGGATCGGCGTCGGCATACGCCTTCAGGTAGCCCGATGCGAGCGGCATCGACTCCAGTTCCGAAACAAACGTGCTTTGTTGCACGATCCATGTCTTTATCTTCGCAGTCATTCCTCGACCCTT
>CAYPFC010000068.1:3796-10148 GCA_964409815.1 uncultured Pseudobdellovibrionaceae bacterium
CGAGAATCTACCCGAAGTGCCGCGATAGGTGAAACTCGCTGCGCGTTGAATTCGTTGACGCACCCCCGGCCGTACGCAAAGATTGGCTCCGGAGCATCCGTATGAATGACGAGGCCGTTCAACAGCGTGACTGGAAAATCCTGAAGGCCCTTCATCCCGAAAAGGACTTTAGCTGCCTAACTTCAGCGCCGAGCGACGACTCGCTCTTGTTCTGGCTCTCGAACACGTGCCATTCGGTCGAGCCGATCGTTCCCGTTTATCAGCGGCTGGAGTACATGATCGATTCCCACCCGAGTTTGTTTCGCGGGGGCCTCGACTACTTTAAGCGGCAATTCGCGCGTCTATACCCGAATATTTCTTTTGCGAAGTACGAGGAGGCCGTGGCGATTATTCTGAGCCACTCGCTCTACGACTACCAGCTCTCGACCACGCTCACGAAAGCCGGCACAGTCCTGGATTACTGCGGCGGCTTCGGCCGAAACGTGCCCGTGTTCCAACAAAACGCGAACGTGCGCTACATCCTCGCCGAAACGCTTCCGTGCACGGTCCACTGCTTTAAGTCGTTCAATCAGGGGATTTACGAAGAGCTCAAGACGGTGGAGGACTGCTCCCGATTCATAAATCGGTTAAGCGAAAGAACGATCAGCTTCGTGGATATCGAAAACTTCGGCATCATCCCTGACCGCTCGCTCGGCGCCGTCATTTTTACTTGGGCGTTTTACGAAATGGACGAGCCTTCCGCCAAAGAATCGCTTCGCAACATCGCGCGCGTGGTCGCCAATGACGGCGCGATCCTGCTGAGAGACGTTCCCAACCGTCTCTGTCACTCTTTGAGTTTCGAGGAGGAGATCGCGCGCTTTGGTTTTTCGCCGAGTTACCGTTGCGCCGACGAACGCTCCTTCGGAATTACGACTCTGTTTCACCGTGACGACTATTTAGAAAACAGCGGCATTCGAAAAAAAGGCTGGCAACCGTACGTTAAGGTCGCGAAAGCGACATCCGGGTAAATACGCGATCCAAAGCCTCGCCGAGCGACCAGGCATGCGTGTACTTCGCGCCCGGGCCCTCCCGAAGCGCGTCCTGCAAGCGCTCGAAGCGAGGATCCCCGAATTGACCAAACGAAGGGTGACGATGGTGAAAGTCGTGAACTTGGCTCTCTGCCGGCAGCACCGCCACCCGAACCGGAAGGTGGTAGAAAAAAAATCTGGCCCACCATCTTACCCACCCGCCCGCGCTCCGCGGAGCCTCGTCAAGAAGAAACCGCCCCTGACTGAGGGCCAACATGCGCGCGCGCGGACTGCGCTCGTCCGGCAGGCAACCCCAGTGATGTTCGGTGAAGGTTCCGAGAATCCCAGCGACATTGAATAAAATGAATACGGGGACCGCATAAACTAAAATTAAGGAGCTCGTCAGCGCAAAGTAGTACGCTCCCGCGACCAGAGCCGCGGCCCACGCCCACGTCAACCATCGGTAACCCGCGGGTTCCTCCATCTGCCACACCCACAGTCGGTAGCGCAGGTACATCAGGTAAGACCCCGGCGTAAAAATCGAAAGCCACAAACGACGCCAGTAAAACTCTTTCGGGCGACCGGGAACAAATCCCATCATCAGGTAAACGCCTTCCTCATCGCGCTCCGTACAAAATTGCGGGGTGTGGTGACTCTTAATGTGCTCCCGCCGATAGCGCGCGAGCGAAGAGGTAAAGATCAAGAGGGGCACCAATCGCCCGACGACCTCGCCTAACGCCGGGCTGAAGAACGTGTTATGCGTCACGTGATGGAACAACAGAAACATACTCCACATGGCCCCGACCGCGACGAGCCACGCGAGCGGCAGGAGCACCCACCAGCCGCGCTCGAGCAAGAGGTGCCCGGCGCACATCGCCGCAAAAAACGTGAGGAACGGAAGCACGGTTTTTAGCGCCGGGTGAAGCGTTAGGAGCGGCTTCTGCTCGCGGTACGGGCAACCGCTGACCCAGGTGACGATCGCGTCGAGCGCCACGCCGAGCCCGAACGGCAGTCGCGAGAAGGCGCGGTGCACGGACTCTCGCACTTCGAACTCAAGATTTCTGGGGTTTTCCGCCGCTGGCTCCATGCTTCTTCGAATTCTCCTGAACTCCCTTGAAATCTATAATTGATAAATGTTTATCTCCCAAACGTGCCCGCAAGGCCCCGAGCGCCGGTCCGGGGTCGCGACCGCCGACGATGGCGCGCAAAATCTCGCCGCGCAGATTGGCGTCGGGAAAGTAATCCATTTTTGCCGAGCGCTTTTCCCACGCGGAGATCGCGGCTTCATTCAATTGACCTTGGGACGCGAGGACCAATAAATCCTCGAAATCGACCTCGGAGGCCTTGGCGGAATAGCCGTTAACGGCTTTGTTCAGCTGACGACGCGCTTCCGTGACGGCGGTTTTGGCCCCCGCCAGATCGCCGGACCGACGCAAGATCTCCGCGTGTCGAACGAGAATCGTCGCGCGCGCGAACGGCTTATCCGAATTAACCCTCGACACCAATCGCGAAAGCTCGGCTTTCGCCAAATCGTGTTTTCCCGAATACGAGAGCAACTCGGCCCTCAGGTAAGGCAACTGGCTCAGCGCCGCGGGATTCACGCGCCCGGTCGCCATCGCTTCAGCGCTCAAGGCGCTGAGGGCGGCCTCGAGGTCTCCGGCGCCGGCGAGCGTTTTCACGTTCTCGAGGTAAGCCTTGTCCGCGCTGATGAGAGCCTTTTGTCCGTCGACCAAGGCTTTGCACTCATCGTAACGTCCGCGCGAGCGGAGGTACGCGCAATCATGCTCGATCAGGTTCTCGGTGATCTCCGATTTCTTCGCCTCAATGAGCGCCTTCAAGTGATCGATGCGAGCCTGGTGAATCTCGGAGCCCAGGCCGAGAAACGAGGCCCTCTTCAGCAGGATCTCCACCCAGGGCGCACGCACTTGCGGATCGTCGAGTCGATTCGCGGCGCGCACGATTTTCTCGAGTATCGAGTGAATCGCGTTAATCGAAGCGACGTTGCGGGGATTTTCCCACGCGGAGTAAAAAACGGCCCAGAGGGAATCGAACGTTTCTTTCGCGAGCCCGCTAGGCACGGCGGTCGCTTTCGCCTCAATCTTCCGCGCGAGCGCGTGGTCGCCCAAGGCTTGCGCCTTTGTCAGCATCAATACGAGGAGCAACGTCTTCGAGGCGTTCGGCATTTTCGAGCACACGCTCACCTGCGTCCACGCTTTCGCGAGCGCCGCCGAGTCGAGAGGCGCCAGCCAATCGGAAATCAAGATCCCGAGGTCTCCAGGCCGGGTGGTGACGGCATTCGAGCAGATCTTGGCTACCCAGCTTGGGAGCTCGCGACAGGCTGCCGCCTCGACTCGGCAATCCTTACGGCGCGCCTCCACCAAGATGGACAGCGGAACGGTGAAGCGGCCCTCGTTTATCTCCGACGGCGAGCCCAGCGACTCATAGATATGGCGATCGAGAAACTCGATTCGGTCGGCCGCCTGATCGCGCAGACGTAACTGGGCCCAGAAATCGCTTTCCGACCGCACGAAACTCCGCACGGCCCCGGCGTCTTGAACGAACACCGGAAACAAAATGAAAAGAATGACGATTCGTAAGTGCGATCTCAAAGGCGAAAATTCCATTTCCATCAGCCCCTAGGGATGATAGCACACCGATCCGGCGCGCCCAATAACGCGCTTCGCAACAATTCATCTTGGTTTACAGTCCCGACCGTGTCGTAGAATCGGGACGCGATGGTGAACGACTTGATTCGCTCCATAGAACGCTACCGCGTCCACAAGACGGATCCCGAAGCGGTTTTCAATCGCTTCCGGGGATACTCCCCGTCCATCGATCGGCTCATCGAGATCCCTCACCTCCAACTTGGCCGGCTGACGCGCGAGATGACCGGTTCGTTTCGTCACGAATACGAGGAGCTCGAGCAACTTCGTTCTCCGGCTCGCAGAACCTTACAGGAATGGGCGGAGGAAAATTTCGGGAGCGCGTACTACCGAATTTCTTTTTCCAGGCTGGACGCGGGCGCGTCGATCGCATGGCACGAACACGAATCGGTCGTCCGAAAAGTCGGCGGGCGGGACGTCAACGCGCGCTTTGTGATTCACGTTCCGCTAACGACGGACAGCCGCTGCCAGATGCTCGTTGACTATCGCGGCGATATCATCGCCCAACACTACGGCGAGGGGGAGATCTGGCTCTTGAACTCGTATTATCCCCACGCGGTCGTCAACGCGTCACCGATCGCGCGAGTTCACTGCATCTTGTTTTTGGACAGTATGAACGAAACAGTGATCGAAAAGATCTGGAGTCTTTCGCAATGAGCGCGGAACGCAAAATATTTTTCGTCATCTCGCCTTCGCCTCGCTCGGGCTCGACCCTCCTGTTGAAATGCATTAACTCGCATCCGCTCTGCGAGGGAAAAGCCTATTACGAAAACTACGTCGTATCCAAAATGCTGGATACACTGGACTGGCTCGACGCGAACGAGTCGATGAAGCGCCATTTTCTGATCGACCATCCGGCCGACAACGTGCGGAACATTCGCGAGTTCGTCTTTAAGT
Source organism: uncultured Pseudobdellovibrionaceae bacterium (assembly GCA_964409815.1). Taxonomy (GTDB): domain Bacteria; phylum Bdellovibrionota; class Bdellovibrionia; order Bdellovibrionales; family UBA1609; genus JALHOQ01. The sequence continues at coordinate 8,364 of CAYPFC010000068.1, forward strand.
CGATGGTGAACGAATCGCCGCTCATGGGGATGAAGTTCACGCACTTTCAGAATTTTCGTTTTCTGAAAACGATTTTTCCCGAAGCGCGCGTCGTGGTCATTCAACGCGACCCACTCGACACTTACTGTTCGTATCTGGACTTACGCGCGAAGCAGGGCGAGCGCCGCATCTCGGCCGACGCCTGGTTCAAAAAATACATCGTCCCGTTTTACCAAAGACTTCCTCCGAACCACGACTTTCACTTCTTGCACTACGAGAACCTCATCCGCGATTTCGGGCCCGAGATGGGGAAGGTCTGGGATCACCTCGGCGTGCCCCGCCCCGACGTGCGCGCGGCCGCGCTCGTCGAAGTTTTTCGCGAGCGGCACTTCTCGGCGAGTCCACCCGAGCTCGACGCGCGCGGGATCTGCGCGACCCGCGTGGGTCGCCACCGGACGGACCTCTCTCCCGCGGAGGCGGTCGTCATAAGGAATCTGATGGCCGAGCTAAAAAGCGCGACTTCGTACGACCCCGGAAATCTTTATGCCTAATTTCAAGGAGCTCGACGTTTCGGATCTTTATCCCCGGCTGCTTGCGTGGGCTGAGCCGTTCCTGGGCGTCGTTGATCGATACCGCGAGCTCTCGCAAGTGACGGTCATTCTGGATCAGATGGACGCGCGCGCGGCCTTTGTCGCGAGCGAGAGCGCGGCAAAGGGACGCGAGGTCCACTGCTTCGAAAGTGACGACCACGTGCTTTCGATCCACAAGAGTTTGCTGAACACCACGCTCACGGATACGAAACACGAAAACATCAATTTGATCTTGCCCAAAACGTTCCGACCGCCCGAGGACCGGCATGAAACGCTGACCGCGTTGGAAGAACGCTTGGGCCGGCGGGTCGGGCGCGGCACCGCCGGAGTTTGCTTGTTCTGCAATCGCCCGGGTTACTCGTGGACGGTGCACGCGCATCGGTATCCCTTCCGCCTCCACCTCCCGCTCTACGCGAGCCAGCCCAATTATTTCTTTTGGGAATTCGAGGACCGGTGCGAATACGTCTGCATGCGCGCCGGCCAGGCGTACCTCGTCAGGACCGACATTCCACACTCGACTTACAACGGCGGAGCAGACCTCCGCGTTCATCTCGTACTGGACGTCCAATGATCCGGGGCCATCGCCGCCTGAATTTAAGCTTCGATGTCGACGAGCTTCGGGACGAGACACTCGCTTTTCTGGAGCTCGCGCGCGTGCGCGAGTTTCCTTCGCATCGGCCGAACGATTTCAGAGAGTACTGGCCGCTGCGGGCCGCGCTGGAGGATCGCTACAGCATCGATTTCACGCGCTACAAGGAGCGGCTCGTCGCTGGCGACGGACGAGCGCTATTCGCCCACCCGCTCGTGCGCGCGCATGCGTCCTGCACGCCCAGCCTCGAATCACGCGAGGTCGGTCTTTTGGCCAAGGAGCTCTATAACCTCGAGGTCCGCTACCGGGAAGGATGCGACCACGCGAATTTCGGCTTTTTTCCCAAGCTTAAGCGGCGACTCGAAGACTCGGGCCTCGGAGCGTGCGTGCGCGCCGAGCTCGCGATGCTCGGCGCGGGAGGCGCCATTCCATTTCACTCGCACAAAATTTTCTTCGGCGGCGCGATCGAGTTGCTTTCCCCATTTGAGATCGTGCACGTTCCGGTCTTGAATTGCCTCGAGACCGAGATGATCGTGCGCGAAAAAGGACGCGAGCGTCGACAAGTGTACCGTCCGGGCGAAGCCTGGGCGTTCGACTCGCGCCTCGAGCACGCGGTGGAGAACCGGG
>CAYPFC010000068.1:10158-13308 GCA_964409815.1 uncultured Pseudobdellovibrionaceae bacterium
CGCCGATCTAGCGAAACTGCTCTAAGTAGGCGCGGATCTGGGCGAGCCTCGCGGAGTTTTCGCTTCGAGAGTAGTGGCCGATCAGGATCCGCTGACCGGTTCCGAGCTCGAAAGATATCGGAGCAAGATAGTCGACGAGCAAATGTTCGCGGTAATCCAAGATCATCGTGCGCCCGGCGACCCGAACGTGAATCTCATCTCCCCGACCGGCCGTCAGGCTAACGTACAAATCGCACGGGGCGGCCCCGAAGGCTTCCGGGCGGTGCGCATAACCCACGCTTTCCAGAATTTCCAGGTGGAGCGGCTTCCCTATCGCGAACCGCTCGCGATCGAGGTCGCCGTATTGCCGGGCCGTACGAAAGGAAATCGCGATTTCCGTCTTAAAGGCGAAGTCGGCGAGCTCGGTCCCGCGCGGCCCGGCCGCAAGAGAAAGCGAGCCGTTCCCGCATGCGATCTCTTCACGGGCGAGGGACTCGAATTCATGCCGGTAAGAGGGCGGGGCCCGCCCGAGGAGCGATCGCCCGAACGCGTTGGCGTGGAGGATTCCCCGCTTGGTGAAAGACTCGAGCGGTACGTGAAACGGAGACACTTTGCTCAGTCGCGCCGGAACGCGTACGGGATCCCCGAAGGTCGACGGATTCAGAGCCCCGGTCCCGGAATCGCGCAGGCGGAAGACGTGAATCAGCCGCGGATCCAAATCGTCGACCCCGCATCCGATAAATTCCGCGGCCGTCCACAACGGAAGGCCGTCCTTCACAGCGAGGTGCTCGATGTAAAACTTCGCGCGCGGACCAAACTCGGCGCGCGTGTCCGCCAGCGCGCGCGCGCAAGAGTCGGGAAGGCCGGAGAGATAAACGACATCGTCTTTCACAACGACGCGAACCGCGCCCCGCTCGTAAAATGAAACGAGCAGCTTCCACTCGCGACCCGCGCCGAGCAAATGGTACTCGCCGTTTTCTTCACGACTCAACCCGAGCTCCGCGCGACGGTCGCGCAGCCAATGGTAATGGCTCGGCGCCCCGTCGGTGGCGAAAAGACGGCCCCTAAAGTGGTAAAACGCCCTTCCTAATTCCGGATTCCTCATAACTCCCTAGCCACGCGCGGACTTGGTCCGCGTTCTTTAACAGCCCAATCCGCGCGGACGAGCTCATTTTTCTCTTCATGCCGTCGCGCGCGGGCGGCAACGCCTCGTCCAGGTCCTCGAACACGAAAACGCGCGCGCATTTCGCCGCGAGCTCGGCCTTCAGCCTCCGGTAGTCCGCGAGGTCGCGCAGAAAATCCCGAACTTCGCGCTCGCCGATCTCGAACGGCGGAACCGGGGGAGGCTCGAAGCGCGGCGAAGTCGTGTGATAGACTCCGGTGCGCGCGGCGAGCGCCGCTGAAAACAACTGCGCGAGCGCATCGCGCCTCTCGCAGAAATATATCGCGCTGACCCGGCGCTCGAGGAAGAACATGACCTCCCGCCGGCGCTCACGAAGATTTTCGGGATGAAGCTTGAACACGAATGGCGCGCGCGCGGCCTCAAGGCAGGTGATACGCCTCGCGAAGAGCTCGTCGTCGCTCCCTTCAGGCGGCGCCGGCACGCGAATCTTGCGGACCACGCCGTCTTCAAGAGCGTAATCCGTGTAGAAAACTTCGTCCCCATAGCGCTCGTCGAATACGGTGAGCGTTTGTCCCTCCCGCCGCACTTTTCCCGTGCGCGCCGTCTCGAGCGAAAACGGCGAGCCTAAATACCCGCGGACATCGCCAAGCCCGCGTTGAATCCATTCGGCGACGTACGTGGAGCCAGTTCTGCGCGTGTAGACGACGGCCGCGTGCACGTTTAGTCCCTCACTTTGCTCTCGTGACGGACGAATCGACCCTGCTTGAGGAATCCCCACGCGTGGCGGCGAGGTCCCATAAAAATCAGCGTCCACGACGGCCCGTCGACGGGCTCGAGGCGGTGGAAGGTCGAATGCTTGCGAATGGCGATTGAGAACGGTTTGCGCAAAATGGAGCCGGTTTCGAGATGCTCGAAGTGACGCCCCTTCAATACGATCGACACGTAAGACCATGGATGACTATGCGGATATTCCGTATCAGGCCCGGCGATTTTATGAACGCAAACGCGAAGGAACGGCGGCAAATAAAATAAATAGAATCGGCGCATGAACAGCCGGCTGACTTCACCCTTGAAACTCTGTTCTTGTGGGGTATAAACATTCCTGTGGGGAAAGCATCTATGAAGGATCTTAGATACCGCCGCTTTCATGATTTAAGCGTAACTCCCGCCCGCGGCCGCCGGCAAAGCGTTTTCCTCTCATGATCGCCTTCACGCCCATTGACATAGGACCAGTGCGGCGCCCCGACGAGATTTACAGGTATTTCAATGAACGCAAGAGCACCGCCAACGGCTTGCTCTGGCATTACTACCTATTGAAGGACAATACCGCGGGGCTCCTCCCGGGTCGGGCGAAATACATGCGAGGCTTGGAGTGGGTCTGGGATCGCGAGTTCAAAGCGCGATTCCCGGAGTTCATCGCGCTCGTCGAGTCCCTGCCGTTTTCTGAAATCACGTTCGTCAACCTGATCGAGAACCGCACGCCCGTCCCTTCGCATCAGGATCTGGTGGAGGAAGCCTGGAACGCGCGGAGCGTGCGCCAGTTTATCGAAACCCACCGCGACCTCGAGCCTTGCATTTACCGAATCCTCATCAGGGGCCCCCGCGAAAACCCGCGCTTTTACCTGGCGCGGAAGGAAAAGGAAGCCGACGAGCGCCAAAGATTCTACGTGCGGCTGCCGGAAGAGACGAGCACCTTCGCCATGAACGGAACACAGCTCTTTCACGGCGCCGAGAAGCTGGAATCCGAAAAACTCCTCTGCTTTATTTCGGGTTTTCTGGATCGCGAGCGTCATCTCGCGCTCGTCGAGCGATCCTTAACGCGCTATCAAGACTACGCGATCAGGCTCGAATGATCCGGAAGTGTTTCAATCTCACCGCATCTGAATGGAAGTGGCTTGAGCGCACGCTCACGCCCGAAGTCGAAAAGGCGCTCCGCCTCGCGAGCTCAATCGAACTTAAACCCAAAGTCGACGGCACGCGTTCGTTGATGATGCCGTTCGTGCCGTTTTCGGATCCCGAAACGCTCTTGAACAATAGCGGCGGCAAAA
>CAYPFC010000069.1:0-12929 GCA_964409815.1 uncultured Pseudobdellovibrionaceae bacterium
TGAGGGCCGATTATCAGCAGGACTTATTCCTACAGTATAAGTTTTCGGGAAGCTCACAAATCAGCGTTCTACTTTTCGGCCAGGACGTGGTCGCGGATTTGCGAGACGAAGTGTCCGCGCGCCGAACCTCTGGAGCGACGGTCGGGCAAGCGATGTACCTTTGGGCGCAAGTCGTGAAGCTCATCTTTCTTCAAGCGGACCGCGAAGATCAAAAAAAATATCGATATCAGCTTTCGAAGCTGACGAGAGACTGCGGCAAATTGAACCATAGTAGTACCCCAGAGAATTTGCCTTCTCGAAATATGGATTCGGATTCCGCATTGGCATTTTGTTATGATTCGCTGAACGAAGCCCTGTCGGCTCTTTCGACAGAGCATTCCGATAGCCCTTCATCGGCCAGTGAGTCGCGCTTTGTTTTAAACTTGAGCTCGCCGAACGTTATCGTAACCACCGCGAATCAGTCTCGGCTCAAGAAGCTTGTGGAATTCGCGGGCCGCGGCGCCGAGAGTGAAATCTTATCGATTCATTTGTGCCCATTTCAGATTTTGGGAATCGAAGAGGAAAATCTTTGCGTCCATATAGTTTTAAAAAGCCGTCCATCCATCGGTTTGGTGCAGAAGATCAATGAAATCCTCATGTCTGAAGACTCGGGACAAAGTTTGCGTCCCTTTATTTTGACGGACGACGCCGCCTACTCAACGGGATGGAGGGATGAAAAGAACCTGTTCACGGCAATGATAACCCCGGGGGAGCGTCCTGAGATATTTCTTTGTTTGAGCTCGTCGCAGTCCCTGCTTTGGGGCATTCCCTATTCTCATCCGAATAAAGAAGAGTTGCAGCGCGCTCTGAATCGAAGAGCTCCCCAATGGCTCAAAGCGAGCAACGATAAAATTCGCCACTTACTGCGCCAACCCGCCTTAGTGCGTTTGCCGAATCTGGATTTTCAAAGCTTTGTTTGGCAAGCGCTCCAGGTTAAGCTCGTTGAGTCGGCTTCTTCAGAGGATCAAGTGTCCATACCCATTTCGAGCGCGCAGATATTTTCGAAATCGCGCTCCCACGTCGCCTGGCTTGACGGTTTATTTGAAGAGTTTCAAAATGATCTTGCGGGAAGGAGCTCCCGTTCCGAGGCTTATTTCCCATCGACCCTGGCTCATTTGAGGGAGGCTTACGATATCCATCCAAAAGTTGAAAATTTCGGTGGTCATCGCGACCTATAAGCGTCCGGCCTCGTTGAGGGATACGCTTCGGTCATTGGTCAATCAAGTGCGGCCCGCCGACGAGGTCGTCGTGGTCGACAATAATTCGCTTGATGAAACCGAGGAGGTCGTCGCCGAGTTCCGCGATAAAATTCCTCTGAAGTATCGATTTGAATCCCGACAAGGCGTGGCCTTCGCCAGAAACGCGGCGCTCGCCGCCGCGACCGGCGATATTATCGCGTTTACCGACGACGATTGCGTCACCGATCCGCATTGGCTTTATTATCTGGAGCTTCCGTTTCTGCGTGACCCGAGTATCGGAATGGCCGGTGGCGAGATCGGGGGCCTGGAAGTTCAGGGCTCGATCGTCGAAAGATTTTGTATTGCCGACGCCATGCTAAGAATTGGTGGGGGCGAGAAGTGATCACGAATATTCTGCTGACACAGGGAGGGCATAATAAGGGCTACCTTGCAAAGGATCTGCCTTTGCAGATTACGCCGACCTTCGCCACCGCGAACGTGGGAGTGAGAAGAAGCGCTCTGGACGAGATCGGCGGCTTCGATATTTTATGTCGGACCGGCGAAGACATGGACTTGGGCCTGCGAATGGCGAAATCCAAGTGGGAGGTCTATTTTGAGCCCAGGGCGGTCATCTATCACAAACACCGAGTCACATTTTCTGACTTAATCAAGCAATGGTTCGGCTACGCAAATTCCCATCCCTATGTTCTTAAGAAGCACACGTCACCGGGTTTGCAGATTTTTTGGATGGATCGCAAGCGCACAAAATGGCGTGCGTTTCACCTAAAGAAAATTTTAGGATTTAAAGCTCCTATTTACATTTTTGTTTATCTGACTCCCTTTCACCTCTTTCACTTTTTTGGAGGACTGGCGGTCATTGGGATTTGGGAATCCATCCTTGCATTGCAGCTCGTTGCATTGCCGGCGACCGCATATTTTGGATCAAAGGTCTTAAAGCCCCGATACGTGGGGAAGTATAGTTTTAAAGAGCGAGTGATTTTTGCGGGGATTCGCTACTTGTTAAATTGGGCCTATGTTTTGGGCGGTTTATGGGGTGGGTTTAAATCCGGCGTTTTGTATATCGAGGCCACTCGGGAAAACTAGTCGTTCACCACTTGAATGCCCTTAAAGAATTGGTGCTGTCCGACCAATTCAATGATTTCCTGATCTGAAAGGCCCTTCACGGAGCCGCGAAGCCTATCGAGCATCCCGAGCGTAATGTGACCCAAGGCGTTTGCGGGGCTAAATAGTTGGGTGGAGGTGCCTGCCACACGGTGATGATTTTTTCTCCACCATTTTCGCAAGCGGTAGTTTTTCATCCACCTTCGATAGAACCGCGTGGGACCGACCGGAGTGAAATCGAAAAATATGTCGGCGCTATAATATCTCAACGGTCGAATATTGTCGTCGCCGATCACTTCGTCCTGATCGTAGTAAACGTCCAAGATAGGCTTGCCGAGCTCGCAATAATTTAGATTGAGAAAGCCAAACCCGCCGCCTGTCCGAAACTCCTTGAAGTCCTCGGGAGCCAGAGGAAGACGTTCCCGCCTTTCGGGATCCCAGCAGCAGATCGCGTGAGGGCAGGCTTTATTTAGCAGTTCGCCTCTGCGTAGATCTTCGAAACGATGAATTAATAGATTGTAGTCCGTCAAAGCCTGTTGCACGTGAAGTGGAGCGGCGGAATAAAAGGGCCCCGGGGATAAAACGGACCCCCGCAATTTTTCAAAATAAACGTGCAGATGATTTAGGAAGCTTTGAGGCATCTCGAGCTTGGCTTCTTCAGGGATCGTCCCGGGTGCGTAATCATTGATCGTCGCGATGCATCGGTTAATGTTTTCCATCACCCAGCGTTTGTCTTTGTGGCAGCCCGGAAAATTATGAAAGCGATCGGGGTCGATGATCGCAACGCCGCTTTTCAAAGTGCGGCGCAGAACCGCGGCGTATTTGCGAGCGATCGGCTTATCGAAGAGCTTATAGAAAAGGTGAATCTCTTTTTCGGGAAGCCGCGGATTCGAGAGTGCGACTTTAATCTCGTCGTCGTTAAGGAAGTTTTGAGAGTCGGCGAATTTTGAAATGCGAATCATCCTTTAAGCGGCCGAGCTCGACGGCGCCCAAGGGAAATCGTAGCGTCGGCGGCTCGCCATTGCCAAACAAAAACTTAAGGGAGTTTCGAGCTTACATCGAATCCAACTGGTCACCGGAATCTTGAGGACCCTCAGGCCGCATGCTCTCCAAATAGCGGCGCAGGATTTCGTTTTTGACCCGCTTTCTACGACGGTAAATCTCCATTCGAACTTCGTGGGTCTCTTTTAATCTCTTGTGGTTAAACACCGCAAGACTCAACCCCAGCGCTGCGGTTGCTACAAGACATGAGATACTGATGAAGAAGTCCAGTCCCATATTATCTATACAATCTAGACCCGAACTTCGGTTAGTGCCTATGGCGAAATCGTCTTCGCGGGCTCGCCGAAGCGCCATTCGAGGCCCACGCTGATCGTCAAAATCAAATCCGGCGTCAGATTGAGCTTCATATCCGCCCGCGCGTGAATGGGATGCATAAGCTCCGTCGATAGTCCGCCGACGATATGAAGACCAAGCGCCGTGCCTTTTTTCTCTTCCATCACCGGATTCCCGTCTGCGTCGACCACGGTTTCGTCGACGTCGTTGATCATCTCGACGTGCGAGCGATACCTTAATAAATCCAGGCCGACGCCCACATGGTTCGTAAACCCGTAGGAACGCATGTTGTAGCGCGAGTTGACGAAGACGTCTTGCCAGTGGATCGGGCCGGCCGCACCGAAGATCATGCCCATCTCCCACTGCGAATTTTCCGCACCCGACGTCGCATAGCGAAGACCGCCGACACCGAAAATCTCAGTCACGCCGTCCGGCCCCGACGGGATGACTTTTCCCATAAGCGCGCCCGCGCTCGAAGGACTCTGCGCGAACGCGCGCAGCGGGGAACAAGCGATCACCAAGATCCACGTAAAAAGAATTCTTCGACCCATTTAGAAATCGATCGTCCATTGAAACGCGAGGGGAGGAAGCGACGGCGTCAGCGGGCTTTGCGCGTCCGCCTGCGTATTCAAGGGCTCGGTCACCATTTGCGAAGTCGAATACACGGTTCCCACGATGATCCCGAGCGCCATCCCGATCGGAATGTGCGCGAGCTTGTCTTGCGGCCGCCCGTAAAAGCTCAACGTCGAAAGCCCCAGCACGCCCCCGGCGAAACCGTAATTCAAAATTGTCGCCATTTGGCTCCCGACCACCTTGCTGACCTTGGTTTGCGCGGGCGCCGCGGCCTTTTCGCTCTGGGCAAACGCCGGCGAACCCGCTATGGATAAGATCATCAAGAGCGCAATGGAGCGTAGGCGTGGCATCTTATCTCACGATACGATCTGTGGCGGAATTGGCAAGCGCGTAAGGGTGTTTGCCCATTAAATGAGCAGAAGGGAGCTTCCGTGAAAGACCGTTCGAATTGGCGCCTCTTCGGCATTCCGAACTGTGACACCGTCAAGAAAGCGAGAGCCGAGCTCGAAAAAAAGAAGCTCGATTACGAGTTTGTCGACTTTAAGAAAGCTCCCCCCACCGAGGCGGACATTCGCCGCTGGAGGGCGCACCTCAAGGCGTGGCCGGTGAATACGAAGGGCCCGACCTACCGCAAAATACGCGACCGTTTCGAAACCGCCGACGACGCGAAGAAAATGAAGCTCCTGATCGAAAACAGCTCCGCCATCAAGCGCCCCATCCTCGAAGAGGACGGCACCGTCCGCGCGATCGGATTCGATCCGGAATACTACGGGTGAGCGCTCGGGTGGAAACGCGCGGCATTCATACCGTTTCCCTGGGTCCTCAGTGGACCGGCCGCCTGCGCTTCGCTAGCCTAGGCGTCTATGCAAATCGAGCCCCGCCGCGCGAGTCATCCTCAAGGAATGTACGTCGAGTTCCATCCGGGGCCCCATGAGTACATCTTCGACGGGAGTAAGCTCACCTCGGTCACCAAGCTCATCAAGCGCTGGTTTCCGGAGTTCGACGCCGAAACCGTGGCCCGAAAGAAAGCGGAGCGGGAGGGGAGAAGCCACGAAAGCCTGCTCCTCGAATGGGCGCGCAAGCGCGACGACGCGGCCACGTTCGGATCGAAGGCCCATCTGATGGCGGAAATGATCCTCACCGAAAAAAGCATGGAGGCGGCGGACGGCCTGGCGCAAAGTCCCCGGGAAAAGGCGTATCTCGCGGCGATCAAGGATGCGCTCTCCCGCATAGCGAACGGGTACGACGTCATCGAAACGGAGATGATCGTATTCTCGCCGGAGCGAAAGGTCGCCGGGACGGTGGATCTCCTGCTGCGCCACCGCGAGACCAAGGAGTTCGTCGTCGCCGATTGGAAGACGAACAAAGAGATCAAGTACAAAGCCTTCGGCCAGGAAATGGGCATGGGTCCCTGCGCGAAGCTGGCGCATTGCAACTTCAATCATTATTCGCTTCAAATTTCCGCTTACGGCGAGCTGCTGACGTCCGAAGCCTATCTTCCGCAAGGGGCCGGCGTTCGTGGCGTGCTGCTGCATTTGCGCGAGCGTCCGGACGGCATGGTGATATGCGACTACATTAAGACGAAGGACTTCAAGGCGGAGGCCGCCGCCTGCCTGTCCTCCGCGCTCTAGGTTGGTCAAAGAGTCAAGTCGACTCGGCTTAATATTTACATAATATTTGTTTGTAGAAATAAAATTGTTTATATAGCATCTGATCAGTCCTTATACGGTCTGGGCGGCGAGGGGTCAATTTGGACGAAATGACCAGATAACATAAGGACCACCCAGTGAACGAGCTCCGCGTTCTTTGCCCATCCGGCTCACAGAAGTTTGTGAAGATCATAAGGACCCTGCTCGCGGATGCGGGCTACGACCCGCAAATCGAGATCACCTCGAATTTTCAGGAATTCGCGACGGCTCTCGACCGGCGCGCGACCGATGTCATCATCGGGGAACACCGCGATCGCGGATTTTCAACCGATCAGGCGCTCGCGCTCTGTCGGGGCTCGGAGTTCCCGATCCCTTACTTCGTCTTCGTCAAGACTCTCGGCGAACGAAGGGCGATCGATCTGATGACGCAAAAGGCTTTGCTCATCGCCAAGGGGAGCCCGCTGGAAATGCTCCCGATACTCGAGTACGAGCTGAAGTCCTCCCGGAATCTCCTCAGGCTAAAGGATATCGAACGGCGAACGATTCAGGCGCCCAAGCTCGAAGCGCTCGGGCGCTTAGCCGGCGGCGTCGCGCATGATTTCAACAATGTGCTCGCGACCATAATGATCTGTAGCGAGCAGATCCTAAGCATTGCGCCCGCATCCGGACCGATCGCCGAGACGGTCCGGCTCATGCTGACGGTTGGGGAGAAGGGCACCCGCTTGACCAAGCAGCTCCTGGCGTTCACCCGCAATCAGGTCTCCGAGCCCGAGGTCGTCGATTTGAATGCCCTCATACGGAACATGAGCAAGCTCCTGAAACCGCTCGTAGGTGAGCACATTGAGTTCGTGGCGCTCCTTCAGGATGAGCTTCACAACGTGAAGATCGACCCGGTCCATATCGAGCAGATTTTGATCAACCTAATCGTCAACGCCCGCGATGCCATGCCGAACGGCGGCCGACTGACCTTGCAGACGGGAAACGTCGATTTCGAGAGCTTCCGCAATGATTTCTTCGAAGTGAAGCCGGGCCGGTACGTGATGTTCTCGGTAGCCGACACCGGGCACGGAATGGATGCAAAGACGAAAAGCAAAATCTTCGAGCCGTTCTTCAGCACGAAAGGCGAGAACGGAACGGGCCTCGGGTTGTCGACGGTCTACGGAATCGTGAAGCAGAATCAGGGATACGTGACGGTTCATAGCGAGCCGGGAAAGGGTTCGATCTTCCATGTGTATTTGCCCGAGAGCGAGCTGCCGCTGGGAAAACTCAAGGTGGAGAACGTCACGGATGCCGGCGATCAGGAGTTGGGAAAAGCGGGAATCCTCTTGGTGGAAGATGACCGGGATTTGCGTAGAGTCCTGGGCTCCGCTTTGAAGGCGGCGGGGCTTTCGGTATTCGTAGCCGACTCGCCCGAAGGCGCTCTGGATCTGGCTCAAGATGACAGCAATGAAATCGAGATCCTCGTCACGGATGTCGTCATGCCGCGCGTCCGCGGGACGGAGCTCGCGAAGCGGATTTTAAACCACCGGCCCAATATCAAGATCCTGTTCATTTCGGGCTATCTGGATTTCGACCCGAGCGAGCTCGCGATTTTCCAGGCGGAGACCCATTTCATGCAGAAGCCCTTTACGGTCCAGGCCTTGATCAAGAAGATCGCGCAACTTCATCAATTCCACGAGGTCCCGAGCATTAGGGCGCGGGCTTAAAGACGGCGGGCCCTAAAGCTTCGCGGTTCTGAGTCTAAGCGAATTCCCGACGACCGAAACCGAGCTAAGGCTCATCGCCAAGCTTGCGATCATCGGGCTTAAAAGAAGCCCGAAAAACGGATACAGCGCGCCCGCCGCAAGCGGCACGCCGAGCGTGTTGTAACCGAACGCGAAAATCAAATTTTGCCGGATATTGGCCATCGTCTTTTGGCTTAAACGATGCGCGCGCACGATGCCGGTGAGATCGCCCTTCACGAGCGTAACGCCCGCGCTCTCAATCGCGACGTCCGTTCCCGTACCCATCGCGATCCCCACGTCCGCCACGGCCAATGCGGGCGCATCGTTGATTCCGTCTCCGGCCATCGCGACGTTTTTTCCTTGAGCCTGAAGCTTACGTATCACTTCATTCTTCTGCTCGGGCAAGACCTCAGCCTCCACACGATCGATACCAAGCTCCCGCGCAACGACTTCGGCCGTGTTTCGATTATCGCCTGTGAGCATAACGACTTCGATCCCTTGCCGGTGAAAGTATTCGATCGCCGCTTTCGACGTTTCTTTCAAAGGATCCTTCACGGCGAGGACTCCCGCGGGCTTCCCGTCGACCGCAATAAGCATCGCCCCGTGCCCCGTGGCTTGCAAGGACGCGGCAATTTCCGAAAGCTCGTGGGTTTCGACGGCGAATTTTTCGAGTAGACGCCTGTTGCCCGCGAGGACGGAGCGGCCGCTCACGAGGCCCCGAACGCCCATTCCGGTCAGCGATTCGAAATTCATAGCCGCGTGGATTTCCACCGCGCGCTCGGACGCTCCTTCCAAGATCGCCTCGGCCAATGGGTGCTCACTCGACTTTTCCAGAGCGGCCGCCATGCCGAGAACCTCGTGCTCGGAAAAACCGGATAACGCTTTGACCTCGGTGAGCTTGGGCTTTCCGACCGTTAACGTTCCCGTCTTGTCGACGACGAGCGTGGTGATTTTCTCGAGGCCTTCCAAGGCTTCGGCGTTCTTGATCAAAACTCCATGAGTCGCCCCCTTTCCGGTTCCAACCATGATCGACATCGGAGTGGCGAGGCCGAGCGCGCAGGGGCACGCAATGATCAGGACGGCGACCGCGTTCACGATCGCGTGGGTGAGACGGGGCTCGGGACCGATGAGAAACCAGGCGACGGCGGTGAGGATCGCGACGAGGATAACGGCGGGAACGAAATACGATGAAACCGAGTCGGCCAATTTCTGAATCGGCGCGCGGCTACGCTGGGCCTGCGAGACCATTTTGACAATCTGGGCGAGGAGGGTATCGGAACCCACCTTGGTCGCCCGCATGACGAAAGATCCGGTCGAGTTCACGGTCGCGCCGGTGACTTTGCTTCCCGCGTCCTTCGACACCGGTATGGGCTCCCCGGTGATCATCGACTCGTCGACGACGCTGCGGCCCTCCGTCACTTCTCCGTCGACGGGAATCTTTTCGCCGGGCCGCACGCGCAAGAGATCGCCCGGCCGGATTTGCTCGACCGGAACATCCTCTTCGATTCCACCCGCGGCCATCCTGCGCGCGGTCTTCGGAGCGAGCCCGAGTAAGGCCTTGATGGCGTTTCCCGTGCGGCGGCGCGCGCGCAGCTCGAGAACTTGGCCAAGAAGCACGAGGGTCGTTATGACGGCGGCCGCTTCGTAGTAGAGAGGGACCATGCCGCCGTGGACGCGTAAGCCCTCGGGGAATATCTGCGGGAAGAACGTGCCCGCGAGACTGAAAAGGTACGCCACTCCGGTTCCGAGCGCGATCAACGTAAACATGTTGAGGTTACGCGATTTCAACGAGGCCCAGCCGCGCTCGAAAAACGGCCGCCCGCCCCATATCACCACCGGAGTCGCCAGCAAGAACTGGATTCCCGCGTAGAGCCAGTGAGGCATCGCGTGCTGAACCGGTTGACCCGGAATCAAGTCCGACATCGCCACGAATAGGAGCGGAATTGAGAGCGTAGCACTGAGTTTCAGGCGGCGCGTGAAGTCGACGAGCTCGGGATTAGTTTCGTCGATGAGAGACACCTCTTCGGGCTCCAGAGCCATCCCGCAGATAGGACAGTTGCCCGGACCCTTCTGCCGGATCTCGGGATGCATGGGGCAGGTGTAGATCCGCTCAAGCTCGGCCATGCTCGGCGGCGACTGCGTGGCGGGCGGATGAATATAAACATGCGGGTGCGCATTGAACTTCGCTTTACATTTCGGATTGCAGAAGTGGTACTTATGACCTTCGAAATGGGAGTGGCCACCCTTCGCGTTCGCGGGATCAACTTTCATTCCGCAGACGGGATCCGTAACCGAGCGTTCGTGCGCGTGTTCCATATGTCTCAATGATCCTTATGCGAGGCGCTCTCGAGTTTGAGAGGAAGAGGATAAGTAACGGCGTTTCCTTTTTGACCTTCTCGCGTGGCTTCGATCACGAGCCGGCCTCGGGCGAGGCTGGCCGGCTTTTCGAAGCCGCAGACGAAATAATTGGCCTCGGGGGAGCACTTCGCCACTTGGATATTCTTATCGGTGAGCTTGGCGTTGACGCTCGATCGATCGACCGACGGGTTCTTCCAATCGATGTCGAGCAGGTAAACGCGAATCTGACCCGCGCCCTGGGGAACGACTTCCGTGTGAAAAGCGCCGGGCATACGAATGAAGCCGCCGTTCGGGCCGTGTCGGTCTTCGCCATGCGCGAGAGCGAGGGGTCCGGAGGACAGGAGCGCGATCAAGAGGAGTGCTTTCATAATCACCTTTCCGGCGGCGAATCGCTGCCTTGGCCCCACTATCAGGGCTTCCAATCATTGGAAGGTCAAGAGCAAACCTTCCAATATTTTGGAACCTTTGCTAGAGTGGCCTTATGAATATCGGCGAAGCCGCGAAGGCATCGGGCGTAAACGAGAGGCTTATTCGTCACTACGAGTCAATCGGGGTGATCCCCAAGGCGTCGCGGACGGACGCGGGCTACCGGGTCTATTCCGAGGCCGACGTTCACATTCTCGTTTTCGTACGGCGGGCGCGCATGCTCGGATTCTCGATGAAAGAAATTAAAAAGCTGGTCGGCCTATGGCGAAATAAATCGAGGGCGAGCGCGGAAGTAAAGGCCATGGCGCTGAAACACGTGAAAGAACTGGATCAAAAAATCACGGAGCTTGAAGCCATGTCGAAAACGCTTAAGCAGCTGGCACGGGCATGCCATGGCGACGCGCGCCCCGATTGCCCGATTCTCGACGAGTTGTCCAACTAGCCCTGGAAGTCCCTTGGCCGTTGAGCTATAGCTGTCGTCATGAAAATACTTACCTTTATGATCCTCGGAATATTCGCAAAGGCCGGCGTCGCTGCCGAAGTGAAAGTGGGCGACGCCGCTCCCGCTTTTAAAGTCAAAAACCAGGCCGGAAAAGAGTTCGATCTCGCGAGCCGCAAGGGTCAATGGACCATTCTTTATTTCTATCCGAAAGCGGAGACGCCCGGCTGCACCAAGCAGGCTTGCGCGTACCGGGACAATATTCAGAAAGTGCGAGAGCTCGGAGCCGACGTTTTCGGAATCAGCGTGAACTCCGTCAGCGACCAGGCGAAGTTTCACGACAATCACAAAATGAAATTCGATCTTCTGGCCGACGAAAACGGCGACGTCACCAAGCTTTACGGCGCGAAAATGCCTGTCGTGAATATGTCTAAGCGCTGGACGTTTATTCTCGATCCCGAATTAAAAGTCCGCGAAATCGACAAGAGCGTGGATCCGGTGAAGGACGTCGATCACATGGTGGCCCGACTCAAAGAGCTTCAGGGGATTAAGAAATGAAATTCTTCGCGCTGATCCTCACGTTCTTCTCGGTTCAAGCCTTTGCCGCCGATCCTCAGTGTTTTGAGATCACGCTCACCGGGAAAACCGAGGCCGGCCCTCACCCGAATGAAGAGGCGGCCGTCCGCAAAATCATCGCGGGCGCCGTTGAGAACCTGAAGGTCAGTCGCTATATCTTGCGCGCTAAGCCTGCCAACGGGGGATTCCGCGCCTGTATCGAGCCGATCAAAGAGGGCGGCTACGAATACGTGGTGGGTGAGCTCAGCGCGATCGCCATTCGGGAGTCCGTCTTCGATGTCTCACTCGTGAATCGCTGTCGCTAAGCGCTAACGGTGCGCCGCGCCAATGACTTAAGTTGAGTCGATTTCGGCTTTTGCGGAGCACGAGATTTGGTTCGCGGGTGTCGGCCGCTTATACTGATAGGACTCGATTCTTGGAGTCCCAATGAAGCGTGCGCTCGCCTTATTGTTCTCATTCCTTCCCGCTGGCAGCGCCGCGGACCAGCCTCCGATTTGGCAAGAGCTCCTGAGGTTTTCGGTTTGCTCGAATCAAGCTTCGTTTCTGCAAAGCAAGCAAGAGCTCGTCACGGAGGCCAAAGCCCGCCTCCAGCGTGTGCTGGCTCAAGAAAAGGTCCGCACGCTCTCTGAGCTGGCTCAAAAATCCAAACTTCGCTTCCACTCGCGCGGGCAACTGCTGCGAACCTACTTGATGGCCGTTGCGGGAGAGGACGCCGAGCTAAGCGTCGAGATCTCGATGGCGATAACGAGCGTTTGCAGCCGCATTCGCGCGAGGGACCTCGGCTACGACAACTGCGCGCAATCGAAAGCTCTTTTGGAGTCGCCGCAAGCCGTGCGTCGCGAGCTCGCGGCGCAAATCAAATTCCTCAAGGACCACGCGAAGATCACGGGAAGGAATGTCGAGCGATCGATTGACGGAGGGTCTTTGAACGTCCTCGATGTGAGAACATCCGAAGTTATGCGCGTCGGATACGGCTTTTGGGAGTTGTTGAGAACCGGCAAGCTTTGTCTTAACCCTTCAGGATGCGAATACGTCATCGGCCCTCCGAACGACGCCGAGCCCCTTACGGCGACGCAGCCCGAACACGAGGTAATTCCCGAGCCCGCGTGCCTGGCCCGGCAAATCGACATGCCGTCAACGAATGAGTTTAAGAGTCTCTTGGGCGAGCCCGCGCCGGGCGCCGAGTAGCAAAGACGGTGACACCAGTCGCGCCGAGCGAGTATTTTCATCGCATGGCTAAAAAAGATCTTCCCAGAATCGTATCCGAGAAAGCCTTCCGCGCGGCGGTCGAACGCCTCCGTAAGAAGGAAAAGAAGAACACGCGCGAGCGCGACAGAGTCAGCGCCCTTCGCCGCCGCCTGCCCATGATGGAAATGACGAAAGAGTACGTTTTCGAGGGCCCCGACGGGAAGAAATCGCTTCTCGACCTCTTCGGCGGGAAGAGGCAGCTTGTCGTCTATCACTTTATGTATCACCCGAAAGACGACTCGTTCTGCTCGGGCTGCTCGTT
>CAYPFC010000070.1:0-4763 GCA_964409815.1 uncultured Pseudobdellovibrionaceae bacterium
CTATGGAAACACATCGACGGGATTGGTCGGGATCGGCGTGGTACCGACCGCCGCTCGCTTAACCGTCGAAGGCGCGATGGCCCTCGATCAACTGGGCTCTGACTTCGCCGGCGTCGCGGGCTACGGCTCGCTCTACACGAAGACCGACGGAAAGCTCTACTACCGCGACGGCACCGGAACAATCACGGACCTCACGGCCGGAGGCGGTGGCGGTGGTTTGACTAACTTCACCGAAGGGGTCAATACCTCCGCGCCGAACGCTACGGTTCCCGTAGTGACCTTGGCGGCAACCAATGGCGCTACAAACGTGGATGTCGCCTTGATTCCCAAAGGCCTGGGAGCTCTGCTCGCCGAAGCGCCCGACTCCGCAACGACCGGTGGAAACAAGCGCGGCCAAAACGCCGTCGATTTTCAAATGTTACGCAGCTCGGCTGATCAGGTGGCCAGTGGCGATTATTCAGTCATCGGTGGGGGCAGTGCGAATAAGGTGAGCACGATCTTCGGCACGATTGCCGGCGGCAATAGCAATAATGTTTGGGCCAACTGGGGCGCTATCGGTGGCGGTGCCTACAACGATGCCGGAGGCCAATATGCGACTGTCCCTGGGGGACACGCCAACACTGCCACAGGAAATTACTCACTTGCCACCGGACGCTACACGACCGCGGACGCGATGGCGCAAGTGACCATTGGATCTTACAACATGCCCAAGGGCGGAGAATCGGCCACGACTTGGGTGGCGACCGATCCTTTGTTCGCAATTGGAAACGGCACGGCCAGCGGCGCTTCGCGGTCCACCGCGATGATGGTTCTTAAGAACGGTAACGTCGGAGTCGGAACTCTTTCGCCGGCAACTAAGCTCGAAGTCGCAGGCGATATCGCTTCAACTGGCGCCGGAACGGGTACGATCCAAGTCACCACGGGCACGGCACCGACCGCGCCAGCCAACGGCCTCGCCAATATTTTCGTCAACTCGACGACCGGGATGATCCAATGCCACAACGGATCTGGCGCCGCCGAGTGCATTCCTTCCTACAACACGAGCACCGCCGCGCTCGCCGCGGATGTGACCATGACGACAGCGGGTACGGCTTATAACGGCCCGACAACCGCGTCTCTCGCCGCGGGCACCTGGATGATCAACGCGACCGTGACGATCGCCACTCCGAACGTGACCACGCAGGCCGTTTACGACTGCAGGCTCTGGGACGGAACAACGACGATCTCGTCGACTTCGATGTGGGTTCCCTCGATCGCCACCATCGCGGTACGCAGCACGAGCATCTCGCTCAGCGGAATTGCGACGCCGGCGAGCGCGACGGCCTATCGCGTGACTTGCTACTCGAACTTGAACGCCACCGTGATTAAAGCCGCGACGGTCACGAACGGCGCCGGCAACAACGCTTCTCGTATCACCGCCGTACGACTTAAGTGAGGACTCGAATGCGCGCGATCTCCCGTTTACTCCTGACTCTATCACTTCTCGGACTGCCCGTGAATGACGGCTTTGCCGAAGTGAAACTCAAAGGCGGAGTCAGGCTGAAGGGAACCGTCACCGCTCGCCCCAAAAAAACCGAATCGGACGGAAGCGCATTTTTCGTACTGAGCAGTTCCTCGCCCACGGGAAATCTAGGCGGGATGTCCGGAGCAAGTGACACGTGCTATTCGGATTTGTCTTTGAACAATTGGAAAGGTAAAGACCGCGCGGGAACTTTGAGCGCGGGACGCGTGAAGGCGTTTCTCTGCTCGAGCACGTCGAATTGCAATCAACTCATGTCCGATATGACCTACAACTTCGCCGTCGCGGGCGATCCGAACGTCGGTGGTGCCTCGTTCACGACCAGCTCAAGCGGCTACGGGCCTCGAGATTCCGCCGACTGGTCCGGCGCCGGTTATTTCGGCGCTTCGCACACCTACCGAACGGGCCGCGCGATGGGGACGACCACCCAATGGGCCAACGGGGTCTCCAGCCAATGCTCCAACTGGGGAAGCACGTCGGGCACGGGTGTCGTCGGTTTGAGCGATGGTCCCGATGGGGGGCGCTGGAACAACGGCACGCTTTCGTGCGCTTCCAATGCGAAACTAATTTGCTTCGTCGACCCCTACCAGCTTTCCGAGGAAGTCAGCGGCGGCATGGGTGTTTTTAACGGCGTTCCGAGCGGCAGCAATTCTCCCGGTGGATATTCGCCGGGCGATATTCTGATCACGGTCATTTTTGGGTTGAGCCCATTTACCGAAGTGACCGTGCCACCCGCGGGCTGGGCGCGACTCGAAAAGGCCGGACCCATTTCAATTCCCGGCCGAACACCGCCGCCGTCGACATTTGGTATAAAGTTTTGGCCGCGGGAGAGCCGGGATCCTATAGCTGGACGACGGACGGAACGAACGGCATCTCCATTTATACTGCCCGCGTGAAAGCCGAGAGCGCGCCGATAATTACCTCGGACCAATCCACAAACACGACGCCCTCGACGACGGTGACAACACCGAGTCTGACGAGCACCCAGCCCTACCAAATGATGTGGCATTTTATCGTGTCGGGAGCCGATTCGAATCCGGCCACCGGATTCATCCCTGGCTCGAGCGGCGGCATGGGAAATTTGAGATACGCCTCAAGTGTCGGGTATCTCCCGACTCCTGGGGCGAACGCCCCGACACCCACGCTGGTCTCATCGGCCCAGTCCGCGGTCGTCAGCGTTATCTTCACGCGTCCTCCGTAGGTACCAGGTTCCCTTTCTCTAAGCAGTGCGTCTACCGAACGACGGACCTATCTCGCCGCGAGCGCCCCCGGGATTCGCACTCGACTGGCATCTTGTATTGCTATTAGAGCAATGCCGAGAAAACGAGTTCCCAGAGATCCCTCCGCCCCCTACCATATTTCCGCGCGCTGCGTGAACCGCGATTGGTTTCGGATTCCGATCGAATCCGTTTGGCCCCTAATGGGAGATTATCTTTATCTGGTCCACCACGCGTTCAATCTCAAGATTCATTCGTTCGTACTGATGTCTAACCACTTTCACCTGATGGTAACGGCGCCGGAGGACAATTTGAGCCAGGCGATGCTCTACTTTATGCGCGAGACAAGCCGCGAGATCACACGGCTTTCCGGGAGGATCAATCAGACGTATGGGGCCCGCCACCACAAGACGTACCTCGGCAACTATCACTATTTCATGAACACTTACAAATACGTCTATCGCAATCCGGTGAAAGCTGGAATTTGTGAATGCGTGGAAGAATATCCGTACTCAACGCTTAGCGGATTGTGCGGACTGAACCATATGATTGTCCCGCTCGAGCTGGACACGCTAGCTTTTTCACCGAGCTTTTCAGAGGAAAATCTAGGTTGGTTGAATCGGAAGCCAGATGAGCTTTTAGAAGAGGAGATGCGACTTGCGCTTCGACATCCGGAATTCAAGCTACGAGCATGTCCGAAGACCGAGAAGCCGTCTCGATTGGAGACGGAACTTCTCTAAGAAATAATGCGCCGCTTAGAGAAAGGGAACCTGGTACCTACGGAATTCTCAGGCGCTCGCCGGCGAGGACGCGGTAGTTGATTTTCACTTTGTTCGCGTTCGCGAGCTCATTCATCGAGACGCCGTACTTCTTCGAAACATCATAGAGCGTTTCTCCGCGACGTACCGTGTGCTTGCGAACCTTCTTGGATTGCGCCGCCACGCTGCGGGCGGAACTCGGAATCTCTTTGCTCACCGACTTCGCGGCCGACTTCGATTTAAATTGCGTCAAAGCGAGCGGGCGCTTCTTTGCGCGCATCGCGCTCGTCGGCTGTGGCTCGGGACGGATACGGATCTTCTGACCCTTCTTGATCACGCTGCGGCTCGAAAGGTTGTTGTACTTCAGAAGCTCGCCCACGCTCATGCGGTAACGGCGCGCGATCGTCGAGAGATTTTCGCCGCGACGAACCACGTGGTAGTCTTGATCGCCTCTAGCAACCGCCGGCACCGCGTTCGACCGCGAAGAGCCCGACGGCTGGCGCGAGTCTTCCTCGGTTACGAACTTAATGCCATCTCCTCCGCCATCCGGAACTTTCAGCGAGCGACCAACGCGCAAAAGCGTGCGGTTCGAAAGATCGTTCAAACGGCGAAGCTGCGAGACCGTCGTGCGGTGACGACGCGCGATCGTCGAGAGCGTGTCGCCGCGACGAACGCGATAGAAGTAGTACTCGGCCTGCATGACTTTAGGCTGCGTCGTCACGCTCAGAGAAAGCGCGGCCAGCGCATCCGTCGCGCGGCCTACCGGAATACGAACGACGGTCTCGGTGCCGTTATTGATCGGCACGAAGTCGGTACGGAACTTCGGGTTCAGAAGCTTCAACTCCTCGATGTCGACATTGATGTTCGAAGCGAGCTTCGAAAGCGAGATCGGGCTCTGCAGCGCGACCGTATCGTACGAAAGCGGATCTTGATACTGAATTTCACTGAAGCCGTACTTGGCCGGATCTTTCGCGATCATCGCGGCCGCAATGAACTTGGGAACGTAGTTGCGCGTTTCAGCGGGCAGCGCGCGACGCTTTTTTATGAGCTCCCAGAAATCGCGGGTGCGGTACTTCGCAACCGCGCGTTTCACGCGGCCTTCGCCTACGTTGTACGAAGCCATCGCCAGATGCCACGAACCGAGCAGGCCATAAAGCGCCTTGAAATATTCCGCCGCCGCACGTGTGGAGATCACCGGGTCGCGACGCTCATCGAGGAAGGTATCGATACGCATTCCGAAGCGCTTTCCCGTCGAGCGGATGAACTGCC
>CAYPFC010000070.1:4773-7043 GCA_964409815.1 uncultured Pseudobdellovibrionaceae bacterium
TCCAGATTCGATCAACGCGATGTACACGAGGTCCTCAGGCAGGCCGTTTTCGCGCTAAACGTTTTTCATCATCGGCAAATAGCGAGCCGAGCGCGAAAGGTATTGGTCCATGTACGGACGGCCGCGCCCCTGGAAGTAGTTGATCCACTTCTGAACGTGCTCGTTATAATCAAGAGCGATCTCGCCGTAAGCGCTCTGGTAAGGGCGCTCGATGTTCTTCTCGACATCCTCGGACGACACTTCATTCTCGGGAATCGACGGGCGCGAGGCTTCGCGCATGGCTTCGCCTTCCAGCGAATCGACAACATTGTCCGTGGGTTTTTTCTGAGTTGCGCACGCGGACAATAGAATTACGCTGAGGGCAATCACACCCCGGGAAGTCCAATGCATCGACACTCTCCTTCGTCTTTAAAATAGTCTAACGTGCCTGGGGCTTTGCGTCCACCCAGATCGGCTCGGACAGCGAGAGTTTGGACCCGTCCAGGAGGCGATAAATCAGCCAATTTCGCAATACAGCTTTCACGTAAAAACTCGTCTCGTCCCAAGGCAATTCGTCGATCCAAACCTCGACCTCTGGCGATGACGTCGGCCCCTGTGTCATAGGACTCACGTCCTTACGGGCTCCCAGCCATCTCTTCATTCGTCCAGGGCCGGCATTGTAGGCCGCAAGCGCGACGGGAATATTGCCACCAAAAGACTTGATCAGGCGAGAAAAATAAACTGAACCGATTTTAATGTTCACGTCCGGATTTAAGAGCGAGTCCGGCCCGTAGTCTTTCAATTTGAACTCACGCGCGAGCTCCGCGGCCGTCGCGGGCATTAACTGCATGACGCCGATCGCATTGGCGGGAGATTTTACATCCGGGCGGAATGAGCTTTCTTGTCGGATCAGAGACAAAATCCACTCGGCGGGAACATTCGCCGCGCGCGCTTCTTTCGCGATCCACGGCAAATACTCGTCGGGAAAAATCACGCGCAAGATCGGCGCCTGAAGAAACTCCGGGCTCTCTTCGATCACCTGATTGAGCTGCCCCATCGCCATGTCGTAGCGAAGCGCGGCCGCCCAGTACTTCGCTCGCAAAATGCGCTCTTCGTTCGATTGCGGCTCGGGCAACGCCTCGAGCTCCTTCTCGGCTTCCTTGAACCAACCCGCCTTTAGTAAAATTCCCAAACGCTCCCACGCGAGGCGCTCGCTCTCGAGCAGGCGGAGATCCGCTTTCACGGCGACTTTGTTGTTGCTGAGCTGGATTGAATTTTCGGCGAGCTCGGCTTTCGCGCGTAGCCCGTAGTACGAGAGCGGATATTTCTTAATCAACGCGTCCGCGAAGGGAGCGGACTTCGCCGCGTCGATTTTCTGCTGCGCGCGCCACTGCCAATACATCGCGCGGTACTCGAAGTCCTTTCCCGACTTCAGCGCGAGGAGTCTCTCGAAGAACGCGGCGGCCTGCGGATAGCGCTTGCGGCGATAATCCAAAAGCCCCATGCGGAAGGTGCCTTCCGCCGCCTCGACGGTCCCGCCGTGCTGACGAATCAATTTATCGAAGTGCGCTTGCGCGTCCATGTACTCGCCGGCCGCGACCGCCGATTTTCCCGCCAGCAAGAGAACCTTCGTGCTCTCGGGATGGCCGCCGAGCTTTTCGTAGCTCTTTTCAGCCAGGTTGAGCGCGTCGATGTAATTCCCGCGCGCGAACGCGTTGTTGGCCCATCGGCTCAAGCGGCCGCCATCGGCCTTTTCCATTTGCTTCACGACCGACTCGCGCACGTGGCGGAATTTTTCTTCGGTGCGGTTTGAAAGACTTAAATAAATATCGAGAACGCGGTCCGCCGCCTCGATCGCGCGCCGGCTTCCGGGATACTTCTGAATGAGCTCGATGCCATCCTCGATCGCCGAGACGTAGTCTTGTGAATCGTACGCGCGATTCATACGCGCGAAGATCTCGCGCTCTTCATCGCTGATCCCGAGGTCATCGGCGGCCGGACTCAATACCGTCGGGCCATCCTTGGGCTCGGCTTTCTTACCGAGCAAGGACGAGCGAATCGATTCCACGCGCCCGCGGAGCTCGGCGCTTTCCTTGTGATTCAGGCTACGCATCAGGAAATCCTGAGCCGCGGAGAGATTCTGCTCGATGAACGCGAGCTCGCCGGCGTAGCGGTAAGCGCTCGCGCGCTCCTCCACGCTCAGCCAAGAGCGAACTTGCTGCAGCTTATCCACCGTTTTCCACGCCGCCCGGCGATCGTTCTTGCCTTGCGCTTCGGCGAGCGCGAGGATG
>CAYPFC010000070.1:7053-10690 GCA_964409815.1 uncultured Pseudobdellovibrionaceae bacterium
GCGAGCAACCCGCCCGTATATGCATCGCGCAGGCTCGCAACCTGCGGGCCGAACAAGAGCCAACGGGGCTGAGCCTCCAATCGCGCGAGCGCCGTGGCGAGCGCCGCTTTCGCGACTCCGCCCTTCTTGTCTTTTAACTGCGCGCACGACAACTGATTGAAAACGATCCAGGGCCCCAGACTTTTTCCGAGCTTGAACGCCTGCTCCAAATGCGTGAGACAGGCCCCGCGATCCTTGGCCTGTTGCGCCCGCTTGGCCGCCACCATCGCGCTGATGAGGGGACCGCCTTTGACCTTGGCTTTGCTGTCGAACATCCAGCGCGGCGCTTCGATACTTTGATCGAAGGAAATGCTCACGACGGAGAGGCTCGCCGCCGGAACATTGAGCGAGAGAGCAAGGATAAGGCCCAGCGAGAGCGCCTTCTTGAGCGAAATCGACATAGGTTTTAGGAATCTCATAGTGACGCCGATTCGACAACCCGTAATCGGCGGAAAATAAAGTCTAAATCTCCGAAAGCTCGATCGCCCGAGCGAGAATGCGCTCGAACTCCTTAATCAGCGCGTCCAGCTTCGCTTTCTCGGTCATGCCCGAGATCATCGATTCCGGCGCGAAACTCAGCGCTTCACACTGCGCCAAGAGCTTCGCGATCGGCTCGGCAAGCTCGCGTCGGAGCGACGGCGGCGTTTTCTCGAGTAGGCGCTCGAGCTCGAGGTTCGCGCCGCCCTGATCGGAAAGCTGACCGAGCAAGTAGTACGCCGCATTCGTCATCTCGACGCCGACGCGGCGATATTCTTGTTTAGCGGCAAGATCGCGAACGTTCTTCGAGCGGCGCGCGAGAATATTCTTGAGGCTCGCCTTCTTCGGCTTGCGGCGCAGTCCGCGCCACGCGGTCAGCCCTAAGAACGCGAACAGGCCGAGGTAAACCCCGGCCGTAATACCGACCATGCCTCCCGCGCTTACCGCGGGCGAGCCCATTTCGATCGCGAGCGTCGGCAATTTGCCTTCCTTCTCCGCCGTATCGCGCTTCTCAGGCGCGGCCGGCACATGCGCCGAGGGCGTGGTCGCCGCGCCCGACACGTTCAACGTGAGCGGCTGAGACGCGATCGTCGTGAACTTCGCCGACTCGGGGTCGAACACGGCCATCGACACCGCGGGAATCTGAAACGTGCCCGGCTCGTGGGGAATAATCAGCACTTCGAACTCCTTGAAGCTCGTTCCGTCCTTCAAGAATTTCGCCTGCGACTTTTGATCGTAAAGCTCGAAGCTCGGAGGCAAATTCAAGTTCGGGAGCTCGATGAGCTTCGCGTTCCCCTGCCCTTCGAAACGAACTCTTAAGGTCACCGGGGTTCCCGTCGCGCCCGTGGGCGGCTCGAACGCCGCCTGCACGCGAAATCTTCCCACGGCGCCCGTGAAGTTTTGCGGTCGACCGTCCGTCGGGACATCCTTAACTTCGACCGAAATCGGGCGGCTCGCCTTCGTGAACTGGTAAGGTCGTCCGAAGCCGAAAGTCGAAGGCGTCAACACCGTGCACTTCGCTTTATACGGATCGATCGTCGCCTTCCCCGATTTGATCGGGAACAACGCGTAGGAGACGAGAAGCGCGCGCTGGTACGCGATTCCGTTGATGACCACTTGCTCGAAGTTGAGCCGGGTCGCCATCTCGATCTCTTCTTTCCAGAAGCCTTTCAGATCGGGATACTTAAGCGTGTCGATGTCGCGGATCTGCCCGCGCGTATACAGGTAAAACGCCGCCGTCACTTGCTCGCCGACGTACGCGCGCGGCTTATCGACTTCCGTTTGAATGAAGAAGGCCTCGTTTGGATTGATCGGTGGCTCATTCGCACCGGGCATTTGCCCGCCCGGAAATTTCCGCTGAAGCATCTGGCGGAAGAGCTCTTCGTCTTGCTCGTCGAGCATCGCGAACGGATCCGGGGCGCCGCCGCGTCCGCGCGGAGGTTGCTGACCCGCGCGCGGCTGAACCGAGCGCTGATTGCTCACCGCGATCTGAATCGGCTTCGTTTGGTAGGCTTCTCCGTCGACGTTGACCGTCAACGCCGGAACCGTGAGCGTGCCGGCGACTTGCGCGGCGATCATGTAATTGAAGGTCCGCGCCTGCTCGGTGATGAAGCGGCCGTTGACGAAAGAGCTCCGGGTTTCGACGCCCGTGGAGCTCCCGATGAGCTCGAGGCCGCGCATGCTGGGGAGCTGCGGCTCCTCGACGTTGACGCTGGTCTTCGCGCTTATCGTGATGACGAGGTTGAACACGTCGCCGAGTCCGATTTGATTGCGATCGACGGTCGCGTTCACCTCGACGCCTTCCGCGGCCCGCGCTTGCGGCGCGAGCGCGATCATCAGGGATAAAAGAATCGTCTTCAGCATACTACCAATCCTTCCCGCGCGGAGCCTCTTTGGCGCCCTTGTCGTATTCTTGCGCGCGGATTCCTTGCTCTTGGTTTTTGATCTCGTCCAAAATCTTCTTCACGTCCTGCGGGCTCAAGTTCTGACTGTTAAAGGGCTTCGGCTGCTGCTTTTGCTTTTTCTCTTGCGGCTGCTGCGATTGATCGCCCGGATCTTTCGGACGGCCTTTGCCCTCGCCGTCCTGCTTTTCCTCCTGAGAGTCGCCTTCTCCGCCGCCGTCGCCGCCTTGCCAAAGCAACTCGATCATCGTCTTCACTTCTTTCGAGTCGGGGTCCATTTCGAGCGCGGCCTGATAGGTCTGCAGGGCTTCGGGAATTTTTCTTTGCTTCGCCTGAACGCCGGCCAAATTAAAGAGCGCCTCGAACCGGCGCGTGCTGTTCGGCGGAATCAGGCGAAGCGCGCCCTTGTACGCCTGCTCGGCTTTCTCGAACTCCTCGTTCGCCTCGAGCGCGAGTCCGATGTTCAGGTGAAGCTCGGGATTGAGCGGATCCTCCTGCAAGGCTTTCGCGAAATCCTGAAACGCGGGATAGTAAGACTTCGCCTGAAGCTTCTCCACTCCGTCGCGATTGAGCAGATACGACTCCAGGGTCGTCGCGCCCGCGGTCGCGCTTGCGATCACGCCGGTCAAAATGAGGCTAATCCACTGGAACTTCAAAGCGCCCCCTCCAAATACGGCCCTCGGCCTTCCTCTCGCCGAGGAAAAGCTCGATCAGCGCGAGCAAGATGCCGACGAACAAAAAGATCTGGTAGTGCTCGGTGTAATGGCTGACTTCCAGCGTGTCGAGTTGCGCGCGTTGAAGCTGGTCGAT
Source organism: uncultured Pseudobdellovibrionaceae bacterium (assembly GCA_964409815.1). Taxonomy (GTDB): domain Bacteria; phylum Bdellovibrionota; class Bdellovibrionia; order Bdellovibrionales; family UBA1609; genus JALHOQ01. Next base: position 10,281 of record CAYPFC010000070.1, read on the forward strand.
ATTCGCGCGCAGATTGCGGACGGCGTCGCCGCCGAACGTGACGTGGTGATAAGACCCCTTCCCGGCTTCCGCGAGCGCGCGCATCGCCTCGCCCGTGAACTTCGTGACGACGGTCTGCCCGCCCTTTTCCTTCTTGTATCCGACCAGATTTCCGTCCCGATCGCGAACCGGGATCTGTCCGCCCTGCTCGGTTCCGAATCCGAGAGTGTAAATGCGCGCGCCCGAGTCCGCGACCTTCTTCGCGACCTCGAGGCCGCCCTTTTCGGTCTCCTCGCCGTCGGAAGCGACGATGATCACGCGGGTGACTTGTTGGGTGTCCTCGCCCTCGATGCCCCCGCGTTGGAGCGCCTCGTAGGCCTCGTTGATCGCCTTTTTAAAATCCGTGCCCTGCGAGCTCACCGACTCCGACG
>CAYPFC010000070.1:10700-12912 GCA_964409815.1 uncultured Pseudobdellovibrionaceae bacterium
GTACATCTTGAGCGCCGCCTTGTCGTTCGTCATCGGAGAGAGGAGAATCGCCGACCCCGCGAAAGCCACCAAGCCCACTTTGTCGCCTCCGAGCATGTCGATGAAGCGCGAGATCTCGCGCTTGGCGAGCTCGAGGCGGGAGGGCCGCGCGTCTTCCGCGAGCATGCTGTTCGAAACGTCGATGGCGATGACCATCTCGAGACCCTCGCTCTTCGCTTTTTGCTTGCCTTCGCCCGACTGCGGACGGGCGAGCGCGAGCACGAAGAACAGGAGCGTAAAGAGCTGGAGCGCGAGCTTCCATTTGCGTTTGCGGGTGGAGACCGAGCGCGTGAGGAAGCCCGCGATCTTCGGAGTGATCTGCGCGCCGATCGCCTGCTTCGTGCGCTTTCCCATCCAGCGGATCCAGAACAAAACGATCGGAATCAACCACAGAAGCTGAAGCGCGGCCGTATCTTCAAAGCGATATTCGAACATCCCTTACGGCCCCTTTCTCAAGACGGTGCTGCCCAAGAAGACCGCGGTGATGTAAAGAATCACCGCCCACTTCAAGTAAGGCGGAAAGAGCTCCGCGTAGCGCGTGAACTGCGAGGTCTCGATCTCGGTTTTCTCGAGCCGGTCGATTTCCTTGAAAATGCTCTGAAGCGCGTTTCCGGTGGTCGCGCGCCAGTACTTGCCTCCGGTCTCCTCCGCGAATTTTCCGAGGAGCTGATCGTTCACCGACGAATGGATCGGACGGTAGCGCTTCACCTTGCGGCCGAAAACGTCCTCCACGATCACCGGCAGCTGCGCGTCCCCGTCGACGCCCATACCGATCGAGTAGATCTTAAGTCCGTAGCCCTTGGCGATGTCGAGCGCCGTTTCGGGGTCGATCGTGCCGGTGTTGTTCTCTCCGTCGGTCATGAATATCAAAACGCGGCTCTTCGCCGTCGAGTCCTTAAGCCTTGCGACGCCGTTCGCGAGTCCGACGCCGATCGCGGTTCCCATCTTAATGTTTCGCGCGGGCTGAATTTCCGAAACGCTCTTCAGCAGCAATGGATAATCGAGCGTCATGGGAACGCGCGTGTAGGACTCTCCGGCGAAGACGACGAGCCCGATGCGGTCCGAGACGCGCGCCTTGATGAAATTCGAGATCGTCAGCTTCGCGGCCTCGAGGCGGTTCTCGGGCTGCATGTCCTCGATCAGCATCGAGTCGGAAATGTCGAAGACGATGACGATGTCGATCCCCTCGACGTTGCGCTTGATCTTCGTGTCGGCTTTTTGCGGGCGCGCGAGCGCGCAAATCGCGAGCACCAGCGCGACGATCTTCACGGCGGTCGGAATCCAATGGAGATAGGAGCGCACGCCCCGATTCACTTTCAAGAAGCCCGCCAGATGCGAGAACTGCACCGTGGCCGTGCGCCGGCGTCGCGCCCACCAGGACCACGCGGCGATCGCGAAGAGCGGAACTAAAATTAAAAATGCCCAGGGCGACGCCCATACGGTCATCGCAACGCCCCTTTTCCGCGGCGCTGCGAGTGTTCCTTGGCGGTCTCGATGCGCTCGACGGCGTCGAGGCTCATGCGGTGAAGCTGCTCAACGTCGGGTAAGAGCGGGTTCGCGTGCCCGTTCAGACGGCCGAGCTCGCGCAGGGTCTTGCGCAGGGGCTCCGCGGCTTCCAGGTAGACTTTGCGGTGCCGCTTGCGAAGATCCTCGACGATCGCGCGGTCGGACCAATCGAGCGTGGGGATCTGGAACTGACGAAGAAGGTAGAGACGGAAATCGCGATTGAGCTCCGTCGAAATGCTCTTTAGCTCTTCGACGGTGGTCGCGCCGTTGAGCCGGCGGCGAAGCACGCGCGAGTCGCGGTAAAACTGGTTCAGCGGTGAAAGCGCCGTCTTATGAAGCGCGAGCTCGGCGAGCATGCGGTTGCGCTGCGAGTTTCGTCTTAATTTCCGCACGATCACGAAACCGATGAGGGCCACGGCCAGGAAAACCGCGGCGAAAAACCACATCGGAATCTGAAGGTTCCACGGACCAAACGGCGGAATCGGCTGCGGCGGCTGCCCCTTCGGAATAACGGATTGAATTTCCCACGTGGGTTTGGCGATCTCGAAACCCTGCTCGCCCTGAACGATGCGAATGTACTCGGGCTGATGCTTTCCCGGCTTGTAGCCGGTCACGGTGAGCTGCGCTCCCGTGGGAGCGAGGCTTTCGACGTTCAGAACCGCGAGCG
>CAYPFC010000071.1:0-5285 GCA_964409815.1 uncultured Pseudobdellovibrionaceae bacterium
AGCTGGCGCTCGAGCTCGTTACGCTCCTCGGTCAGCTGGCGAATTTCGTTTTCGAGGCGGCTCTTTTTAGGTTCGATGTCGCGCAACTCGCGGTCAAGCTCGCGCACGCGGCGCTCGCTCTCGCGAATTCCATCTTCTTTATTGCGAAGGCGGTTGTCGACGTCCGAAAGGTCGCGGCCGACGCGGTTTTCTTCCTGACGGAGATCGCGGAGCTCGGTGGACTCAATATCCGAGATCTCGCGCTCGGCGCTCGAGATCGAGTTCAACAACGAATCGATCGTCAGGCGCAGATTTTCGCTCTCGGTACGCAAATCCGAGCGCTCGTCGGTCTTGCGGTCGAGGTCGCGCTCGAGCGTGCGGACGGCCGAGCGGGCCGAGCTCACTTCTCCGACGCGGCTGACGTAGTCCGTTCCCGCTTTGACGCCCGCGATTTCGCCTTCGGTGCGCGTGACTTTGCGTTGAGCGGCGTCTTTCAGCGGAACGCGCGCGGCGGTTTTCGCGGCGATCGACGAGGAGTCGATGGTCTCGCCCGGCTGGAAGATTCCGCGGGTGACGGCTTCTTCCTTACCGTTCAGCGTGTCCTCGGCGAGGCGCGTTTGCTCCTGGCGGAGCGCCTCGATCAGCGTCGGTATCCGCGAGAGCTCGCGCTCAAGCGTCGTAAGCTCATTGAACTTCGCGAGGTAGGCGGTTTTGGCGGTCGAAACGAGCGGGGAGAGGCGGGCCTGCTCGGCGGCGAGCGGCGCCACGTCCTTCGCGGTCTGCTTCTTCAAATGTAAGTAATCGTAATAGTTGGCCGTGTAATCTTGGTTCAACCGAGTCAGTTCTTCAAACGTGGCGGCGTGAACGAAGCCGGCGGATAGGGTGACGAGCGTGAGAAGCGAGAACCGTAGCAGCATATTTTCCCCCAAAGTCGTGATGGTCTCCGAGCTGAGACCGGCGGAGGATGTACGGCGCGCGAGGGGTGAGCGTCAATGGTGGTACCGGAAAGTACTTTTATTCATGCCGTGAGTGTGTCGAAGCCGGAGGCCAAGGGGGAGATTTTTCCGAAAAGCAAAAAGGGCACCTTATGGGTGCCCTTCGAAGTTCCGTGACTGGCCGAATTGTTTAGCGAGTCGTGACTCCGTAACCCGTTGAGCTCGGGCCGCCAAAGGCCGAGGCGGGAACAATCTCCGTCGATGCGGGAAGTATCGCGACTGGAAGCTCATTGCCGCCCGGAAGGTCCGCGACGTTGCTTTCTTTCTCGCCGTCGTTGTTCGCGGTTTCGACCGGAGGATCGTAGTACATCGAGTTCGGGTTGTTGCGATCCGCTTCGATACCGGCTTTTACTTTCGCCGCTTGCGCCGCGATCGCCGCCGAGTCGGCCGGATTGTTCGTCAAATAGTTACCGTCGGAATCGTTGGCCATCAAAGCGTTCGCCGCCGCGTTTGCCGCTTCGGGATTCGCCGCCGCCCATGCCGCCGCTTTTCTTTGGCATTCGCCAGTTTCGTCGTGCACGCAAGCGTGGATCATCTCTTCCTTGGTTTTCTTTTTGTCTTTGCTACAGCCACCCATGCTGGTCATCATAAATACGCCCATCATGGCTAACATCATTGGCATCATCATTCCGCCCATATTAAGACCTCGCTTGCCTTAGTGAAAGAGCAAGGCCTCTGCCACTCTCAGACTCACTACGAATTGCCTGAGACACCATGAGACGCATAAGGATTTTGCACCCCGCAGTTATTTTGACGACAGCGTATCAAAACGAGACGCCAATCTAGACATCGCGCAAAGACACACATCTCTCTCTGAAACGGCACCTCCCTTGCTGAACTCCACTCTAGGAATGAAGGAGGAGACCATGACTCACACGCATAAACTGATAGCCGGCGCGATTGCCGCATTCGCATTCACGGCACTCGCGCAGACCTCAACCGGATCATCAACGTCTACGAGCGGAGATACGACAAGTGGCACGTCCGGAACCACGTCTTCGACATCGAGCCCGACTACCAACTCGGCAACCGGAGACTCCACCACCACGATGTCGGATCAAACTTCCACCACGACCACCCAAATGGCTCGTGACCCCGCAACCATTCGCCAAGTGCAACAAGCGCTTCGCGACCGCGGACCGATTGATGGGGTTTGGGGTACCCGCTCTCAAGCCGGACTCCGTGACTTTCAACGCAGCCAAGGCATCTCGGCCAGCGGCAGCTCTTCGTTCGATCAGCGAACGTTGAGCGCTCTGGGAGTGCAGGGCTCGGGGACAGCCACGGGAACGAGCACGGGCGCAGGCTTAGGCACGTCGACATCCCCTACCGATGACATGCCGGCCGACAGCACGACTCGTCAGGGCCGTAGCCCGACGTCGGATATGACCGACGACACGGCGCCTACCGACAACTCGACGCAAGGACAAGGACGCACGCCTAGCGATCGATAGTTTGTTCGCGTGCCCTATCACTTGGGGTAATTTGGTTTCTTCGAAGAGACCAAATTGCCCCAGTTTTTTTGATACTTAAATGAAAATGCCCAAAGCCTGAGCTTGTTGAACCCAGCGGTGCGTGGGCTCAACCAGTCTTGCCGGTTGCATAAGATCGGTGATCGGCGCGGGCTTGATGCGGCCATCGCGATATGTGACGGCCGTACCCCATTTGTTTTCCAGCGCGAGTTTCGCGGCGGCCACGCCCATGAACGACGTGAGAAAGCGATCGGTCGTCGTCGGGTGACGCGCGCGTTGAAGGTGACCGAGCACGACGTGGCGGGATTCCCAACCGGTTTCTTGCTCGAGCCACCGCGAAAGGTGAAACGCGATCCCGCCGAAGCGCTCTTTCTGGGGAGCGCCCGCGACTTCGAACGCAACGTTCGGATTTTCTCCCGAGGCCATCGCGCCTTCGCTCACGACGACCATGAGCTCTCGGTAACCTTCGGATTTTTTCTTCATCACGTACTCGAGGAGCTTCGCGCGCTCGAACGGGCGCTCGGGGATGAGGATCGCGTCGGCGTAGGAGGCGAGGCCGCCTCCGAGCGCGATCCATCCGGCCGTACGGCCCATTGTTTCGACCACCATGAGTCGGGAGTGCGCGGCGGCCGTGAACCTGAGCGCATCGACGTTTTCCGCGACGCATGCGCAGGCGGTGTCGAAGCCGAACGTGGCTTCGGTTCCGGCAAGGTCGTTGTCGATGGTTTTCGGAACGCCGATGATCTTAAGATCTTTGTGAACGCGGTAGAGGCCAGCGAATGTTCCGTCGCCGCCGCAGGCGATGAGTCCGTCGAGCTCGAGCGCTTGGAATTTATCGTGGAACTCTTTTTCTCTTCCTTCCGTGCCGGACTTGTTCGAGCTGCCGAGGAGCGTTCCGCTCTGCGCGTGCGCGTTGCGGATCACGTCGAGAGTGAGGTTGACGGTGCGACCGGTGAAGACCCCTTCGAAGCCGTCTTTGATACCGACGACCTCGACGCCGGCTTGTAAGAGCACGCGCGCCGAGGATTCAATAATGCCGTTAAGACCGGGGGCATCTCCGCCGCCGGTGAGGATTCCGATTCGTCTCATGGTACCAGGTTCCCTTTCTCTAAGCGGCGCGACATAGCGTACAGGTTCCCTTTCTCTAAGCGGTGCTGCACCGCTTAGAGAAAGGGAACCTGGTACCTTACTCGCCGAGCTCGCGCACGTTGATCGAGTACTTTTTGATCTTACGTAAGAGCGTGTTTTTCGGGATGTTCGCTTGCGCCACCGTTTGGTTGATGCGGCCACGGTTCGCACGCAACGCCTGCACGATGAACTCCTTCTCGGTTTCTTCCTTGAAACGGTCGAAATCGAGCGGTCCTGAATAAGAGCCGGGGAGGTCGAACGCGATATCGCTCTGGGTGGCGTGGCGGATCGCCTCGGGAAGCGACGGCGCCGTAATCTGCGTGCCGTTTTCGATGATGAAGCAACGCTCGATCAGGTTCTCGAGCTCGCGGATGTTTCCGGGCCAGCGGTACTTACGAAGCTCCTCGAGCGCATCGGCCGTAAATCCGGTGATCTGACGGGCCATCTTGCGGTTAAACTTGCGCACGAAGTGCGAGATCAGGTTTTCCAGATCGTCGAGGCGCTCGCGCAGCGGCGGGAGGAAGATCGGCATGACATTCAGCCGATAGAACAAGTCCTCGCGGAACGTGTGCTCTTCGATCATCTTCTCGAGGTTGCGGTTCGTCGCAGCGATCACGCGCGCGTTCGACGCGACTTCGCGGTTCGAGCCGACGGGCGTGAAACGCTTCTCTTGTAGCACGCGCAAGAGCTTCACTTGCATGTCCGGCTTAAGCTCCGCGACCTCGTCGAGGAAGATCGTGCCTTTGTTCGCGAGCTGGAACTTTCCGATCTTGCGCTCGTGCGCGCCGGTGAAGGCGCCCTTTTCATGGCCGAAGAGCTCGGATTCCATCAGCGACTCGGGGATCGCGCCGCAGTTGATCGCGACAAACTCACCGTGCTTGCGGGGCGAGTTGTGGTGGATCGCGCGGGCGACGAGCTCTTTGCCCGTTCCGTTTTCTCCGCGGATCAATACGGTCGTGTCAACTTGGCTCAAGCGATTGATGAGATCGAAGATCTCGCGCATTTTCTTTGAGGCGCCGACGAACTCGCTGTCGACGTCGTCGTCGAGGACGGGGGCCGATACGGCGAGGTTCGAGACCATCTCTTGCGTTTCGAGGGCCTTCGTCACGATTTGCGCGAGCTTCTCGGGTTGCACCGGCTTCTCGACGTAGTCGTAGGCGCCGCCCTTGATCGCGGTGACCGCGTCCTGAAGGTTGGAGTGCGCGGTCATGATGACCACGAACACGCGCGGGTCTTGCGCCTTGATTTGCGCCAGGGCCTCCAGGCCGTCCATCTCGGGCATGCGCACGTCCATCAATACGAGATCGTAGTCGTTGGCTTTGACGGCTTCGAGGGCTTCTTTGCCGGTGGCGGCCTCGTTCACCTTAAAGTTGAACGCGGGCATCGCGGTTACGAGGACCGAGGCGACCGATTTTCTCAGCTCGCTCTCGTCATCGACGATTAATACACTGACTTCTTGATTCATCTTTGTTCTCCTACGCTTGCAAGGGCAGCGTGAACCCAACCTTTGTACCTTTACCTACTTCGCTTTCCAAGAAGACTTCTCCTCCATGCAGCTCGATGAAGTACTTCACGAGGAACAACCCCAAGCCAGTGCCTTTAATGTGGCTCTGGTGGGCCTGCCCACGGAAGAATTTCTCGAAGAGATGCTCCCGGTCTTCAGCGGGAACACCCGGACCGTTGTCCTTAACGGTCAGAATCACGCGATCGTCGA
>CAYPFC010000071.1:5295-12868 GCA_964409815.1 uncultured Pseudobdellovibrionaceae bacterium
TCGACTTCCTTCGTCTGAACCTCGATCTTGCCGTCGTTCGGCGTGTACTTGATCGCGTTTTCGACGAGGTTCATGACCACTTCCTGAATCAAAACATTATCGATCTCGAGCGAAAACATCGGCTCGAGCTCGACGTGCAAATCCTGCCGCTTGTCGTCCGCGAGCGACTTGAGTTGGCCAACGACTTTTTCGACGACTTCGTTGAGGTCGGTGGCCTCTTTGCGCACTTGCGATTGCGAGGACTCGAGGCGCGAGATCTGCAAAATCGACTGAATGTAACGGTGAAGCTCGGCGCTCTCCTTTCTCACTGAGCCCAGTCCCTCGCGGACTTCGTCACTTACTCCACCGCTTAAGAGGCGGTCGCAGATCGCCTGAATTTTCGCGATCGGCGTTTTGAGATCGTGGCTGATGAGCGAGACGAAGTTATTGCGCTGCTGATCAAGATCCGAGAGCAGTTGCTTTTCCTGCTCCAGACGCCACGCTTGGTTTTCCTTCATCGAGAGCTGGTAGCCGATGAAGACGACATACGCGACCAGGCTCAACACGAGCGGGGAGAAGAGCGGAATCCAGAAATTGAACGAATCGAAGATCCAGAGCGAGAGCGCGCTCGTCCCGAGCCCGAGCCAGAATAGGAACACGGCCGCGACGGACTGCGGGTAGTTCACGAGGATCGCCACCGCGAGCAGAAGCACGAGCAAGAGATAGAGCGACGACGCCCAAGGCGAGAGGCGCTCAATCCAGCGCTTGGCGATCACGTTGTCGACGACCTGGGCGACGATATCCGCGCGCGACATTCTTCCGAGGGGAGTTTGGTACTGGTGCCCTTCCACGGAGTGCGTTCCGATCAACACGATCTTGTCGCGGAAGAACGAGGGGGGCACCTTGCCCTGTAAAACGTCGAGCGCGTCGACTGACGCGTAAATGCCGGGGCCGCCGCGAAAATTGATGAGCTTCGTTTCGCCGAGAAACGCGTTGAGCTCCTGCACCGAGCTGCCCAGGCTCTGCTCGGCGAGCTTGAGCCCCATATGCGGCAGTGGCGCGAGCGGCGAGGAGAAACGGCGGAGCACGCGGTCTTCGTCCTCTCGCATGTCGACGAGCGCGACGTTGTAGCCGTAGCTGTTCGCCATGAGCGGCAGCGCCGGGCGGCCTTCGTTGTCGAGTTGTCCCGCCCAGATCACGCGCGGGTCGCGGAGCGCGCGAAAAGCGTCGTCCGGCTGCGGGAGCTGCGGGTTGAAGAAAAACGTCACGCCGACGTTCTGCGGATTTTGCGCGAGAATTTTCGTGAGCAGAAGATTCCAAGTGCTTGCTCGCCAGAAGTAGCTGTCGGTAATGATCGAAAACTCTTTGAGCGAGCGGAGCAAGTTGTTGTTCGGCCCGTGCCACGCAGTCCAATCTTCTTGGTCGAAGTACACGAGCACGATTTGCTTGTTGGCCTCTTGCGCGCCACGGATGTCGAAGCGCAAGTCGAACTGATTCACTTCATCGAAGAAGGGAAGAGTCGAACCCAGCGCCCAACACAGAAGCACGCGTAACCAGAGACCTTTGGCTTTCCACATGGGGGTTTTGATCCTTTCGACGCTACGTATCAAAAATGGAGAGAAAATTCAATTGGTTCCCCCTTAAAAATCAGTCATTTTGCACTCCATGCAGCTGTGGACGCGGGTGATTCCCGGAGAGCAAAAATTTCAGGGTGGAGTTGTCACGCTCGGCAACTTCGACGGCCTTCATTTGGGGCACCAATCGCTCCTGAAACGGGGGCTTGCGGAGAACGGGCCGCGCATCGTGATCACCTTCAACCCGCACCCGATTCAGGTATTGAAGCCCGAGGCCAAGCTGCGCCGGCTTTTTCCGCGCGAGGATCTAAAGGATCAACTGCCGAAGTTCGGGGTCGACCTGTTGGTCGTTTTGCCCTTCACGAAGGAGCTCGCGCAGACCAAGGCCGACGAGTTTTGGCGGCGCTACGTCTTGGAGCCGTTTCAGCCGAAGCACATTATCGCGGGCCACGACTTCGGCTTCGGTGCGGGCCGCAGCGGAACGCTCGAGGACATGCGCGCGTGGAGTCGCCCGGCCGTCGTTCACGTGATGCCCGCGTTGATCGCCGACGGCGCCCCGGTCTCGAGCCGGCGCGTGCGCGAGCTGATCGAGCAGGGCGACGTGAAGTCGGCGAGTCGCCTGCTCGGTCGCCCGTTCTACTTGCGCGGCGAGCTCGTCGCGGGCGCGGCGCGCGGACGGCAAATCGGTTTTCCCACTCTCAACATGCGGCCCATCAACGAGATCCTGCCGATGAACGGCGTGTACGCGACGAGGACGCGTATCGCGGGCGAAGGCCCGATGAAGAGCGTGACGAACGTGGGCGTTAATCCGACATTCGGGGGCGCGGCGGAGATCAAAGTGGAGACCCACGTGATCGGCCGCGAGCTCTCGCCTCCCGTGGGCTCGTTCGACGTTGAGTTTCTGGCCCGTATCCGTCCGGAAATGAAGTTTAATTCCATCGAAGACTTGAAGAAGCAGATCCAAAGCGACATTCTGAAGGTGGATGAAGCAATGGACGTCCCTTAGCCCGGTTTCTGAAGACAAGCGCTGGGAAAACCTGAGCCGCTGGATCGCCGACAAGGGCGCCCCGAACGCGTACGTTCCGTGGACGGGATCTTTGGATCCATTCACCGACCTAAAACCTCTCGAAAATTTTCACCACGTGCGCATGCACTCGCGCATCGGCACGGACATTCTGAAGCGCGTGAAGGTGCAGTCATCGTGGACGACTTTGCTTGGAGTGATCGACGGCATGGTGAAGTCGCAAGGGCAGTGGTGGCCGCTTTGCGCGATGTACGAGAGCTACGGACAGATGCTCATCGAGCTCGGCGCTCAGCTCGACAAACATGGAAACGTATTGATCGCGGGGGCCGGAGGCGCGGCCCGCATTGCCATCGCCGCGTTCTTCAAAGCGGGTTTTAGGAATTTCATCGTCACGAATTTTCAGGAAGAGGAAGCGGCGTCGATGATCAAAGAGGTGCGCGGAAAGTTCTTCGGGTTGGACATCCAGTGGATTCCGATGGAGCGCATCGTACTCTTGCCCGGCGAAAGTTCAGTGCTCGTGAATTGTACGCCAAGCGTTGAAGAAAATGCGCTTCTCATCGAGCTTTCGTATCTGAACTTCCTCAAGCGGCCGGGTTTTCTGTTCGACTTGAGCCGCAGCCAAAAGCCGAGCGTGCTCGTGCAGGAGGCGCTCGACGCGGACGTCACGGTGCTCTCGGGCACGCAGATCGCCGCGCGCTCCGACGTTCATTGGGCGAAGTGGGCTTTTCAAGTCGACCTGCCGCTCGCCGAATACTTTAAGTCTTTCGAACAGACGCTCGAGTGATTCCCGCCTGGACCAAGGCCTAATCGTCAATTTTAAAACCTACGTCTAGTTACAAAAAATGGCACCAAAGCTTACTCTTAAAGAAAGTCTTTAAGCGCTAGAGAGGATAATTCATGTCCGCGAAGAAAGCTTTAGCGGAGTTGTTGGTCTCCAGCCATTTGATTGATTTGGATCAGCTGGAACAGGCACGCCGGGATCAGAAGGCAAACGGCGGCCGGCTCACGACTTCGCTCGTTCGTCTGGGGTTCGTGAAAGAGGGGCAACTCACCGAGTTCTTGGGCAAACAGTTCGGTTTACCCACGATCGATCTGAACGGATTCGACGTGGATCCCGAAGCGATCAAGCTTCTTTCGCGCCAAGTGTGCGACAAGCACGTCGTCGTTCCCGTTAGCCGCGCAGGGAAATCCCTGGTGGTCGCGTTCGCCGATCCTTCGAACATTTACGTGAAGGACGATCTCGCGCTGCTCACGCGCTGTAAAATCGAGGCCGTGGTGGCCTCGGAAGCCAGCATCATCCACGCCATTGACAAGTATTACGGCCAAGCGGGCAGCAAGATCGAAAACATCGTTTCGGAGATCGAGGACGATGGGCGCTCGGCCGGAGGCATGGTTGAAGTCGTCGACCAAGAAATGGCGATGGACGAGGGCCCGATCGTTAAGTTCGTGAACGCGATGCTCGCCGAAGCGATCAAGTCTCATGCGTCCGATATTCACATCGAGCCTTATGAGAAGCGCTTCCGCATCCGCTTCCGCATCGACGGCGTATTGGCCGAAAAAACCCAGCCGCCGAACAACGCCGCGGCCGCGATCGTCAGCCGTCTGAAGATCTTGGCGAAGCTCGACATTGGTGAGCGCCGTAAGCCGCAAGACGGTCGCATGAAGGTGAAAACGCGCGCCGGCGCCGAAATTGACTTTCGCGTGAACTGCACGCCCACGATCTTCGGCGAAAAAGTGGTCTTGCGTCTTTTGGACAAATCGAATTTGCAAGTCGACATGACGAAGCTCGGGTTCGAGCCCGACGATTTCAAAAACTTCCTGGATGCGATTCACCAGCCGCAGGGCATGGTGCTGATCACGGGACCGACGGGTTCCGGTAAGACGACGACGATTTACTCCGCTCTCAACGAGCTCAACAAATCCGACGTGAACGTCTCGACGGCGGAAGATCCGGTGGAATACAACCTCGACGGAATCAACCAGGTTCAGGTCAACCCCGGAATCGGATTCACGTTCGCCGAAGCGCTGCGCGCGTTCCTTCGCCAAGATCCCGAGATCATCATGGTGGGGGAGATTCGCGACTTCGAAACCGCCGAGATCGCCTTCAAGGCCGCGTCGACCGGTCACTTGGTCGTGAGCACGCTGCACACGAACGATGCGGCCTCGACGATCGCGCGTCTGGTGGAGATCGGCCTCGAGCCGTATATCGTCGCCGAAGCGACCTCGATCGTGGTCGCCCAGCGCCTGATGCGCCGGATTTGCGCGAAGTGCGGAATTCCGCACAAGGTGCAGCCCGAAGCTCTGATGAAGCTCGGAATCCCGGAAGAAAAAATCCCGGAGTTCAAGGGCACCCGCCGCGGCGAAGGCTGCGAAGAGTGCAACGGCACCGGTCTTAAAGGCCGCGTGGCGATTTTCGAGATGATGCGCATGCGCACGAAGGTGAAGGAAGCGATTTATCGCGGCGGTAACCCGCTCGAAATCAAGCGCTGTGCGATTCAAGAGGGAATGCGAACTCTCCGGCAGTCCGCATTGCTGAAATTGAAGGCCGGATTAACAACCGTTGAGGAAGTACTGAACGCGACCGTAGCAGACGACATTCTATGATTACTTTGCATCAATTGTTGAAAGCAGCCGTGAAACAAGGAGCGTCCGATCTGCACATCGTCGCGGGATCCCCGCCGGTGCTGCGCGTGGAAGGACGCATCGTTCGCGTGAAATCGGGCGACATGAACGCCGATCAGACCCGGCAAATCTGTTACTCAATTTTGACCGACGCGCAGAAGAGCCGTTTCGAAGCCACGAAGGAGCTCGACTTCAGCTTCGGCATTAAAGCAATGGCGCGCTTTCGCGCGAACTTGTTCTTCCAGCGTGGCGCGGTCTCGGGTGTGTTTCGCCGCATTCCCCTCGATATACCGGATATCGACGTGCTCGGGCTTCCCGCGGTGGTCGCCGAGTCGGTGAACTATCCGACCGGCCTCGTGCTCGTTACGGGCCCCACCGGCAGCGGCAAGTCCACGACGATCGCCGCGCTCATCGACAAGATCAATCGTGAGCGTCGCAGCCACATCATCACCCTCGAGGATCCCATCGAGTACGTTCACCCGCACAAATCGTGCATCGTGAACCAGCGCGAGATCGGCATCGACACCGTCAGCTACCGCTCGGCCCTGAAGCACGTTCTGCGCCAGGACCCGGACGTATGCATGATGGGAGAATTGCGCGACCTCGAAACGATCGAGGCGTCCTTGAATATTTGCGAAACCGGTCACTTGGTGTTCGCGACGCTCCATACGAACTCCGCGATCTCCACGATCAACCGTATCGTGAACGTGTTTCCCGCCGACCAGCAGGATCGCGTGCGCACGCAGCTCGCTTTGACTTTAAACATGATCGTCAGCCAACGCCTGATTCCCGGAATGAAGGGCGGCGTTTCGTTGGCGGTCGAGATCCTGATGATGAACCCGAGCATTCGAAACCTGATCCGCGAAAACAAGCTTCACCAAGTGTACGGCATGATGCAGGTGGGACAGGACAAAACGGGGATGATCACGCTGAATCAATCTCTCGTTCAGCTGGTCCTTAAGCGCAAGGTCGATGTGCGCACGGCGTTCATGCATAGCTCGGATCCGGAAGAGCTCGATAAAATGCTCAAGTCCGCGGGAGTCTGATTTAGAATATGGCGTTGTTTGAGTTTCAGGCGAAAACCGAAGACGGAAGGATCGTTAAGGGCGAGCTCGATGCCGCCAACGAATCCGAGGCGCGCATCCGCATGCGCGCGCAGCGCCTGACTCCGTTGCGAATCGAGGCCCGCCGCGGGGCCGGTGGCGAGTTTGATTTACGCAAGCTCGCGCTCTTCGCGGACAGCGTTTCGCAGAAAGATCTTCAGGTTTTCACGCGCCAGTTCGCTGTTCTGGTAAGCGCGGGCGTTCCGATCGTTCAGAGTTTGGAGGCCATGTCGCGCGGAGCTCGCAGCGTCGGGATGACGAACGTATTGAAGGGCGTCTGCCAGGACGTCGAGCGCGGCCGCCGACTGGGGGAGGCTCTGGCCGCGCGTCCCGCGGTGTTTGACCGTTTGTACGTGAACCTCGTTCGCGCCGGCGAAGAGGGCGGTGTGCTCGAAGCCGTATTGAATCGCTTAGCCACGTACATTGAAACTTCGGTGAAGCTGCGCGGGAAGGTGAAGTCCGCGTTGTTCTATCCGGTCGCCATCTTGATCGTGGCGATTATCGTGATCGTATTCATCATGGTATTCGTCGTTCCGAAAATGTCGGCGATGTTCACGCAATCGGGTCAGGACCTCCCCGAGCTTACGAAAATGGTCATCGGCCTTTCGGATTTTTTTCAGCACTATTGGTACATGGTCGCGGCGACGTTAATCGCGGTTCCGCTATTCTTGAAGATGTACTACGACACCGACAACGGACGAAAAGTTTGCGACGCCATCTTGATCGAGATCCCGATTTTCGGGGATCTGATAAAGAAAAGCGCGATCGCGCGCTTCTCGCGCACGCTCGCGACGCTCTTGTCGTCCGGGGTGCGCATCATCGACGCGCTGGAGATCTCGTCCGCCACGACCGGGAACTGGATGATCGAAAAGGCGCTGCTCGACACGAAGGACGCGGTCTCGCGCGGTAAAACCCTCGCCGAGCCCCTCGCGCGCATTCCGTACTTTCCGAATATGGTGACCCAGATGATCTCGATCGGCGAGCAGACCGGTAACATCGACCAGATGCTCATGGCCGCCTCGAACGCGACCGACGCGATGACGAGCCTTCTGGAGCCGATGCTGATGGTCGTGCTCGGTGGAATCATCGCCGTGATCGTCGTCGCGATGTACCTGCCGATCTTCAACATGGCACAGACCGTGGGTTAATGACGTGAGCCAAATCGATCTACCCGCTCGGAATTTACGGATTGTCGAAGCCGCAAATCTAGAGACGTTCTCGCGTCCCTGGCTCTTTGTGCACTCGATCCGCACGACCTTCCTCGTGTGCAT
>CAYPFC010000072.1:0-12611 GCA_964409815.1 uncultured Pseudobdellovibrionaceae bacterium
GCGATCTGCTCGCGGTTGAGGGCCAGAAGACCCTTAAACGCATCGAAGTCACGGGCGAAAAGATCGCTAGCGCCCGGTGGAGCGTTCCCATCTTGGCTCATCACGATCTCGCGGTCTCGGCCGACGGAAAATTGGCCGCGACCCTGGGCTCGAAGTTCGAAATGCTCGGCGGCCGCCGCACGCGCTTCGATACTATCGAGATCGTCAATATTTCCAGCGGCCAAATCGAAAAATCCTGGTCTACGCACGAACACCTCGCCGAGCTTAAAGAAAAACTCGGGGCGAAACTGAAGGCGCCCATCCACAAGAAAGATTACGGGCGCGATTACGTTGAACTCTTTCACCTGAACTCCGTCGATTTCATGGGCGCGGATCGGCTCGTGGTCTCGTTTGGCCGTCACCGGCATATCGCCTTGTTCGCGATCGAGCCCGCGATGAAACTTACGAAACTGATCGAAGTGCCCGGGGGCGGAATGTCCCATGCCGCGCGCTTTTACGACGGGGGAATCCTCGTTTACAGCAATGAGTTTCCGGCCCGCGGGGACGGACCCGCGATCCTTCGGATGGAGTTAGAAACTCAGAAGTTTTCCGAAGTGCCGCTGCTAAAACGCAAGGGGCCGCGCGCGCCTAAACGGGGAAACCTCGCGCTCAGCCCCGACCGTCGCCGGATCTTGGTTTCAAATCCCGGCGGCGAAATTCTTGAGTTCGAGCTTGGCACCGGCTCCAATACGATTGAAAAACGCATTCGCTTTAAGGAGGACGGCTATCCCGATCCGGATTTTTACCAGCTTTATTACGCTCGCTAGCGCCGTCGTCTCTTGCTCGTGCGCGCAGGTCAGCCGAACCGAAGGCGTCTACTTTTCGCATCGCTCGGAGCCGCCTAATCTTGACGATACGAAGGCGCGCTTGGCCGAGTACGCCCGTACCGAGTACCCTCGGCAAACGGCTCAAATTTTCGACTTCGCCCGCGCTCGAATTCTCGACGCGCTTCGCGATGGTCGCAAGGTCGTGGTGCTTTTCGATTTTGCAGACGTGCTTTTCTCGAGCCGCGCCTACCAGGAGCGCACACAGTTCGGGTTTCGCTACGAGAGCTGGAAATCCTGGGTCGATGAAGCTTCCGCTGAAGCCGTGCCTGGCGCGGTCGAGTTTTATCGCTGGTGCCAGGACCAGGGCGTCGCCACACGCATCATCAGCGGCCGCAAGCGCGAAGCGCGCGCCGAGAGCGACGAACCCTCCGTGAAAAACCTAAAGAAAATCGGTATCGACCATTATGATATCGTCTGGATCACGAAGGAAGAAGCCGACGATCGCGGGGTCTTCAAGCGCCGCGCGCGTGAGGACCTCCGCAAACGTGGATTTGATTTCCTCGTCAACCTTGGAAGTCAGGAAAGGGATTTTTCTGAAGAACCGAACACTCTTCACCTCAAGCTCCCGAATCCTTTCTATCGCGCTCCTTCTCGCATTCGCTTTTAGCGCGATATATTTTGGGCGCGGCTTGGGAGGTTCGCGATCGAGCTTCGAGCGTTACGTTTCCCTTACGGATATTGAGAATCCGTCGGGGCTTGAAGTCGTTTTCCAAATCGACGGCTGCGATTTCGTGAGTTCCTCGGGACCGAGGACCAAGCGGCTCCCCGGGTACCTGTGCACGGCGGTCGGCGCCGGCGCCTGGGTATCGGTTACCGGCGACTACGATGAACCTGAGCTGAGCTATTTTCCCTCTGGTTACGATAAGCCGTCGTGGACTCGCGGCATTCCAGTACACCATAAAATCATCGCGCACGATGGCGCGATCTACTTACTTTCATTCGAGCTTCGCATGTATTCGGGAAAGAAAACGAAGTTCGACACGATCGTAAAGCTGTCGCACTCTGGGGAAGAACTTTGGCGTTGGTCGACCTTCGATCATTTGGACGAAATCGATCGCATGGTTGGTCCGCTGCGCGCGGCGTTCGAAAACAAGATCGAGGGTGGCTTCTATGAGCTGACGCACATCAATTCCTTTATCGTAAAGAATGTGCCCGGGGGCGACGAAATTCTTTTCTCGCTTCGTGACCAAAGCGCCCTGCTCGCGCTCCGAACGCAAGGAAATCGACTGCGACTCGTTCGTAAATTCGACGAATTCGAGGGCTTGCACTCGCTTCAGCCGCACGGCGACCGGATTCTGATGTTCGCGAACAAAATCCCCGGCAAAGACGGCGGCGTGCGCTCGGGAGTGATAGACTTCGATCCCCGTCACGGGCGGATCGAAAAGGTGATTTCAAGCTTCGCCGGGGTCTCGGCCTTTTCCGCGACCCGCGGCTCGGTCGCGACGCGCGCGAACGACCTCGTTCTTTCCTTCCGCGACGGAACGGTCATGGTTTATTCGCCCGGCGCCGACAAAATCCTATACCGCGCGCGCGCGATGATTTCGGGAGCGACTAAAAAACCTCTCGAAAAAATTTACGAGGTGTCCATTGCGGGCGATCTCTAAATGGTTTCCCGCGATATTCCTGCTCGCCGCCGTACAGGCCGGGGCCGATGCGCGCATTTTGAAGAACTTGAATCAGACGCTCGCGCAAACGCCCGTTTACCTTAAGAACCTATCCGAATGGTCTTCCGCCGGCGCCACGCATGTGGCCTACGGCTGCGATGATTTCGGCTACTTCATCGCGGACTTTCCCCTCCCGAAGCTCGAGGCCGCCCCGCCGCCTTCGTTCCGGTGCGCCCTCAAAATCAAAGTTCGGGTGGGCGGTAAGTGGCGAACGATCAAGACCGAACGCCCGTCGAACCCGCTCGGACCCTTCAACCTCGAGGTGAGCGGCGCGTTTCCGGCGAGTTTGTTTTGGGCCAACCTCACGCTCGCGCACGAGGGCGACAGTTTAACCTTTCCGGCGCTGGTGAACAGCCGGGGCGAGATTTTGTACGCGGCTTCGTTCGCCGCGCTCGGAGTGGGCGCCCACGCGGGCCGGCTCTTTGCCTATAGCGGCGAGGCTTACTGGAAGTTACTTCCAGGGACGGCGCCCGAACGGGTTCGCTGGCCCGACGCGGTTCGCGACCAGAAGGGAAAGCCCGAGCGCCTAAAGCGAGCGCGCTTCGGCTCGCGAATCGCGACGGTTCATCGCGGATGTAGTCCGGTGCTCAAACCCTATCCGAAGAAAGTTTTCGACTACGCCGAACCTTGGCGTTGGCTCACGCTCTTCCTGAAGCCGCTCACATACAGCTATGACAATCTTTTGATCGACGGCGCGTCGGCGGTCGAGGGCCGCCGCTCCTTTCCTTTAAGTTTTCCCACGAGCGCGGTCCTTCACGCTCAAGAAACCGAATATCGCGAAGTTCCCGCCTTGGAGGCCGCGCGCGAGCTTTCGCGCAAAAAGGCGTTCGAAGGTTGTAACGTCGCTTGGAACGACAGCACCGACCTCATCGTGAGCGACGAATCCGCATACTTACTTTACCGGGATGCGCGCGCGCTGATTCGTCATGCGCCCTCCAGCAACCGGTGGATTAATCTCGCCAAAGCCGCCCTTCCCCCGCCGAACAAATTGGGACATCTGAGCCTGGCGTTCTCCGACGGGTTTGTATACTTGCTTTCTTCGCTCGAAGACGGCCGCTCGGGTCGCGAGTATCTGGTCCGGCGTGGGCGCGTGGATCGAGACGCGTGGACCCCCGATCCCCGGTTTCGCGTCGTCCTTCCCGCGGGAGTTTACCCGGAGGCTCACGTGGCCGTCGTCGGCAAACGCTTACTCGCGTTTACGGGCGCGGACCTGAAAGATCGATTCGCGATCCACGCGATCGATACGGCCGCCGGATCTAGCGCGGCCACGCTGATCGTACACAACGCGGACGCGCGCGTGCGCCTTTACGACACGGAAGTGTTTCCTCTGAATAAGCTTTCAAACTATACTTTTCGCGATGGTCCGCTTTGAGTCCAAATACGCGATCTGCGAGCCTTGGCCGGTACGGGGTGTGTTCCGGAAGTTCGGTGACTACCTCGAAGCCATGGGCTTTCGCCCGTTCGCTTATGATATCGAATCGATTTACTTCGATTCCAGGGATCTAACGTGCCTCAAACAAAAGGAAGGCGGCGCATTCGTTAAAAATAAATTTCGGCTGCGGCGATACCCGCTAACGGGCGACTTGTTTTGGGAGAGAAAGTCAAAGATTGGCCATACGAGCCTCAAAACGCGGGTTTCAGTTGAGGCGGGCGGCGCTTCCGGCCTGGAGTCCCTCGCGCTCGCGCGCTGGGGCCTGACGCGCGCCAGCCGCATTTTCTATCACCGCAAAGGTTGGGAGCACGAGGCCTTGGGTTTAAAAATCAACTTCGATTCCGGCATTCGCGGCCATAATTTCGTGAATCATCGCGAGTTTTCGTTTCCGGAGGTCATCGTGGAGTTCAAGCATCGCGGTAACGCGGTCGCCTCGGGAGCGACGAGGGCGCGAGTCGAGTATCTTTTAAGCTCGGGTGTTTTAAGAAAAATCTCGTTTTCGAAATACATGCTGGGGTTTTCAAATGAACGCACTTGACGGCGTCGTGAACTCGCTTTTGGTTTCGGGGCCCCAGGATTTAGGCATCGGCACTCTCGCCACGGCCTCCGTTTTGTCCGCGCTTTGCGCGTCGGTGATCGCGGTTCTATTTTACGTCCGTAATCGGCCGCGATCCGACGCGGCCGCGTTTTGTATCTCGATCGTGTTGTTCGGGCTTTTTTGTTGCGTCATCACTTTGGTCGTCGGCTCGAACATTGCCCGCGCCTTCGGACTGGTTGGCGCGCTCAGCATCATCCGGTTTCGCAACACCGTGAAGTCGATCGAGGACATGATGTTCTTATTCTGGTCCCTCGCCGTAGGCATGTGCATAGGCGCAGGCTTCTTCACCCTGGGCGCGATGTTTACATTGATCTCGATCGTCGCCCGGGCTCTCTTCGCGCGCGATCAAGAGCGGATTAATAGTCACCTGACCGTGGCGCTCGCGTCGAAAGACTTGGCTCCGGTCAGCACGGCTCTCGAAAAGGTCTTTCGAGCCCATTCGGTTATTTACGGACGCGATGAGGCGCTTTCCTCCGCCCTCCTGCAGGACCGTAAGATTCGCCTTTTCTATTTTCTGAAGCTTCCCGCGCGCCTGGATTACGAGCGCCTGCTCTCGGACTTAAAGGCCATTCCCGGCCTGACACTCGACGACCCCCATAAGCTGGATGGCTTTCAGATTTAGACGCCTCGCAACAGGCGCGACAGTTCCCTTCCCGGGGGCTGCCATGTTAGATCAAACCCTCTATATCATGCAGAGCACGTTCAAGGTGCGCCTCGCGGGGTGTTATGAGGGCTTACATTTCAGATTTGAAGGACCACGTCGGTCAAACCGTCACGCTCAAAGGATGGGTCTACAACCATCGCTCGAGCGGGAAGATTAAATTCCTGCTGTTGAGAGACGGCACCGGCATCAGTCAATGCGTCTACTTTCGCGGCGAATGCGACGAGAAAGCGTTTGAGGATTTTGAGAAACTCACGCAGGAGTCCACGGTCGCCGTCACCGGAGTCGTGAAGGCCGAGCCGCGCTCGCCGGGCGGATACGAGATCGGCGCGCGAGAGTTGCAAATTCTCTCGACGGCGGTCGACTATCCGATCTCGCCCAAGGAGCACGGCACCGACTTCCTGATGAACAATCGTCACCTGTGGATGCGCTCGAAACGCCAGCACGCGGTCTTGCGCGTTCGCGCCGAGATCATCGCGGCGATTCGCGATTTCTTCGATGGGCGCGGCTTCACTCTGACCGACGCTCCCATTTTCACGCCGAACGCGTGCGAGGGAACGACAACGCTCTTCGAGACCAAGTACTTCGACGAAAAGGCGTTCCTCTCGCAGAGTGGTCAGCTCTACATGGAAGCCACGGCCGCGGCCTTCGGAAAAGTTTATTGTTTCGGCCCCACGTTCCGCGCCGAGAAATCGAAGACCCGCCGCCACCTCATTGAGTTCTGGATGGTCGAACCGGAGGTCGCATTCAACGACCTTTACGACAACATGGAGCTCGCCGAACAATTCGTGGAGTACGTCGTTCAGCGCGTAATCAAGAACAAAGAAGAAGAGCTTAAGGTACTTGAGCGCGACACGACCGCGCTGAAGAAAGTCCTCGCGCCGTTCCCGCGCGTTCACTACAAAGAAGCCGTGCAGATGATCCTCAAAGAGAACCCGGCGTTCATCGACGGTGGCGACTTCGGCGCTCCCGACGAAGCCATCGTCAGCGCGAAGTTCGAAAAGCCCGTGTTCGTGCACCACTTCCCTTCGGCGATCAAAGCCTTCTACATGAAGGAAGACGAGAAAGAGCCGGGCTACACCATGAGCTGCGACTTGATCGCGCCCGAAGGCTTCGGCGAGATCATCGGCGGCGGCCAGCGCGAGGAGAGCTACGACACCCTCGTACGCAAGATCCAAGAGCACGGCCTGAATTTGAAAGACTTCGAGTGGTACCTCGACTTGAGAAAGTACGGTTCGTTCCAGCACGCGGGCTTCGGCCTCGGCGTCGAGCGCACCGTGAGCTGGATCTGCGGCGTACCGCACGTTCGTGAAACGATTCCTTTCCCGCGCCTATACGGCCGCAATTACCCCTGAGGAGAACCGCAATGGAAATTGAAGTTCCATCCACCACCGTCGCGAAACTACAGGACCTTGAGAGGCGCAATGAAGGCGCGTTCGTGGGCGGCGGCGAAGATCGCATCTCGAAGCACAAACAGGGGAACCGCCTGACGGCGCGCGAACGCCTCGACGTCTTGCTCGACCCGGGCTCCTTCGTCGAGATCGACAGGTTCGTCACTCACCGTTGCAATAACTTCGGTATGGGCGACACAAAGATCCCCGGCGACGGCGTGATCACCGGCTACGGCCGCATTAACGGAAAGATCGTTTACGTTTACTCGCAAGACTTCACCGTCTTTGGCGGCTCGATGTCGCGCACGCAAGCAAACAAGATCATGAAAATCATGGATATGGCCGTGAAGAACGGCTCTCCCGTGATCGGCTTGAACGACTCTGGTGGCGCGCGCATTCAAGAGGGCGTCGAAGCGCTGGCCGGTTACGCCGACATTTTCCTGCGCAATGTGATGACCTCGGGCGTGGTTCCGCAGATCTCGGCAATCATGGGGCCGTGCGCGGGCGGAGCGGTTTACTCTCCCTCGCTCACCGATTTCATTTTCATGGTGAAGAACACCTCGTACATGTTCGTGACCGGCCCCGAAGTCATTAAGGCCGTCACGCATGAAGAAGTGACGAAGGAAGATTTGGGCGGGGCCGTTGCGCACGCGACCAAGTCGGGCGTCGCTCACTTCGCGACCGAGGACGATCGCCATTGTTTGTTAATGATCCGCGAGCTTTTGAACTTCCTGCCGTCGAACAACTTGGACGACCCGCCTGTCTTGCCGACGAAGGATCGCCCCGACCGCGTCGAAGAGTCGCTGAATACGTTTATCCCGGATAACCCGAAGAAGCCGTACAACATGGTCGAGCTGATCACGAAGGTCGTCGACGAGGGCTACTTCCTGGAGATCCACAAAGCCTACGCGCAAAATATCGTCGTGGGCTTCGCGCGCCTGAACGGCCGTTGCGTGGGCATCGTGGCCAACCAGCCGCAAGTTCTGGCCGGCTGCTTGAACATCGAGGCGAGCGTGAAAGCCGCGCGCTTCATCCGCTTCTGTGACGCCTTCAATATCCCGATCGTGACGTTCGTCGACGTGCCCGGCTTCCTGCCCGGTACGGATCAGGAGTGGAACGGAATCATCACTCACGGCGCGAAGCTCATGTACGCGTACGCCGAGGCTACGGTTCCGAAGATCACGATCATCACCCGCAAGGACTACGGAGGCGCGTACTGCGTGATGAGCTCGAAGCACTTGCGCGGCGACATCAACATGGCGTACCCGACGGCCGAGATCGCGGTCATGGGCGCCGAGGGCGCGGTGAACATCATCTCGCGCGCTGCGATTTCGAAAGCGAAGGACCCCGCGGCCGAGCGCACGCGTCTCACGAAAGATTACGAAGCGAAGTTCGCGAACCCGTACATCGCCGCCGAAGCCGGCTACATCGACGAAGTGATCGAGCCCGCGACGACGCGCAAACGCCTGATCGACTCGCTCGAAATGCTCAAGAACAAGCGCGATTTCAATCCGCCGAAGAAGCACGGGAATATACCGCTGTAGTTTAGACGGCCGGCCTCGCCGGCTTAAATGAGGTTTGAGATGTTTAAAAAAGTTCTGATCGCTAACCGGGGAGAGATTTCGTTACGGGTGACCCGGACACTGCGCGAGCTCGGCGTCACCTCGGTCGCCGTGTACTCGGACGCCGACCGCAACGGCTTGCACGTCATGCTCGCGGACGAGGCCTACCATATCGGACCGCCTCCTTCGACGGAATCCTATTTGAATATCGACAAGATCCTTGAGGTCGCCAAGAAGGCAGGGGCCGACGCGATTCACCCGGGCTACGGATTTCTTTCCGAGTCCCCGGAGTTCGCGAAGCGCGTGAAGGCGGCGGGCCTCACGTTCATCGGACCCACGGTCGAAAACATCCTCGCGATGGGCGATAAGATCGCCTCGCGCGATCTGATGATCAAGGCGGGCGTGCCTTGCGTACCGGGATCGAAGGGCGCCCTGAAAGACGCCGACGAGGCCGCGAAGGAAGCCGAGCGCATCGGTTACCCCGTGATCCTTAAGGCCAGCGCCGGCGGCGGTGGCAAAGGGATTCGGGTCGTGCACGACCCGAAAGAGATCGCGAGCTCGTTCCGCGCCTGCCAATCGGAAGGCAAAAACTTCTTTAAAGACGACCGCGTGTTCATCGAGCGATTCATCCAAAACCCGAAGCACATCGAGGTCCAAGTTTTCGGCGACACGCACGGCAACGTCGTGCACCTGTACGAGCGCGAGTGCTCGATGCAGCGTCGTAACCAGAAGATCATCGAAGAGTGCCCCTCGATCAGCGTTCCTCCGGAAGTTCGCGAAAAACTCGGCGCCGTCGCCGTTCAGGCCGCGAAGTCCATTCAGTACGTGGGCGCGGGCACGATCGAGTTCATCTTCGACAACAAGACCAAAGAGTTCTTCTTCATGGAGATGAACACGCGTCTGCAGGTGGAGCACCCGGTAACGGAGCTCGTGACCGGCTACGACCTGGTCAAGGAGCAGATCAACGTCGCGCTCGGAAAACCGCTCTCGTTCAAGCAGTCGGACGTGAAACAAAAGGGCCACGCGATTGAGTTGCGCATTTGCGCGGAAGATCCGGTCAATTTCACCCCAAACCCCGGTAAGATTCGCAAGTACCGTATGCCCGCGGGCCCGTTCGTGCGCTTGGACAACTGCGGCTATCCCGGCTATGACGTTCCGATCTACTACGATCCGATGATCGCGAAGCTCATCGTGTGGGGCGCGAACCGCAAAGAGTGCATCGAGCGCACCCAGCGCGCGCTCGCCGAGTACATGCTCACCGGAATCAAATCAAACATCGTTCTTCACAAGAACATCCTGGTTCACCCGGAGTTCCTGGAAGGCACGTACACGACCCAGTTCATAGACAAGCAGATCGCCGGCAAAAAGCACCGTGAGCTGTTCATGTTCGTGGATGAGCCGGTGTTCCTGATCTCGGCCGCGATCGAGGCGTACAACCAAGCGAAATCGCGCGACGTGGGAGACTTTAACCTCGCCAGCCAGTGGAAGAAGCACGGCCGCCTGAAATCGATGAGGAATTCGTAATATGTATTTCGAAGCCGAATCCGAAGGTCTCAAGTATCAAGTCTCGGTCACCGAATCGAAGTCGCACTGGCGCGTCGGAACGCGCGAGGACGGCGAAGACTGGATCTATTACGAAATTCGCAAAGAAGATTATCGGCTGCTGGACGACACCGTGAGCTTCTTGTTTCGCGATAGCTCGTACCTCGTGGACGTGATCGCGAAGGGCACCGAGTACACGGTCTACACGCGCGGCGCCTATAAGACGTTCAAAGTTTATAACGAAGAGGCCTTGCTGCACGAATCGCTAAAAGCCGGTGGCGGCATGGGCGCGGGAGATAATCTGGCGTCGGGTATGCCCGGAAAGATCGTGAAGATCTTCGTGAAGCCCGGCGACGTCGTCAAGGCGGGCGACCCGCTCCTCATCATGGAAGCCATGAAGATGGAAAACGAGATGCGCGCGGCCGCCGACGTCACGATCAAGGAAGTCTTGGTCAAGGCCGGCGAGAACGTCGAGTCCGGCGCGACGCTGGTGACGTTTGCGAAGAAGACGTAACCCCTCGCCGAGAAGATCGGGTTTCGGGATGGTGATCGTAATTAGATCCGAGATCCGACTTTGTGATAATGATCGAACTCAGGGTTGAAGCATACCCGAATACTGACGCGATGTTTCGATCCCGGGATCGAAACACTGCATTACGAAAGATTCGTGCCACGTGAAAGATTCGAAGTCGCAAAATCAAAAAACGGAAGATCCGAAAATTTCGGAACGTACGGCGGCTGATCGAAAATCCATGGAGCGTAAGTCGCAGTTTAAAACTTCGTCGAACATAGAGCTCGCTCGCGTCTACGAGAACGCGGGCACGGCGCAACTCGGCCAACCCGGCGTTTACCCGTACACGCGCGGCGTGCAGGAAACGATGTACCGGGGCCGCCTGTGGACCATGCGCCAGTACGCGGGCTTCGGTTCGGCCAAGGACTCCAATCAGCGCTACAAGATGCTGCTCGCGCGCGGGACGACGGGCTTGAGCGTCGCTTTCGACTTGCCCACCCAGATGGGCTACGACTCGGATCACGTCATGTCGACGGGTGAGGTCGGCAAGGTCGGCGTCGCGATCTCTTCGCTCGAGGATATGGAGATCTTGCTCGACGGCCTGCCGCTCGACGAGATCTCGACCTCGATGACGATCAATTCGACCGCCGGCATCCTGCTGGCGCTTTACATTGCGGTCGCGAAAAAGCGCGGCGTCTCGATGGATAAGCTAAAAGGGACGATTCAGAACGATCTCTTGAAGGAATACATCGCGCGCGGCACGTTCATCTATCCGCCGAAGCCTTCTTTAAGAATCATCACGGACATCTTTAAGTTCTGCACGACGGAAGTTCCCGGTTGGAACACGATTTCGATTTCGGGCTACCATATTCGCGAAGCCGGAAGCACGGCCGTTCAGGAAGTCGCCTTCACGCTCGCCAACGGGATCGCCTACGTTCAGGCGGCGGTCGATCGCGGCCTCAACGTCGACGAGTTCGGAAAGCGCCTGAGCTTCTTCTTCAATGTGCACAATAACTTTTTCGAAGAGATCGCGAAGTTCCGCGCCGCCCGCAGAATGTGGGCCAAGATCATGAAAGAGCGCTTCGGCGCCAAAGACGCGAACGCGATGAAGCTCCGGTTCCACTCGCAAGTGGCCGGCTCGACGCTGACCGCCCAGCAACCCGAGAACAACATCGTTCGCGTCGCCATTCAAGCGCTTGCGAGCGTGCTGGGCGGAACGCAAAGCCTCCACACGAATTCGATGGACGAGGCGCTCGGCCTTCCCACTGAGAAGGCCGCGACCATCGCCCTCCGCACGCAACAGATCATCGGCTACGAGACCGGCGTCGCCGACGTCGTCGACCCCATGGGCGGAAGCGCCCTAGTCGAGTCCCTGACCGACGAAATCGAAAAGCGCGCGACGGAGTACATCGAACGTATCGAAGGTCTGGGCGGCGTGATCAGCTGCATCGAGTCCGGCTGGATCCAGAACGAGATCCAAAACGCCTCCTACCAATTCCAAAAGGACCTCGAGGCGAAGAAGGAAATCGTCGTCGGCGTGAACGAGTTCATTCAGCAGGAAAAGCCCTCGAGCGACGTCCTTAAGGTTTCCGAAGAAGTGTCGCGCGATCAAATCGCCCGACTGAAAGCCTTTAAAGCCAAGCGCGACCCGAACAAGGTCGCCGCCGAGCTCGAAACGCTCCGCAAAGCGGCGGAAGGAAATGACAACCTGGTTCCGCGCTTCATCTCATGTGTGGAAAACCATGTGACTCTCGGGGAGATCTCCGAGGAGCTGCGCAAAGTCTTCGGGCTATTCAAGGAATCGATTACGCTTTAAGGCGTTTGTCGCGATCGCGCACGAGCATCGTGATCGCCAAGATCGATGCTTCGTAGAAAATCAGCAGAGGAACCCACATCATGACCATGCTCAAAGCGTCCGGCGGAGACAGAATCGCCGCGACGACAGCCATGAGCACGATCGCGATCCGACGATGCTTGCGCAGGAAGGCCGCATCGAACACGCCCATGAGGGCGAGGATCACCAGCACGAGCGGCATTTCGAACGCCACTCCGAACATGACGGTCATCAGCGTGAAGAAACCGAGGTACTCGCCGATCGTGATCATCGGCTTATCGACGGTACCGCCGATGCTGAACAGGTATTCGAACGCCGCCGGGAAAACGAGGAAGTACACGAAGACCACGCCGAGCATGAACAGGAACGTTCCAGTGACGATGAACGCGGCCGCGTACTTGCGCTCCTTACGGTAAAGGCCGGGCGAGATAAACGCCCACACGTGATAAAGCCAATACGGACAGGTGAGGATCAAGCCGGCAAGCGCGCCGACTTTCAGGTGGGCCATGAACTTGTCCATGACTCCCGTGAACACGAGCCCGGAGTCGGT
>CAYPFC010000073.1:0-5219 GCA_964409815.1 uncultured Pseudobdellovibrionaceae bacterium
TCCGTCGGGATTGAGGCAGGGGATCAGAATCCACGGTACCGTATTGGCGCCTTGAAGATCTTTTTGCAGCAGCTTGAGAGTCTGTTGCGCCAAATGCACACCGAGGGGCTCGTCTCCGTGTACGCCGCCCATCAGAAGAACGGGGCGTTGTGTGGAAATTTCCTCAAGGGAGTGTGACGCGAAAAGCGCGATGGGCGTGCCCAAATCGGTGCGGGTCCAGGTCTCATTACTGTACATGCTTAAAGAGTAAACTCATTGCTAAGGACCGACAAGCGCGATAATTTCGTGGGATGTCTGGATTTTCAGCGATCATCATGGCGGCGGGTAAAGGCACACGCATGAATTCGCCGCTTCCCAAGGTGGTGCATCCGGTCGCGGGGCGACCCATGATCGAGCGCGTAATGCGCGCGGTGAAGGGCGCCGAAGCTTCGGAGATCCGCGTGGTCGTCGGCTTCGGTGAGGAACTCGTCCGCTCTATCGTCGAGCCCCTGGGCGGCGTATGTTTCAGGCAAGAGAAACAAAGAGGAACCGCCGATGCGGTTCGTAGCGCGCAGCCCGATTCACTGAGCGGCGACGTCGTCATTCTAAACGGCGATCATCCCTTGCTGGAAACCGCGGACATCATGGGATTTCGTCGCATGTTCAAAGAGTCGAAGGCGGGAATCGCCGTCGTGACGTGCGAGCTCGAGGACCCGGGAAGTTTCGGCCGCGTCGTTCGTCATCAAGGGCGCGTGCAAGCGATCGTCGAGAAGAAAGACGCGGGCCCCGAGGCCTTGAAGATCCGCGAAGTGAACACCGGAATTTACGTCGTGAAGGCGAAAGTGTTGAACGACCTGCTTCCGCAGATCGAGAGCAACAATAAACAGGGCGAGTATTACCTTACGGATTTGATTTCTTTGGCCGTCGAAGAAGGAATTCCCGTTGAGGGCTTAAAGGCCGATGCGCGCGTCGCGCTCGGCGTGAACACTCAGGCCGAGCTCGCGTCGGCGACGGCTCTGGGTTTTCGCCGCAAGGCTGAAAAGCTGATGGAGGCCGGCGTGATGATGCTTCAACCCGAGAGCGTGTTCGTCGAAGACACGTGCGAGGTGGAAGCGGCGGCGTTCCTGTACCCGAACGTGTTCTTGCGCGGAGACACGCGCGTCGGTGCGTTCACGGTCGTCGAGTCGGGCTGTGTGATCACGGACTCGAAGATCGCGAACAACGTTCACATCAAGGCGGGCTGCTACATCGATAAGTCCACCGTGGGCGCGTCCGCCGAGATGGGGCCGTACGCGCACTTGCGCCCCGGCACCGAGATCGGCGAGGAATGCAAAGTCGGTAACTTCGTCGAGATGAAAAAGGTCAAGTTCGCTCGCGGGGCCAAGGCCTCTCACCTGACCTATCTGGGCGACGCCGAGATCGGCGAGAACACGAACATCGGCTGCGGCACGATCACATGCAATTACGCCGTCGATAAAAAGAAGTACGTTACGAAAATCGGTCGAGATGTTTTTGTCGGCAGCGACACGCAGTTTATCGCGCCCGTCACCATTGGCGACGGCGCCATCATCGGATCGGGCTCAACGATTACGAAGGATGTTCCTCCGGGGTCGTTGGCCGTCTCGCGTGCCAAGCAAGTGGTGAAGGAGAACTACACGCCTCGTTCTCCCGCCGGCGGCACTCCCGTTAAAAAGGATAAGTAAATCATGTGCGGTATCGTCGGCTACCTTGGGCCTCAGAATCCTAAAGACGTCATCATGAGCGGCCTTAAGGCGCTCGAGTATCGCGGCTACGACAGCGCGGGCGTTTCGATTTTGCACGACGGACATTTCAAACGCGTGCGCGCGGAAGGGAAGCTTTCGAATCTGAGCGAAAAGCTTTCGGCGGAAAAATTTTCGGGCCACTTGGGAATCGGGCACACGCGCTGGGCGACGCACGGGAAGCCCTCGGAGCGCAATGCGCACCCGCACTGCGTGGGTGGCGTGTCGCTGGTGCACAACGGGATTATCGAAAATTACATGGAGCTTCGCGAGGAGCTCGTCGCGGATGGCGCGGTCATCGAGTCGGATACGGACTCGGAGCTCGTCGCGCACCTGCTGGATCGCCAGCTCCGCAAGACGCCGGCGTTGTTGGATGCGGTGATGGCGGTGCTGCCGCGGCTGGTGGGCGCGTACGCGATCGTTTGCGTGAACGAGAAGCAGCCCGATGAGATGGTCGCGTTCAAGAACGGCCCGCCGTTGATCGTCGGGGTCGGCGACGACGCGATGTACGTGGCGTCGGACGTCCAGGCGCTGGTCGCTTATACAAAGAAAATTGTCTATCTGGATGACGGCGAGGTCGTCGCGATCAAGGGCGCGTCTCACCAGGTGTATTCGTCCGACGGAAAGAAGCTCGCGAAGAAGTTAGTCGAGATCAATTGGACCGCCGACGTGGCATCGAAGGGCGGATTTCCGCACTTTATGCTGAAAGAGATTTTCGAGCAGCCGCGCGCCGTGGCCCAGGCGATTCAGCCGCATATCAATCTGGCGAAGTCCTCGGTTGAGCTGAAGGATGTCGGCGTGTCGTTCGAGGACGTCGAGCGCGTTTTTATTGTCGCGTGCGGGTCTTCATATTACACCGGCCTCGTCGGCGAGTATTTGATCGAGCGGCTGGCGCGAATTCCCGTTGAGTGCGACATCGCCTCCGAGTTCCGCTACCGTCATCCCGTATTGCCGAAGAACTCGTTGTTCATTTCGATTTCCCAGAGCGGCGAGACGGCGGACACGCTGGCGGCCGTTCGCTTGGCGAAGCAGGCCGGCGTGAAGGTTTTGAGCATTTGTAACGTGAAGAACTCTTCGATCGACCGCGAGGCCGATGGCCACTTGTACATGAACGCGGGCGCCGAGGTCGGTGTCGCCTCGACGAAGGCCTTCAGCGCGACGTTGTCTTTGTTGAATTTGCTGTCGCTCGCGATGGCGAAGGCGAAAAAGAAGTTGCCCGAGGGCGAAGAGCAAACGTTCGTGCGCCAGATCTTGGCGGCGCCGTCGCAAATCGAAACCGTTTTGAATTTGGATAAGTTCTTTAAAGAGGGCGCTTCGAAGCTCAAAGATTATCGTGGCTTTTTATACTTGGGCCGCGGCGTTCACTATCCCATCGCGATGGAAGGCGCTTTGAAGCTGAAGGAGCTCGCGTACATGCATGCCGAGGGCTATGCCGCCGGCGAGATGAAGCACGGGCCTTTGGCGCTGATCGCCGACGACATGGCGGTGGTCATGCTCGCGCCGCACGACGATTTGTTCGAGAAGTCGGTTTCCAACCTGGAAGAGGCGAAAGCGCGCGGCGGTCAGATCATCTCTTTGTCGACCGGCCACAATAAGCGCCTGGAAGCGATTTCGAACTACTACCTGGCGCTGCCCGACGCCGAGTGGTTCACGTTGCCTTTGTTGGAAGTGATCCCGGTGCAGTTGCTGGCGTATCACGTGGCGGTGTCGCTTGGGCACGATGTGGACCAGCCGCGGAATCTCGCGAAGTCCGTGACGGTGGAATGATCTCGGTCTTTTTCTTAAGCTTTCTTTTGTCCCTTTCCAGAGCTGCGGAGCTCGGCTTTACGAGCTCTTCCCCCTCCGCTCCCGAGTCGGGTCTCAGCGCGGGCGAGGCGTGGAGTTGTCGTTTGGCCTGGACGGGCCGCGCGACCCTCGCAAGCGCGCTTCAGCGTTGCGGAGCGTCGACTCAATGGCCGGGAGATATTTGCAGCGTGAGACCAACTTCGAATTTGAAGGACTCGGGCTCCGCTCTCGCAGACTCGTGCAAGCCGCGCCGGATTGCATATTCCGTCGGCAAAGCGCGTCCTATTTTAGTGGACGGCAAAGTCAATCCGGCATTTAACGGCGTGTCGGACTGCTCGCATTTCATCAACAGTCTTTTATGCCGGCAGGGCGCCCGTGTGAATCCGGGCGATGACGACTGCCGGCACATCAACACGAATGAAATGTTCACGTCGTGGGGCAAGGGTTCGAGCTGTTTTCAGGTCCCGGAGTTCACGTCCGTGCAGAGCCTGCGTCCTGGATGTATGGTGCTTTGGATGCAGACGGGGGCGACGATCGGGCACGTGGTGATGATCAGCTCCGCGGGGAAAGATCCGCTCGGCTTGGGCGAGAACTGTCAGGCCCAAAAAAATTTAGTGAACTCGGCGTTCTCGATTTTAGAGTCCGCCCGCAGTTCGGGCCCCCAAGAGATTGAGGCGCGCTATAAGTACAAAAATAATCCTAAGCTAAGTGGAGATCGCGCGATGATCGCGCTCAAGAAGCTCGCGTGCCGAGCAAGGACGACCGGATCCTCCGTTCGCGCCGAGGACACATTCGACGGATTGACGGTGCGAGTTCTATGTCACTCGGGAACGCCCGAGTGCACTGGGGTCGCGCGCGAGTTTGTGAACGAATCTTGCGTGCGTCCCTGCTTATAGTCATCCGTAACTGTCTCAGCTTCTCCATCGCGGCCGAGCCACTTTAAGAGCGCGGTTTTCGCTCGCGAGAGCTGCAGGTCGCGCTTCACGTCTTTTTGAAGCTTCTTCTTTCCGGCCGGCGGTTCGACCGTGGGGAATAAACCGAAGTTGATATTCGTCGGCTGGAAGTACTCGTTGTCCTCGGTAATTCCGTTGAGCAGCGAGCCGAGCGCGCTCTCGCGCGGTGGCTTGCGCACCGGACGACCGTTTAATTTGTCGTCCAAGAATCGCGCGACCAACAACCCCATGCACGTCGAATCGAAATAGCCCTCGACGCCGGTGATCTGGCCCGCGAAGAACAACCACTCATCTTTACGCGAGGACAGTACGTCCGTTAGTTTCTTCGGCGATTGAATATACAAATTGCGATGGATCGAGCCCAATTTTAAAAATTCGGCGTTTTCCAAACCCGGAATCATCCGGAACACGCGCTGCTGTTCCCCGTACGCCATTTTCGTTTGGAAGCCGACCATGTTGAAGGCCGTGCCTTGCTTGTTGTCCTGGCGCAATTGCACGACCGCATAGGCGCCGTGACCCGTGCGCGGATCTTTCAAACCCTTCGGCGAAAGCGGGCCGAACCGTAGAGTTTCGTCCCCGCGCTCGACGATCGCTTCGACCGGCATGCAGCCTTCGAAATACGGCGTGTCCTTCTCAAACTCCTTCGGCTCGATCTTGCGTGCGTTCTTAATTTCGTTGATCAGAGTGTAGTACTGCTCTTTGTTCATCGGACAATTAAAGTAATCGCCGCCGCCCTTGCCGT
>CAYPFC010000073.1:5229-12564 GCA_964409815.1 uncultured Pseudobdellovibrionaceae bacterium
ATCGACTCCGCCTCCACGATCGGCGCGATCGCATCGAAGAAGTACATGAACTCGCCGTCAAAGTGCGCGCGCATGGACTCCGCCAACGCGCTATCGGTCAAGGGACCCGACGCGATGACCGCCGGTCGCGGAATCTCATCCAGTGACGTCACGACGTCACGAACGATTTCAATATTCGGGTGAGAGGACAACGCTGTCGTAACTTCGGCCGCGAACATCTCGCGATCGATCCCCAAAGCCATCCCCGCGGGAACCGCGGCGCGCTTGGCACATTTCAAAATCAAGGAGCCGAGCTGCTCGGCCTCCCATTTCAACTGACCCGGGGCCGAGTAATCGGTCATACTACCGAACGAATTCGAGCAGACGAGCTCGGCCAACTTGTCGGTCTTGTGCGCCGGCGTCGTACGTCCGGCCGCGCCACCGCGCATCTCGTACAGGCGAACTTTATGGCCCATTTCAGCGAGTTGGAACGCGCATTCGCTGCCGGCCAATCCACCACCGACAACTGTGATTTGCGGGTTCAAGCTGGGCATGTTACGGACTCCCTATGACGAAGAAGAAAAAGACGGAATTAACGACTGCGTCAAAGGTTCTACAGAGCCTTTTAGGAAGTGGCAAGTCTCCGTTATCCGACAACTTCTTGCGCTGGAAAATATGGCGTTTCTGGCCCCAAATTGTCGGTCCTACACTCGCAAAACACTGCGAGCCCGTCGGCTACGAGCGCGGGAAGCTTATGATCTGGGTGAAGAGCTCGCCGCGCATGCAGGAGATCCGATTCTTCGAAAACGACCTCAAGAAAAAGGTGAATGAGCACGTCGGCAAAGAGTGGGTGAGAAGCATACGCTTCACGCTCGACCGCCATGGCGTTCCTAATCCGGGTGACGTGTCCGACGGATTCAAGAAATTCTTAGAGGAAGATCCCGGCTCGGGCGGTGGCGGGGAACCGCAGCCTTAATGCGCCTGGGACGGGAACCTTTTATTTTTTGCTCTCGTTCGTCTGAATCGATTCGCGAATGAGCGGCTTCAAGAACTTGTTCCGCGGCTGCTCACCGAAGAAACTATTGATCTTGTTGTGCAAGGAATTGTCGTTCACCAGCGCGCCCATCGTTCCTTGGCCATTGTCGATTTTCTTCATCACGCTGCTCAGCGGTTGAATCGCGTCCGTACGCAACGCCTTGAACGTCTCACGACCCTCGGCCATGAACTTCGTCATCTCGGCGCTCGCATCCGCCAGATTCGCGAAAACCTTCGCGCTCGCACCGTCGCGGTTCATGTTCGCGAGTAAGATGTGCATCTCTTTAATCACTTCGACGACTTCGCCCATTTCGGCGCCCTTCTGCGCGATAAGGTCCAAGAAATCCGGGCTGCGATCGGTCTCGATCATCGCGCCGGGCTTAAGCGGCGGAGCGTCCACCGGCCCGGGCTCGATATAGATGTATTTGTCGCCCAGAGCGCCTTGCGTTTTCACCGTGGCCTTCGATCCTTCCGTAATGCGCTTCAACGCATCCGAGTCGATGCTTAACTTCACTTCCACGTCGTGCGAGCCGTCGACGAAGTCGATGCCGTCGACGTTGCCGATCTGAACGCCGGTGAGACTCACGACGCTTCCCTGGCCCAATCCCGTCACCTGCGGCAAGCGCACCTTCAAGACCTCACGGCTTGCGAAGAAGAACTTGTCGCCGCCGAGCAGGATGATCGACAAACAAAACAGCACCAGCCCGACCGCGGTGAAAACTCCCACTTTTAACTCTTTTGAGAACGAGCTTTCCATCTCTTAACTTCCTTCTTCGCCTTCGATAAATCTCTCGATCGCGCCATCTTTTTTCTTATTCAAGTCTTCCACCCGGCGCTCATCCGCCACGCGGCCACCCGCAAGCAGGAAGAACCGGTCGCATACCGCGACCGCCGTCGGCATATCGTGAGTCACGAACACCGAGGTCACGCCTTTCGCTTTCAAGCGCAACACCGTCTCGCGAATCTTCAGCGTGTTGTACGGGTCCAAGCCCGCGGTCGGCTCATCGTACAAGATCACCTTCGGGCCGATGATCATCGCGCGCGCCAGGCCCACGCGTTTCTGCATTCCGCCCGAGAGCTCCGCCGGAAGCTTGCCTACGGCCTCGCGCAACCCGAACTCCTCGAGCTGCTCGTGGATACGGTGCTCGATCTGCTTCTCGCTCAAATCCGTGTGCTCACGCAGCGGGTATGCAAGATTGTCGTACACCGACATCGAGTCGAACAGCGCCCCGTTCTGAAAAACGTAGGCGACCTTCTTGCGCACAGAGATCAATTCGCGCTCGCGAAACTTCGAGATCTCGACGCCGTCGATCCAAATCTCGCCCTTATCGGCTTTCTCGAGGCCGATCAGGCTGCGCAAGACGACGGACTTTCCGATACCGGAGCCGCCCACCAGGCCCACGCATTCGCCCTTCTCGACGGTGAAGCTCACGTCCTTGTGGACGGGGCGCCCGTTGAAGGACTTCGCGAAATTTTTGACTTCAATCACAGCCATTGTTCAAACAACCAGTAAAACTTCGTTAAAAAATAATCGCCCACCAGAATGAAAATCGAAGCCGTCACGACGGCCTTGGTCGTCGCGTTGCCCACGCCCTGCGTTCCGCCTTTTACCGTGAGGCCGAAGTAGCACGCCGAGATCGCGATGATGAACGCGAAAACCGGGGTTTTCATGAACCCCGACATGAAATCGGGGAGCCACAACGTGGTCAGAACTTTCTGAACGTAAAACGTGGGGTCGAGGCCCAAATCGTTCGCGCCGACGAGCAAGCCGCCGATGATCCCGATGAAGTTCGCGCAAACGGACAAAATGGGAATCGCGATCAGGCACGCGATTAAACGGGGAATCACGATTTTCTTGATCGGCGAAGTGCCGAGCGCGCGGATCGCGTCGATTTGCTGCGTGACGGTCATCGAGCCGATTTCGGACGCCATACCGGCGCCCACTCGCGCGGCCAAGACCAGGCACGTAAACACGGGGCCCATCTCGCGGACGATCGAAATCGAAACGAGTTTCGGGATGTAGAGCTTGCCGCCGAACTTCTCAAGTCCCAGGCCGAACTGCAGCGCCATCACCATACCCGTCGATCCGGCGGTCACCAGCACGAGGGGCAGCGACTGCCAGCCGATCAGGTACATCTGCTCGACGATCAAGCGGAAATACAGCGGCGGACGGAAGATCTCGCTGATCACCTGCTTCGTGAGCAGCGTCGTTCCGCCGAAGAGCCGTAAGAGATCGCCGTGCGCCGATTTGATCATGGCGCGCGAAATCCCACTATGAACTTATCGAATGCCGCATGGTCCAGCGCGAAAGCTTTGGCAACGCCGACGTACGAGAGAATGTAAATGCACTGGTTGCGTTTGAAGACGAGCAGGTCGATCTGCGTGGGGACACCGTCGACTTTTCCGCTCGCGAGAACGCGTTTGCCTTCGCGTCCCTGGATTTCCACGGTTTCGTCTCTCTCGCGCTTCACGGCGGATAGGCCGCCGAGTAATCCGTTAACGATATAATCGAGCGAGGGGTCAGTCGCGTCTTTGCAATCCGAGACGTACGAAATCGCATTGCCGTTGGACTCGTTTTTCCAAGCGGCGTCGACGTGGTCGATCGATTGCTTTTCGAACGGCTTGCCCGGTTCGCTATATTCCACGCCGCTGGCGCGTTTTGCGGGACCCGAGCCGCCGAGATTAACGCTCACGCAAGCGGTGAACGCGAATGAAAAAAACAGGATGAAGATCAACGTTGCATTTCTCATGTTGTGTAGGCCCTTCGGCTAACTCTCTTTTCGGTATATCAATGATCAACTTCAAGGTCGTGTCATCGATTTGTCGTGAGCTTGGGGGAATCTGACGAGATCGACGCGACAAAGGACCGAATGAAAGCCGTAATTATCCGGAAATTCGAAGGATGTCTAGCTGGCATCGTTTCTGCTTTACATCCAGTTGGACCACTCTCATTCCCCGGGGGATGTTTTGACAGGACGTCGAACGCTTCTCAGCCTGATCGCAGTTTCGCTGCTCACGCCCGTGACTTTCGCCCAGCAATCCAAGCCTGTGGTCGCGGCGGAGATCTCGCGTGTCGCCGACACGGCACATCTCGAGTTCAAGGGATTGAAGAGCTGGCGCTACGACGTGCAGAAGGACGGCGCGAAGAAGATCGTACTCAGCGTTCCTCCGCTCGACACTCCGAGCGTGGCAAAGCTGCAGTCGTTCACCGATCCCCTGATCAGCTCGGTTAAAATCGATAAAAACGGGCCCGACGGCAATTACCAGATCACGTTCAATCTGGCCCAAAGTGATGTCGAGACGTTCGATTATTTGACCGATGACCCTTCGCGCCTAATCGTCGACTTCTATCGCAAGGCCGAGCCTGAGGCGAAAAAACCACAGACGGAGAGCGCGGCCGCCGACTCAAAAGCCGCGGGCAAGAAGAAAGCCGGCGCGGCTTCCAAGAAGCCCGCGAAAATCGGCGAGTACAAGGATCAGCCCAAGCCGGATCGCGCTCCCGCTGGAGACGAGTTCCTCGCCGTCGATACTCCCAAAGAAGAAAACGTCGAGCTGAAATTTGGAATTTTCGACGGCGGCGACGAAAACTACGACCGTTTCCGCATTAAGGATTATGAAATTCGCGAAGAGGCGGTCATCTCCTCGCGCCACAATATTTATCTGCCGTTCCCGATGTTGAAGCTCTACTCGAGCCAGCTCGACAAACTCATGGAGCTTCAGCCCGAGTACGTGATTCACGCGAAAGACACGAAGGAAAACCGCGAGGCGCGGCTTCTCCTCACGCTCTTCCAGCGTAAGCGTTACGGCGTTTATCTGAAAACGTACGATTACTTCGCGGGTCGATATCCCGAATCCGAATATATGGAGATTTTGAAAAACCTCACGGCGCACGTTTACCTCGAGCGCTGGCGCGAAGAAGGCAAGCCGGCGGAGTTCGACAAGGCCCGCGCGCTCTATAATGAGCTCGTTCAGAAGTTTCCCGAAAGCCCGCTGCGCGAGCACAACCACTTGATCCTCGGATTCGCGCTGATGGAGCGCGGAGACGCGTTGAGCACGCTGCAAACCCTGCAAGGTTTTATCCGCCAATATCCCAAGTCGCCCGAAATTCCGTTCGTACGCAAGGCGGCCGCCGAAGCGTTCATGATTTTGCGCAAGTACGACGAAGCCGCGGGCGAGCTGCAGACGATCGTTAGGGATTTCCCGAAGAGCGAGCACGCCCACGAGGCGCGCTACCGCCTGGGCGATGTCGCCTTCGCGAAGGGCGATTACACCGGCGCGATCCGTCTCTATGAGGACGCGATCAAAGAGCTTCCGGCGCAGGAGAAAATTTATCCGAACGCGAACTTCAATATGGCTGAAGCGCGTTTCTGGCAGAAGGACTTCAAAAAAGCCCTGAACAACTACGTGCAGTTCGTGAACCTGTTTCCGCGCCACGAGCACGGCGGTTACGCCCTTACGCGCGTCGGCGAGCTGCTCGGAATTCTGGGAGCCGACCAGCGCCGCGTGATGGGCGCGTTCCTCGAGAGCTATTTCCGCTTCCCCAATCACCCGGGCGCTAAGGTCGCGCGCATCCGCATGCTTAGCCAACAGATGCGCTCGATGAAAGACAAAGAGCTCAAGAAATCGCTTCAAGAGATCGAAGAGAGCAGCAAGACGCTCGATCTTCCGGGGATCAAGGAGTTCACGACGCTGATGGTCGCCGAGGGCCTCACGAATCGCGGCGAGTATAAGCCCGCGCTCGAAAAACTGATCGCTTATTTCCGCGAGAATCCGACATCGGCGAATCTCGAGTCGATTAAGAGCCGCATCTTGCGGAACATATCGAACGAAATGAAGAACGACGTTGAGACCGGAAAGTTCATGGACGCGCTCGCGTTCTACTCGAAGTACTCCGGAACCTGGTTGAAAAACAGTGACCGCATCGACGTTCCGTACTTCCTCGCGGGCGCCTACGAGCATGCCGGCGCTTATTCGGAGGCCGAAAAGATCTACACCCAGGCGCTCACGCACCGCGCGGCCCTCGCCGGCTCGCCGAGCGAGATCGAGCGCCGCGTGCAGGAGCACTTGCCCTCCGTGGCGAGCCTCAATCTGCGCTTGGCTTCGACGCTCGCTCAAGACCGCAAATATATCGACGCGTATCAACGCTTGAAAGAAATCGGACCGAATGCCGAGCTCACGCCGCAAGAAACGGTTGAGCGCGTTCAATTAAGCGCGTTGATCGCCGAGCAGAGAAACGATCACGCCCGCGCGCGTGAGGCTTTGCTTGAGCTCGCGCAGAAGTGGCAGGGAGATCCCGCGCTCGTCGCGCCGGTGAACCTTCAGCTCGCTCAGACATTCATGAAACTCGGCGACGCCAAGAAGGCGGAGGAGCACGCGGACAAAGTTCTGCAAGCCGAAGGCGGCGAGACCAAAATCGCCGATAAGACTTTGGCCGACGCGCTTAACGTGAAGGGTGACGCCCTTTTCGAGCAAAAGAAGGCGCTCGGCGCGGTCGAGAGCTACCAGAAACTGCTCGAGCGCTTCGAATCGAAATTCCCGCTCGCGAAAGTCCGCTACAAAGTGGGCGAAATTCTTTTTGACCGCGGTGACATGCAGGGTGCCTCGGAAGTTTGGAGCAAGCTCCAGGGAACTCCGAACGAGTTCTTGTGGAAAGTCGGGCGCGAAAAGCTCGAGGACGCCAAATGGCAAGACGATTATACGAAATACACGAACCGTATTCCCGCTATGGCTTCTAAGAAGGAGAAGAATCAGTGATTCAAATCGCAGACTCCAAGATGCGCAAGATCTACGAAATGGCCGAGAGCGTGGCGGTTAGCCGCGCGGCCGTCCTGATCACTGGCGAGAGCGGAACCGGTAAAGAGCTGCTCGCGCGCTTCATCCATGCGAAGAGCCCGCGCGCCGTACGCCGGCTCGTGGCTTTGAACTGCGCCGCGGTCCCGGAGGGCCTGCTCGAGAGCGAGCTCTTCGGCTACGAAAAGGGCGCGTTCACCGGCGCCGATCAGCGTAAACTCGGTAAGTTCGAGCAAGCGCACGAGAGCACCTTCCTCCTCGATGAAATCAGCGAGATGCCACTGGTGCTTCAGGCGAAACTTCTGCGCGTTTTACAAGAGAACGAAGTCGAGCGGCTTGGCGGCCAAGCGCCGGTGAAAGTGAACGTTCGCATCATCGCGACCACGAACCGCAGCCTCGAGAAAATGGTGAAGGCCGGCGAGTTCCGCGAGGATCTTTACTATCGCCTGAACGTGATTCCCCTACATATTCCGTCGTTGCGCTCGCGCCCCGCGGACATCGAGCTCCTGGCGAAACATTTCGTCGCCGCCT
>CAYPFC010000074.1:0-9667 GCA_964409815.1 uncultured Pseudobdellovibrionaceae bacterium
CCGCCGAGCTTACCTTCCGTTCCCACTTCCTTCGCGACGCGAGTCACTTCGGCGGCAAACGAGTTCAGCTGGTCCACCATCGTATTGATCGTGTTCTTGAGCTCGAAGATTTCGCCCTTCGCATCGACCGTGATCTTCTGCGACAAGTCTCCGTTCGCGACCGCGGTCGTGACCTTCGCGATGTTACGAACCTGCGAGGTCAAGTTACCCGCGAGTTGGTTCACATTGTCCGTTAAGTCCTTCCAAGTTCCGCT
Organism: uncultured Pseudobdellovibrionaceae bacterium; assembly: GCA_964409815.1. Taxonomy (GTDB): domain Bacteria; phylum Bdellovibrionota; class Bdellovibrionia; order Bdellovibrionales; family UBA1609; genus JALHOQ01. The sequence continues at coordinate 255 of CAYPFC010000074.1, forward strand.
AACGCCCTTAACGTCCGCTTGTCCGCCGAGCTTACCTTCCGTTCCCACTTCCTTCGCGACACGCGTAACTTCCGCGGCGAAGGAGTTCAGCTGGTCCACCATCACGTTGATCGTGTTCTTGAGCTCGAAGATCTCGCCTTTCGCGTCGACCGTGATCTTTTGCGAGAGGTCGCCCTTCGCGACCGCGGTCGTGACTTTCGCGATGTTACGAACTTGGTCGGTCAAGTTCCCGGCGAGGACGTTCACGTTGTCCGTTAAGTCTTTCCAAGTTCCGCTCACGCCTTTCACGTCGGCCTGACCGCCCAGCTTACCTTCCGTACCCACTTCTTTCGCCACACGAGTCACTTCCGCGGCGAAGGACGAGAGCTGGTCCACCATCTTATTGATGACGTCCTTGATGAGAAGAATCTCTCCTTTGACGTCCACCGTGATCTTCTGAGTTAAGTCGCCGTTGGCGATCGCCGACGACACCTTCGAAACGTCACGCAACTGAACCGTGAGGTTCGAGGCCATTGCGTTCACGTTGTCGGTCAGGTCTTTCCATGTCCCCGTCACGCCTTTGACGTCCGCTTGTCCGCCGAGCTTTCCTTCCGTACCCACTTCCTTCGCAACACGCGTAACTTCCGCGGCAAATGAGCGAAGCGTATCCACCATCGTGTTGATGGTGTCCTTGAGCTCGAGGATCTCGCCCTTCGCATCGACCGTGATCTTTTGCGACAAGTCTCCGTTCGCGACCGCGGTCGTCACCTTCGCGATGTTACGAACCTGAGCGGTGAGGTTGTTCGCGAGACCGTTCACGTTGTCGGTCAAATCTTTCCACGTTCCGGTCACGCCTTTGACGTCCGCTTGTCCGCCGAGACGTCCTTCGGTACCGACCTCTTTCGCCACGCGAGTCACCTCGGCCGCGAAGCTTCGAAGCTGGTCCACCATCACGTTGATCGTGTTCTTGAGCTCCAAGATCTCGCCGCGCGCATCGACCGTAATTTTCTGCGACAAATCCCCATTCGCGACCGCAGTCGTCACCTTCGCGATGTTACGAACCTGAGCGGTCAGGTTATCGGCAAGACCGTTCACGTTGTCGGTGAGATCCTTCCACACGCCCGACACGCCTTTTACGTTGGCTTGTCCGCCGAGTTTTCCTTCGGTACCCACGTCCTTCGCCACGCGAGTCACCTCGGCCGCGAAGGATGACAGCTGGTCCACCATCGTGTTGATCGTGTTCTTAAGCTCCAAGATCTCGCCGCGGGCGTCGACCGTAATCTTCTGCGACAAATCGCCTTTCGCCACCGCAGTCGTCACCTTACCGATGTTACGAACCTGGTCGGTCAAGTTTCCGGCAAGTACGTTCACGTTATCGGTCAGATCCTTCCAAACCCCCGACACGCCCTTCACATTCGCCTGACCGCCGAGTTTTCCTTCGGTACCCACCTCTTTCGCCACGCGAGTCACCTCGCTCGCGAACGAGTTCAGCTGATCCACCATCGCGTTCACCGTGGTACCGATACGCAAGAACTCCCCCTTCACCGGGCGGGAATCCACTTCCAGATACATCTTTTGTGACAAGTCGCCTTTCGCCACCGAGGTGATCACGCGCGCAACCTCGGTCGTCGGGTGCACCAGATCCGTAATCATCAGGTTCACGGAGTCCACGCTGGTCGCCCAGCTTCCTTTCACCGAGCCGAGATTCACGCGTTCGTTCATGCGGCCTTCAAGACCGATGATGTTTCGAACCCGCGCGAACTCGGTCGCCATGTTCTCGTTCAGCTCGATGATGTCGTTCAACACCTCACCGATCTCCGAGACGATCCCTTCTTCTTCCAATTTCATCCGTACGCTGAAGTCACCGGCGCGCACGGCCTTCACCACTTGGTGGAGATCGCGCAGCTCGAGGCGAATTTTGCGCGGGTCAATCGAGCTCGAACCGAAGCTCATCGGCGACTCGGTCGGTAGGGCGTAGTCGGTGCGAACGGGAGGGGGAAGTGGTTTGCGGGGGGGCTTGGAGGGAACGGGTTTCGCGCCGTCCATCAGTTGCGCGGAAGTCGAACCATTTGCCGTCTTTTTGGTTTTAGATGCCTTATCGGCATCCCTTTTAGCGGCGACCGTATTACGCTGCATGAATCCTCCGTGGCGTAAACAAGCACTGTTTAGTGTGCTAAGCGGGTAATCTTTTGGAACTCCGATATTTGATATACGTAAGCCATAAAAGTTAAGGAATTTTTTCTAACCCGTGGAGAATACAAGACTTTTTAAAAGCGTCCCGCTTCTTGCAGACTGACGTTTTTGCCCCGCTTTGACTTGGCACCGAATTTTGCAGTGTGGGAAACTTTCCCCGCGACGCTTATCGCCATCTCGCCGCGCAGTCCGTTTTTAGAACTCGAATTTTATTTTCACACGTCCTGAATCTCTACCGTCTTGAACTCGACGTTGAAAACGGAAAACGCGTTGTCCCCGTCCTCGTTGCCTACGCTTTGACCACGTATTGCCCCTTCAGTCGCAAAACGGGTTGCCGGTTCAGTACAGATACACGCCGGCGAAATCGCTCACGACCTTGGGCCGGAAGGTGCCCCATATGCAGCGTTCTTATACCCATCTCCCCCCGGAGCCACGGTAAACTCTCTATATATACGCGGGAGAAAATATGATTCACGCGCTCGCTTTCCTCCTACTCTTACCGAATCTCGCCATCGCCGCCCCGACGAAATCACCCGGCGGAATCCGGTTCGCGCCGGAAAATCGCCAGTGGCGTGCGGGCTCCGAGCAAAAAATAAGAATCGACGGGCGCGCGACGGAAGGCGCGAGCGTCGCGCGATATCGCTGGATCAGCGCTTCGGGCGCGATTCTCGACCACGGCAAACTCACCAAAGGCGCAAAGGGTGGATTTGAAGGGCAAGTTCGAGTGCCCCGCTTCGCGATGAAGTCCGAGCCGAAACTCGTTCTTCAGGTGGATCGAGAGGCGCCACGTGAAACGTCGATTTTTCGCTCCGGCAAGGAATTCACTCCGCCGAAAATTACGGGCCTTGTCACCGATACCGCCAAACCGAGAGTTCTGGATCAGGCGGTCACCCAATGGAAGAAAAACTTTCTTCTCGAAGTCGCGCTCGAAGAACCGTCCGGAGTGAAGCAGACGATGCTCCTCATGAAAAACCAGAATAAGACGGAACTCGTGAACGGAGAGTGTCGCCCGAAAGAAAAGCTCACCGTCTGCGCCTATCTCACCAAGCAAAACCCGGCGAAGACCGTGAGCCAAGTTCGCTTCATCGATGGCGCCGGCAATCGTTCCATCGCCTCGGTCAAGAAGGGAGCGCTCCGATGAAATCCCTTTTCGTATTGACGATCTCGCTCCTTCTGCCGTCCTCCTTCGCGATGGATGGCCTCACGACGTCAATGGAACCCCAGCCACCGTACGCGCCCGGGACACGGGTCACCGTGCGCGTTTCGGGACCGGGACTCGCGAATCTGCAAGACCACGCACATCCTCAATTGGTCGGGCGCGGTCAAACGGACTTTCTGCAAAGTGATTCTATCCGCACGCAGGGAAACCCGCCCGCGTTCGTGTGGACGTTTACCGCGCCGAAGTTCGCGAACACCGAGTCTCCCACCCTCCGCATGAGCGTCACGGCAAAGAACGGCGTCGAATACGACCTCACCGCGAACAACACTCCGGCTTTCGCTCCGCAATTCACCGGCATCACGATTGATCGCGATCCTCCTAGAGTCTCGAACATGCAGTTCACGCGTACGAGCCCCGGAACGATCCGGGTTGAGTACGACGCGGAGGATCCGGCGGGAGTCAGTTCGGCAGGCTCGGGGCTGTGGATCGGGCGAGAATCGCATCTTTTCGGCCTCATAGAATCCGGCGGAGAGGCGCACGCAACGTCCTACCAGGAATGCCAAGGCGGTCCGGAAAAATATCGCTGCGTGCTGACCGCGAATGTTCCGAGCGGATCGGAAGGTCGGGTGGACGTCTCCATGCACCTGACCGACGGCGCGGGAAATCGCACCGACATTACCGAAGCGTTTCAGCTCGAGCGCATGGCCGAGATGGAATCCGATCCTCCTTCCACCAATGGACCCGCGCGCGTGGCCGTTTGTGGTGACGGAACGATTCAGACGAGCTTCGAGCTCGCGGGCGGCGGTGGCGGGCTCTTCGACGGCACCATGAATATTTGGTCGGACAACGCCATAGCCGCCGACTCGAGCTGGGGCATCGCTTCGCAGGGCGAGTTCTCTTGCACCGGTCGAAACTGCTTCGCGATTATGGAGGCTCCGGAGCTCGTAAATCTGGAGGCGGGATCGCTGACCGCGCAAGTCGGCGGCGAATCCTCAGGGAGCAGCGTCGGCGGGGTTCGCGCGGGAAACTATTTTAAAATCACGCTCGACGGTTTGAACGGGAAACGGACCGAGCTCGAGTATCCACAAAGTGTTGTCAATCAACTGACGGCGCCGGTGGAGCCGCAGAAATGCAATCTCTTCGACCTGACCCAAAGCGAAGCGAAGTCGCGCGGTACGGTTGATCAAGGGACCGAAGGTACCCGCTAGGTTTTTTTCTTGAATAGCGCCTCGGCGGCCTTCAGGAGATCCTCTTTTGAAGGTCCCGATTTCGCGCCGCCCGTTCCGGGCTGAAAATACTCGCAACGGTTGGCGCGAACTTTCTCCATGACCACTTCGGCCTGAGGCTCGCGGCATTCGTTGTACACCTTAGGATCGTAGAACGCGCAGTTCTTGCAGACGTGGACGTCCGAGCGACACTTCGGGCACTCCTCGCGAAGGCCTACGCGATCCGTGTACGCGAGCTCTTCGTTGCACTGAAAACAGCGAAGCGTGATCCGAGCCACCGTCGCTACACCTGCGCTTTAATTTGGAAGTTGTGCTCGGCTTCCACGCGACGAACGGTTCCGGTCGCCGAGCGCATGACGATCGAATGGGTCGACGCCCGATTTCCGCTCAGCGCGCGCACGCCCTTGAGCAGAGGACCATCGGTCACGCCGGTCGCGCAGAACATGACCGAGCCCTTCGCGAGCTCGTCCCGCGCGTAGACGCGATCCAAGTCCTTCAAACCCATTTTCGAGGCGCGCTCGCGCTCGCCGTCGTTACGGAACTTCAAGCGCCCCTGAAAATCTCCGCCGAGGCACTTCACCGCCGCCGCCGTGATCACGCCCTCGGGCGCCCCGCCGATTCCCATCAGCATGTCGATCCCCGTGTCTTCCCAGCACGGAGCGATTCCCGCCGAAACGTCGCCGTCGCCGATGAGGCGAATACGAGCGCCGGTTTTGCGGACTTTCTGAATCAACTCTTCGTGCCGGGGGCGATCGAGAATCACGACCGTGACGTCCGCCACCTTCTTATTCAAGACTTCCGCGACCGCGCGAATGTTTTCCTCGGGTGATTTGTCCAAGGAGATCTTTCCGCGCGCGGCCGGCCCGCACGAGATCTTTTCCATATAGGTATCGGGCGCGTGCAGGAAATTTCCGCGCTCGGCGATCGCGATCACCGAGATCGCGCCCACGCCCCCGTGCGCACAGATCGTCGTACCTTCGAGCGGATCCAGCGCGATGTCGACTCGCGGAGAATCGGCTTTGCGTTTGCCCACCGGCTCGCCGATGTAGAGCATCGGCGCCTCGTCGCGCTCGCCCTCTCCGATAACGACCAACCCATCGATGTCGACGGAGTCGAATGCCTTTCTCATGGCGTCGACCGCCGCTTGGTCCGCGGCTTTTTCCTCGCCGCGCCCCATGAACCGCGCGCTGGCCAGAGCCGCCGCTTCGGTGATCCTTACAAACTCGAGAGCCAGGTTTCGATCCATGGTTCCTTCTCCAATTGGCTAATCAGGTCCGTGCTCGGACGCACGGGTTTTAGTTCTCTGTCGACCGGGATGTGCAGAGTCTCGGCCTCGGCGATGCGGGTATCGCCCTTGTAGATCGCATACTGAAAATGCAATTTCAACCCTTGTCGGCGCGCCTGCAGCTCCACGCGAACGACGTCGTCGAACGTCGCGGGCTTCAAGTGCCAGACTTGGTAGTGCAAAAGCGCCAGTACGCGGTCCGAGTGCGGAAAGTGCGTGTGCCCCAGACCGCGCGCGCGCATCCAGGCCACCCGAGCCTCCTCCAGGTAATGAAGGTAGTTGGCGTGATGGACGACGCCCATCGCATCGGTGTCCGCGAAACCCACGCGTCGCTCATAGGAAAAGTGAGAGCTCAAGATCTATGCTCCAATGCCGAGAGTGCGGACGAATTCTTCCATAGGAAGGTCGGCATTGTCCATCTGCGAAAGCACCAAAAGCGCGCGTCTTTCGCGAGCGGAAACCTTATCTCCGCCACGGCCGCGCCTCAACTCGACGACGTCCTCGGCGATATGCACGTTGACCCGCTCCACCAAGCCTTGGGAGTTCAGCCAGATAAATACGTGAACTCCCGGCGCCTGGTACCAGAACTGAAAAGTTTGCTCGGGGCCGAAGAATATGCGCTCGACGGGCTTCAGGGCCGCGCCGATCAGTTTGGCGTCGAGGTACTGGTGAAGAGACTGGAGCCCCTCACTATCGATCGCGCCCATCTCGAGCCCGACCCAATCCAGATTGCACCACGCCACCCGCACCGGCGCCAAGAACGGTTTCATCCCGCCGAGCTCCACGCGAAGATCGAGACGCTGCTGCACGCTCAACGGAAACATCCCGGGGCGGCGCACGGCCATGCCCTTGTAACTCAAGTCGAGAATGTCCGAGACCTCTTCGTTCGGCCAAATCACCTGCGCCTGAAGGGCAAGAATGACTTCGGCCAGCGCTCGCTGCACGGTCACGCGTGGAAATTTACGCTTCTCTCGCACGGTCACTCGGGTCCTTTCATTTTCTTATACTCGCTTTCGACGTGAGAGCGCAGGTTAATGGCCATCCGCTGAAAAATCACTTCATATCCGAACTCGATCAGAAACGTGGGCACGTTGAGTTTGTCGTAATGGTAATCGCTCACGATGCCCACTTCGGTTTTGCGCGCCGAGATCTCGGAAAAATCGAATGTCCCGGTCATGCCCCTCATGGAGCCGTCGACGATCTCGAACCCGATGCGCTTCGGCGTCGCCTTATCCTCGATCTTCAGTTTGACCACCATGCGCGCCTTATACCCGAAGGCGCGGATCTCCAGATCGAGTTTCTGTGCCGCCGCATCATATTTGTTGATGTGAATGTAGCCGCTCACTTCGGCCAGTCTTTCGAACTCGAGAGCGCGCGCGAACACGAAGTCCAATGGCGCGCTCACATGCCCCCCGCCGTTCGTGCGGAGGCGATGAGCGCCTTTGCCCTCAAGGCCTTTTTCGCGCTTGACCGCGACGATGACCTCGCCTTCGCGGATCCGCTCGTAAACTTTCTCTTTGCTCTTCCAGAACGGCACGGGCTCATCGGCCAAGACCGCGAAGGCCCCCAGAAAAAGCATGATATTCAACATTCGACACCCTCAAAGAATCAGTGCTATAAAACTCTAAATGAACAAGCCGTGGCAACACAACCTGCCGATGATTCTGACGTACGCGCGCGCGGCCGCGGCACCGTTGATTTTAGGGATTTTGATGTCGGGCTGGAGCTTTTCGGGCTGGCTCGCCGCGGGATTGTTTATCCTCTCCTCCATCACCGACTGGCTCGACGGATATTACGCCCGCAAATACAAAGTCGAATCGAACATGGGAAAATTCATGGACCCGATCGCCGATAAGATCCTGGTGCTCGGCGCGATCGTCATGCTTCTCGCCATGGGGAGAGTGGATCCGGTCATGGTTTTCCTCTTCCTCGCGCGCGATATTTTTATCGGTGGAATACGCTCGGTGGCGGCCGCCAACAACATGATCATCTCGGCCAAGCCCTTCGGAAAATGGAAGACCGCGTTTCAGATGGTCGCGATTCCAATGTTGCTCGTTTACGATCCTTTATTCGGAATTCCGATCGCCGACATCGGCTACTACGCGCTCTGGGTGAGCGTCGGACTCAGCTTGATCTCGGGGGCCGAGTACACGCTCGGGTACTACCGGGGCCGCACGTAAAAACCTGTTGCGATGCTTCACGGGTTTACAGCACGGATGGTTATTGAAACAGTGGGTGCCTTATATTGATGGAATTCATTAAAGCGAACCTTTGGGAAATCAAAAAATCCGGCTCTCTGCGCACACTTGGCGGACTGATCGGCATTTTTCACCTGCTTCTTTTTTACGTGTGGATGGAAGACGGCCGCCTGCCCTTGAAGCTCGTCGAGCAGGGCATTCCCATGTGTTGGTCGTTGTTCGAATCGTGTGACTGGCTGCGCGCGATCCCGATCGGATTTTTGAGTTTCGTTTATTATGCCTACGCGGTTTTAGCGGGGCTCGCGACGCTTTGCTTTTTCGTCACCGGCTTAGCGGGGCTCGGCTATTGGCTGCTATTGATGACCATGACATTCGGAATGGTCCTTTACTTTCAGGATTTAAGGATCAGCTCGAACGAGGGTTACTTCATTCTCATGCTCTCGTTCGCGTATCTCCTGATTCCCTCAAAGCACCGCTTGATGCGCTGGCTGGTGGTTTCGTTCTTCGCGGCGCGCGGGCTCTCGCAAGCGTCGCCCGACTGGCTCACCGGCATCTGGTACATGGAGCACTTGTCGCTCCCGATCAAACTCGCCGAGTGGCTCGCGGCCGTAAGTGTGCTCGTGCAGATGATCGGCGGCGTGGCGCTGCTCTTCCGCGACGGACGCTTCTTTTGGACGGGCTGGATTTGTTTGTTCGTTTTCGAGTGCACGCATCTATATATTGGCGAGTTCCTGAGCTCGTGCCTGTCGCTCGGCGCGCTCGTGTACATCGCGCTGGATGAGATCGAGCTCCGCAAGGCCGAGCGCGAGTACATTTATCAGTCGTTCATTCGTCCCGATCCGTCGTTCATCTTGGGCGGCGCTCTGCTCGCGCTGTTTTGGGCCGCGCAGCTCACGCCGTTCCTGAATCTCGACCGGAACTCGACATTGAAGAGCGTATTGAACGTGTGGGCGCTTCATCCCGAGGCCGCGCACGAGGAATGCGATCAACGCTCCTTCGCGATTTACAAGGATCGCGTGGAAGAGATCGAAGTCGAGACCGAGGCCAATCGGCAACCGGCGATGATGTGCAATACGTACCTGCGCTTCCTCGACATGAAGGGGATGTGCAAGAAGCTGAAAGAGTCCTCACCCGACTTCGTTACGTTGAGCGGCGTCCTTCAGGTTCGCAACTTACGAGAGAAATCCGATTACCGCGCGTTTGAGATCAAAGATTTCTGCGCGGACGACTTAACTTACAAGCGCTTGAGCGAGGTCAAATGGACTACGAGTCTCGCCAAGTAAAGTGGTACTGGCTTTTCCTTTTCATCGCGTATTCGGCGGGCGCTTGCTACATCCTCTTCAAGGGCAATCCCCTGTTGTACTCGCATCACG
>CAYPFC010000074.1:9756-12381 GCA_964409815.1 uncultured Pseudobdellovibrionaceae bacterium
CATCACGAGCTCCGAAGCTCGCTGCTGACGGGCTCGGCGGCCGAGCTCGTCACCATTCCCTCGGAACCGGTGGTGAGCACGAAGCCCGGGGCGCCCTCGCATTTCTACCGTTACAATTCCGCGCGCACGGGAGTCGATCCGTCGGGCGCGACTCGCGGCAAAGGCTACGAAGAATACGAAAAGCACGAAGTCAAAACGGGAATCGAGAACTGGAAGCCCGAGCACTTCGCGTTCGACGCCACGGGTTTTTACGTCACCGGCGAGTCGTCCTGGGTGGTCGCCCTCGGATTGGACGGAAAACCGCGCTGGCGCTACCATTTCTTAGACTCGCCCGGTGAGCGCGGGCTATTGCCCCCGCTTCTCGACGAAGCGCATGCGTACGTGATTCATCCCTCCGGCGAAGTCGTCGCGTTCGATAAAGCGAACGGTGAATTGAGATGGTTGCTTCCGCTGAAGGCCGATATTGTCGCGAACCCGTTCTTTTGGGGCAGTTTAATTGTCCTGCCCACAAAGGGGAAACAGGGGATCGAGCTCGTATTCGTCAGCCGCTCAAACGGAAAGCCCGTCGCCGAGAACCCCCGTCTGGACATTAAACCTGGATTCCAGGTCGCACACGCGAACGATGACGTATTGATTGTAACGGTCGATACGAAAGTGATTGCGATCGACCCCGAGAATTGGGCGGTCGCGTGGTCGCAGACGATGACCGAACCTTTACGTCCCGATCCCGCCGTGATTTTCGATAACGACGTGTTCGTCACCACGCTTGGCGGAAAACTGTTGAAGCTGGACATCGCCCGAAAAGGCAAAGTCGACTGGGAGATTCAGCTTGAGAAGCCCGCCGCGGCTCCTCCAACAGTCATGCCCATTATGGGGCGGCTCGCGATCGTGGATACGAGTGGCGCGCTTTCCACCGTAGATATCAAAACAGGAAAAGTTTATTGGCGCTACGGCATCGACTCGAAAGGGATCGTGATGGATCCGTGGGCGTCGCGCTTATCCGCGAAGCACATCGAAGAGAACAAGATGGACTGGCTTCACAAGGGCTGGACGATCTGGGCGATGTGCGGAGAGCGCCGCGCGTGTTTCTATACGCCGCTTAAGGGATTGCTGATCAATCGGCTGAATCTCGCAGGCGAGCCGATGGCGTTGCCCCTTCTGATTCCGGGACGCTTGGTGTTTTTCACGAAAGTGAAAGACGGTCAGTACGTGATCTCGCACCAAGTGGACGACGGCGAGATGAAGCGCATCCGCAAAGAAGCCGCGGAGAAAGCTCAGTCCGCGGCTTCCTCATCAGAGTCCACGAGTCCGTAAATTCGCTAAATTTCCGCGTGCCTGGTGTAGGTGGACTTGAGTTGTTTCCATTCTGCTACCGGAACACGGCGCTACGGCCCGCCCTTCGTCGAATTTGGCGCGCATACTCCGCGAATTTCTGTACGACCGGTCCTAATATTGGCGATCCTATATTTAAAGCCATCCGAAAGAGACGGTTATGAATGCTCAATTTCTCCTGATCGCTCTCGCAATGTCCCTACTCTGCTCCCTGCCGGTTTCTGCCGGACAAGATCCAAAGCGCGTGAATTCAAAAGTTTGGGAAAAAACCAAGTCTTTGCAATTCGCTCAGCGTTTTTGCTCCGAACATGGATCGAAAATTCAGAGTTGTTACGCGGTCGACAAAAAGGGCTGCCAGAGCGCGATGAAGTCATACTGGCTCACGTGTGCGATAGGCTCGCGGATGCCTGCCTCGGTTCACCTCGAAAAAGAGGCTCCATTCCTTTCGGCCAAGATCTCGGAATGCGCGGCCCGGAAATTCCATCACCAATTTCGAGCTCAATTTGAAAAGAGCCCGAGCTGCCCGTGGAAGAAAAAATGAAAACACTAAGCCTTCTCGCAATTCTCTTCTCATTTCAAAGTGCGGTCGCTTCAGACATGTGCGGCGTGAGCGATGCTGAGCTTCGCCGGAGACTCAACGCGCTGATTCAAAAAGTCAATTGCGCCAACGCCCCCGACCTCGCCGAATGTAACGTGAGCTTGGGAATTGGACCCGCCATAGCCGCGGCCGCATCGGCAACGGGAGCCGCGATCGCTTCTCCCTCGACCGTAAACACATCGTTTCTTCAGCAGGACTTCGAGAGACTGCGCGGCGAAGCCGTCGGCGCTTTCGAGAAAGAGCGTGATCGCCTGATCGGGCTTCTGAAAGCGCAGGAGGCCGCGGCGACCAGCTCCAACGCAGCCGAGCTGATCTACAACCAACAGCTCACGATTCAGAATGAGTGGGATAAGCGCATCGCCGAGCTCCGCGGAATGGCCTACACGTCGCCCGAGGATGCGAAAGCGAAGTTGACCCAGATTCAGGGAATGCTCGACGAACGCAAGCTGGGCTCTTCAACCCTCACGTCGCAAATCAACGATGCGATCAAGCTTGCCGAGCGCGATATGGCGTACATGAAGTACGTGAGCGAGCTCTCGCCTTCGCACGCGCGTGCCGTCTCTTACGATGAGCTTCGCAGCGCCGCTCAAGGGCGCCCCGTCGTGGTGCTCGGCGGCTATAGCGGTCAGGGCTACGATAATCCGCAAGCCGCTCGCGACTATATCCGCCGGGTGATGCAAGAGGCCGGCGACGGC
>CAYPFC010000075.1:0-12230 GCA_964409815.1 uncultured Pseudobdellovibrionaceae bacterium
GGTACTCTTCCTCGTTGTTCAAGACGAAATCGAGTTTGCCATTGATAGGGGTTACGAATTCGAGCGAGAAGTACTCTCCCGTCCCTTTCTCAGGATCGGCAAAAAGCTCGAGCCGTGGAGCGAGGCGGGTCTTTCCGTGTTCGGCCGCGCTTTCAAGACGCAGGACGTAGGACATCTCGAGAGGGTCCTTCAGTTCAAGTCTCGGCTGAAAGGTCGCTTTCACGTCACCCAACCGGCGTAAAAACAAGAGTCCCGCCCCGTATTCGCGGCGGCGCGCGGTCGTGCGGACCCGGCGGCGCTCCTGCAGATTGCGTTCCGCTTCGTCCTCGTCGTAGCTGGTAAAGCGGAGCTGCCAGCGGCGCTCCAGGTTCGGCAGGCGAACGTTAATTCCGAAGTCGGTGTGGCTCGAGAATTTGCCGCCCTCGCGATGAACGAGGAGCTGGGTGAGTTTCGCGGAGGATTCGTTAGGCTTCTTGACGAAGCGCTTGCCCGCGATTCCCACATCGATGCGGTCGGCCGCGCGACCGATGACTTCGCCGACTTTGTCGGTCGCGTCCAAAGCTTTCTCGGGAAGGCTTTGCGGCTGCTCGGTCACTTGCTTCGGTTTCGTTTTGGGTGGAGTTTTACTCTTCTTTTCCGCCGCGAATACGGGGAAAAGAAAAATAAGCGAGAGGGCAAAAGAAGTAAGCGTTAGGACGACTCTCATTGCACGAACAAAGATACTCCGGATAGAGTGGGATTGTGAGCAGAATATTCGTTTTCCTCATCGTCGCTTTCTCGGTTCGTGCGCAAGCGCACCAGCCCGTCGACGGAAATATCTGGGTCACCGGCGGATTCTTCGGGTATGCCACGCACCAATGGCATCATCGTTTCGAGTCTCCGTTCGTGGGCAGCGGAGGGCTCGTCGTGCAGGGTGACCTTCACAAGTACGGCGGGCTTGAGATCTCATTCTTTTATCTGGACAAGGTTTTTTCGGTGCAAAAGGACGACCTCGTGGTCACCGAGCGCGGAAAACGCATGTACATCGTCATGGGTTACCGACACTGGTTTAATAAAAAAAACTCGGCGGCGGCGGGATTCTTTTCGTCGTACTCGATGGGAGACCCGACGATATTGCGCAACGACTTCCCGGCAGGAGCCAAGCCCAACACTTCGGCAGACGACATGACCGAGTACGGGTTCGACCTTTCTTACCAGCATGAGCCGATCTCGAAGGGGCGGTGGTCGGCGATCGTCGATCTTCGCTACTCCTATTCGGTCACACCGAAAGGGTTTGAGGACTCCAACCACTACGGCGTTCTCATAGGGCTGAAATACTTCGCGCAGTCTAAAGAAAAGGATCTCGACAAAGTCATTCATTAAAGGGTCCTAACTCAACGAGCCATAAAGGCGACGCTTGATTCGCACGCCATTTTAAATTGCAATAGAAGTATATGAAATTCGTGCGCGATTTAATGGCTAAGTCCCTGGTGTCGATCGCCTCCAGCAAGACGTTATCCGAGGCGAAAGATACTCTCCTCGACAACGGAATCTCGAGCGCTCCGGTCTTCGATGCCTATGGAAAGCCGCTGGGTTTGCTGACCGAGCTCGGGCTCGTGCGCGCGTTTCTCAAGGTTCACAATGCCGCCGACAAGTCGAAGGACACCGTGTTTCACCATCGCGAGTTCCTCGAGCAGATCGACGTGATCGAAGAGAATGTGCCGATTTCCCAGGCAACAAAAGCGCTCTTCGCGTCGCCCACGCAAAGGCTGCTCATCAAGGACGCGCGCGGAAAGTTCATCGGCCTCGTGTCTCCCCGGGACATTCTCAAGGTTGTCAGCGGGGACTTCGATCACCTGCTGGGCATCGAGCGCGAGCTGAACGACACCCAGGACGAGCTCCGCAAAGTCAGCGGGAAGCTCAAGGACTCCGACGAGATTCTTTCCCGATACCACGACTACCTCGAGCAGGCGCCGTTCTTCATTCATTCGCTGAACGAGCAGGGGAACGTGGTGTTCGTGAACATGCGCTTGCGCGAAGAGCTCGGCTACGGCAAGGGCGAAATGATCGGGCTCACGCTCGAGCAGCTCTATAGTCCCGACCAGATCGAAAAGTCGCGCGCCGGCCTCGCGAAGATCATGAAGCAGGGCGCCCACGAGCCCATCCTGACGACGATCTTGAGGAAAGACGGCTCATTGCTCCGAGTGGAGGCGGTTTCGAGCGCCCTCAAAGCGCCGGACGGAAAGTTCATCGCGACCGTGACGATGAGCCGCCCGCTGGCGAGCGACAACATGCTTCGCGCGCTCAACGGCGTGCTCGACATGAATAAGGCGCGTCCGTTCGATTAATCGGCCCAGGCCGAGCACAATTCTTTCAAATTGAATTTCTGAGTCCAACCTTGGTTGCAGCGCGCCTGTCCGGGCCCGAATTTCGACGTGCCGAAGGTGATCGTGAGCTCGGTCGTCGATTCGTTGAAGCGAGGCTGAGAAAAGACGCAGATATTTTCCTTGGGAAGGACGTCCTCCCAGGTCGGCGTCACCAAATTCTTCAGCGAGCGGCGGTCTTTGCACAAGACGCTGATGTGCATCTCGAAGCGCGCGTAGATCGGACCGACGTCCAAGAGCGAGATCTTGATCGTTCCGATATCGGCGCGTCCGAACTCGTGCGTCTCGGCGAGTGCCGAGAACGAAATCATAAAGCTTGTTATCAGCATCAAGAGTTTCATCATCCCATCCTCCGTCCCATATCTACGCAACCGTTGCTGAAGTGCGCGTGATCGCGGTGGCCCGACGTGCGGCCCGCGCCATTGCGGTAAAGAACGGTTCCCATTTTTCCGCGCATGCACTGAACCATTTCTTCGAAGCGTCCGCGATCGATCGCCTGGTGAACCTGGCTGCCGCAAACCATCGCGCCTAAGTCGATCGCGAGGCTTTGGCGATGGCAAGAGGGCTTCGGATTGCCGTGCTCGTCTTCGCGTTCGCCGAAGGCGGCGTAGTGCGCGGGCTGGCATCCCGGTGCGCACGCATTGAAGGCGCGAATGAATGCCGGCCAGATCGGGGAGCGCTCGGCGGCCGCCTCGTGGCCGCTCGCCGGAGGAAGGATCGCGGGCGCGCGCTCGCCGACTCCGGGCCGAGTGGCGGGGCCGGCGACGGCCGGTGCGCCTCCGCCCGAGCGAACCGTTGAATCCACGCGAGCAAAGCGGTCTCCGCCGGTATTCGAAACTCTGGGCATCACCGCGGGCGCGGGCATGAAGCCGGCTTCGGTGCTCGCGAATCGATCGCCTCCGATTACGGACTGAGGCTGATACTGAAGCGGAGCGATTCCGCCGTAGTACATCGAGCCGTGCATGCAGCCGATGCAGCCGCCCACGTTGAAATCCGAGTTGCCGAAGCTGCCGCCGAAGGAATTCCCGCCACCGAAAAGATTCGCGAAGAACGGAAGCAAACTCATGAAGCCGCCGAAGGCGCCGCCGCCGCCGTACATGTTCGCGTAGGGGCTTCCGTAGCCGTAGGGGGCTCCTTGGTAGCCGCCATAAGGCGCGCCGTAACCTCCGGCATAAGGACTGCCGTATCTTCCAAAGGGTGAGCCGAAATAAGGGTAGCCGCCGGGAATTTGCATGGGATTGGCGAAGCGATTCGCGTAGGGGTTGCCGTACATATTGCCGATACCTTGGCCGAAGCCAGCTCCGGTCCCAAGGCTGGGCGCCGCGCCCATGGAGGGCATGGGCAGCATCGCCGGAGCCGGGATATTGGCCAGCGCCAAGGCGGGCATAAGAATGAGTAATACGAGGAGTGTTTTCACCGCCAGGCTGAAGGTGCAAGACCGGAGGGCCGCGAGAACGAACGAGAGCGGCGACGCTGTCTCAAAATGAGACACCTGTCTACCCCCGTGTGGCCCAACCTAAATCGAGATGGGCGCTCGCTATTTTCCTCGCGAAGCCGTATACTGGAATTGTTCTTTCACGCGTCTTTCTTACGCACCGATCCTGTTCCTGAATCTGAGACTGTACCCGTTTATTGGCCTCATTCACGACAAGGAGATCGAGATGAAAGCTCAAATCGTATCTCTCCATTGTGTTCTGAAAAATCGGTTGGGGAGAGTGCTTAGCTCCAGTTACTGCCAAGATGTTCTGACCTGCGCGGATGGCCGCGGTCCGCTGCGTGGCCTGTCGAAGGCTTTGTCGAACCTGAAAAAGGGTGAGCGGCGCAAGATCGCGCTCAACGCCGAAGAAGCCTACGGCTACTACGATCCCAAGCTTGTTTTGATCTGCCCGCGCGAGGAGCTGAAGGCTTCCGTGCGCGTGGGGCAGGCGCTCGAGGTGGAAGACGACGAAGGCAAGACGCGGGTCTACCGTGTGGCCGAAGTCGCGCCCGAGAGAGTGACTCTCGATGCGAATCATCCGCTCGCCGGGCAAGATCTGATCTTCGAGATCGAGGCGCTCGCCGCGCGAGAAGCCACGCCGGAAGAGGTCTCGAGCGCGTCGAGCGAGGAAGATCTACTCTCGGGGCAAGCTCCGAAGCTCGCCTACGCCAACTAAATCGATTGAGTAGCCCACGGTGGAGCCCGCCGTGGGCTTTGTACTTTTGCCCCTATCGCGCGTGCGCGATTCCTGTTACCTTGCCTCGCATGTCTACATTCGATCAGTTCCATTTGCCCAGTACGCTCCGGGCGTCCCTCAAAGCGATGCGTTTTGAAAAGCCCACTCCGATTCAGGAAAAGGCGATTCCCGTCGCGCTTACGGGCCGCGATCTTCTCGGCATGGCTCAGACCGGCACCGGTAAGACGGCGGCGTTCGCGATTCCCACGCTGACGCGATTGATTTCTCTCCAGGAAAAAACGGCGCTCGTTTTGGCGCCGACGCGCGAGCTGGCGCTGCAGATCCACGAAGTCGTGAAGGCTCTCACCTCCGGCCAGCCTCAGCTGCGCTCGATCCTCCTTATCGGCGGGCTTCCGCTGAAGGCGCAGACAAAAGAGCTCCAGAAGAAACCGCGTATCCTCATCGCGACTCCCGGCCGTTTGGTGGATCACTTGAATCACCAGCCGCGATTGCTCGCGAATCTCGCCATCCTCGTGGTGGACGAGGCCGATCGGATGCTCGACATGGGCTTTCATCCGCAGCTCAAAGTCATCAAGAGATTCCTGCCGCAAAAGCGCCAGACCATGATGTTCTCGGCGACGTTTCCCGAGAACATCAAGAGGCTCGCGGGAGAATTTCTCTATAAGGCCGAAAGCGTTTCGGTCGGAGAAGCCGCGAAACCCGTAGCGAAAATCGAACAGGCGATCATCGAGACGACCGCGAAGGAAAAGAACGACGTGCTTCTTGACGAGCTCAACGCTCGCGAAGGATCGGTCTTGATCTTCGCGCGTACGAAGCATCGCACGCATCGTCTTATGCGCTACTTACAGGATTACGGCTACGCGGTGACGTACCTGCACGGCGACCGCACGCAAGCCCAGCGCAAGAACGCGATCGAAGGATTTCGTCGCGGCGATTTCCGCATTCTCGTGGCGACCGACATCGCCTCGCGCGGGCTCGACATTTCGGATATCGCTCACGTGATCAATTACGATTTGCCTCAGCAGCCGGAGGACTACGTTCACCGGATCGGTCGCACCGCTCGCAACGGGAAAGCTGGTCGCGCGCTCTGCCTTTTGACGCCGGAAGATCGCGGGCAGTGGAAGCAGATTCATCGCGCGCTTCAATCGCATCCTATATAAGGAGAGATGCGAGCTTAATAACGCGGAGCGCAATTAGAGAAATTCTGACACCGAAACACGGTGAGTTCGTATCGAAAACTATTCCTCGGCGCGCCAAATTTACAGTTCTTGCACACTCTGCGTAAGATTTACTTCCAAACCCGACCAAAGTCTGACATTTTGACACCGCGATGGAGTTAGTTTGATACCACTGGTGTCGGCAAACACCCAGATTCGGTAGAAAACCATACTCATCGTACAAGGATTGTGGAATTAGGGTGGATCGACGTTGGCACTTGGATTGCTCAACCCAAGGTTCGCAGTGACAGCTGCAGGCGTGGGTTGCGCCTAAGTGGGGATAGATAAAATTTTGGAGGGAGTGGACGATGCGCAATTTCGCGTTCGTAGTAATTTCGTTCTTTGCCGTTCAGGCATGGTCGCAGACCAGTACGATTCCGATTCAACAACAAGGCAGCGAAACATCTGGAGTCGCGGCACCGGAAGGCACTTCGACCATCCAGACGGAAGATGAGAAAAAGCCTGAGGCCAAGAAGGTCGAAAAGGTCACGGTTACGGGCTCTCACATTAAACGTATCGACGTCGAAACCGCTTCGCCGATTCAAACCGTCACTCGCCAACAACTCGAAAAATCTGGTTACAACTCAGTCGCCGACGTTCTTCGCGATACGACGGCCAACTCTTTCGGCTCGGTTCGTGAGGACTCGGGGTCGAACACTGCGGGGAACGCATATGTTGACCTTCGTGGTCTTGGTTCCTCGAGCACGCTCGTTCTTCTGAACGGTCAGCGTCTTCCCTCGGATGCCGTTTCCGGCTCCGTGGATCTCAACTTGATTCCGACCGCGGCGATTGAGCGTGTAGACGTTTTGAAAGACGGCGCCTCAGCGACCTACGGCTCGGACGCGCTCGGCGGTGTGGTGAACATCATCACTCGCAAAGACTTCGTCGGTTCGGAAATCAGCTTCGCTCAAAATACTCCGCAACAGCCTGGCGGTAAGAAGCAAGAGATCAGCTTGGTGAACGGCGTGAACATCGGCCGCGCCAACATGGTTAACGTCGTTCAATATCGTGACAACGAGAAAGTTTACTCGCGCGATCGCAGCTGGTCGAACACCGGCTTGAGCACCACGGGTAGCCCGGGTAGCTGGCGCGATGTCGGAGGCACTTGGAAGGCGGATGCCAACTGTCCCGCGGACATGATCACGAATCAGCAGGGCGGAACCCTTTGTCAATTCCGTTATGGCGACTATTCGACCGAGCTTCCGGCGCTCCAGCAGTTGAGCGTGATGTCGGAAACCACGATTCCGATCGGCTCGCGCGTGACCACTCGCGTGCGTCTCGGCGGAACGCAAAAGAAAGTTCAATGGTCGTACGCGCCCTCGCCCGACATCTTCGTTATCCCTGGCGCCGTTGCGGACGGAATGGGACTTCCGGGTCACACCCCGGGCAGCGATATTCAAGTTCGTTATCGCTTAACCGAGCTGGGCACGCGCGATTCGGAAGTCAATACGAAGGCGTATAACGTTCTTCTCGGTAACACCGTCGACGTCGGCGGCGGCTGGGAAGTGGACGTGTCGACGGCGTACAATCGAATTCACACTTTGGATCAAGGCGTGAATGGTTACGCCATCACGAACGATCTCGTGACGGCGATTACCAATGGTCAGTTCAATCCGCTCGGTACGCCTGGCGCGCGTGGAAACATCGAAAACACGCGTTATCAGCCGTGGGAAAAGCAGACCTCGGAGTTAACCTCGGTCGACATCAAAGCGGCTGGCCCCATTGCTGAAATGCCTTCGGGCGATCTCGGTCTCGCAGTGGGCTCGTCCTATACGTTCCAAAAATATCGCGACGAATTCGACGAACGCTCGGTCGCGGGCGACGTGTTCGGTAACGCCGGTTCGAGCGGTGGTGGTCAGCGCGACACACGCGCGGTTTTCACTGAGCTCACGGCTCCGCTGACTTCCGACCTCGAGCTCCAACTAGCTGGTCGTTACGACGAGTACTCGGACTTCGGCAGCTCGACGAACCCGAAGGTTGGTCTCGTTTACCGTCCCACGAAGAGCGTGCTTCTGCGCGGCTCTGTGGGTACCGGTTTTAAAGCTCCTCTGATGCAGGATCTGTATGCTTCGACTTCAGAGGGTTATCCGACCTTTATCGATCACGTGTCGTGCGAACGCGAAAAGGCGAACAACGTTCCGGGTACCCCGGCTTGTAGCCCGAGCCAGTACCTCACCACTAGCAGTGGTAACACCGGCTTGAAGGAAGAGCGCTCGCTCTCCTACAACTTCGGCGCTATGTACGAACCGACGCGCGATTTCAACATCAGCTCGGACTTGTTTTTGACGAAAATGAACAACGTCGTAGGCATCGACATGGAAGACGTAACGCTCGCGGAGCAAATGGGAATCGACCCGGCTCAGCACGGCGTGATTGTCGTACGCGATGCCCAAGGTTACATCGAGTCGATCGAAGCTCCCTTACAAAACCTGTCAAAGCGTGAAGTCTTTGGTATCGACGTGGGTTCGAGCGTTCGTCTTGGCAAGTTCCGCCTTGGTACGGACCACTCGCACCTTTTCTGGTACAAACAGGAAGGTTTTCCTGGCACCGGCCAGAAGAACGAGTTGGGTGAAAACGGCGTTCCTAAGTGGCGCAACGTTACATCTCTCGGTTTCGTGCCGAACGAACGCCACGACGTGACTTTGTCGGCGCTCACGATTGCGGGTCAGGAAAAAGAAGTGGAAGGCACGGGCATGTTGCCGAACTACACGACTTTTAATCTCTCGTACTCGTACAAGATGAAAAGGTTTGGAACGCTTTCTGCAGGGATTTATAACTTGATGGGTTCTACACCGCCGATTGACGATTCGAATCCGAACATCCCGTTGAATATCACGTTGTACGATCAAATCGGCAGGCAGTACTATACTGGTTACAAAGCCACTTTCTAGAGGTTAGTGGCTTACAATCTGGAAAAGGACAGCCATGATGAGTCGCATTTTAAATTTATTTTCTCCCAGATCTGCCGCCGGATCGATGTTCTGGTCGATCGGCGTGCACGTGGCGGTTGCGGGCGGGGTCATTGGATACATGAATTGGAGCCCCGCTCCTGAGCCTCCTGCTGAGGAGTACATAGATCTGGCTTACGAAGTGATCGATGAGCCTCCACTTCCGGCGCCTCCACCTCCTCCTCCCGAACAGAATGCTCCTCGTGAACTCCAGGATGAGAAAAGCGATGTCGTAGGAACGCAAGAGAAGAAAGAAGAGAAGCCTGAAGACGGACAGGCATCACAACAACGCAACCTCGCGAATACGCCGTACTATAAGATCAAGCCAAAATATCCGCGCGCCGCCTTGATTAGCGGTGTGGAAGGTTGGGTTTTGCTTGAGATCGATGTTACGGAAAAAGGCGACGTTGAAAACGTGCGCGTTCTCGATGGCGAGCAAAAGAATATGTTCGCCAGTGAAGCGCGCAGAGCCGTGTCTCTCTATAAGTATCGCCCGTTCGTGGACAAGAACGGGAATCCGGTTCGTATGGAAGGTCACCAGGTTCGGGTCGAATTTAAGCTTGAAGAAGCGTCCGACTCGGCCAGTATGTAATTGGGCTTAAGGTTTAATTTTTTAAAAGGGAGAACAGTTTAATGGAGTCACTATTTCACATCGCCGAAGCATCGGCTCACGGAATTCTCTACTTGATGGCCATCATGAGCGTCGTGAGCGTCGCGATCATGATCGAGCGATACGTCTCGCTGAAGCGCATTTCTTCGCGCAGCTCGGGCATTCAGCAAGGTTTTAAAACCTTGATCGAAGCTAAAGACTTGAACCAGATCGTCACCCTTTCTGAAGATAAGCGTTCGATCGAAGGCCGCGCTCTCGAGCACGGACTCACTTACGTGAAGACCAAAGGCCCGGACGGTCTCGAGGATCTCTTCAACTCGTTCAAGACGATTGAAAAGCCGGCTCTCGAGAAGAATCTCACGATGCTCGGAACGATCGCTTCGAACGCTCCTTACGTCGGTCTCCTCGGAACCGTTATGGGGATCATGAAGGCGTTTAACGACCTCGCAAACGCTCCCGGACAGGGGAACGAAGTGGTCATGGCCGGTATCGCGCACGCGCTCGTATCGACCGCCATCGGTCTCGCCGTGGCGATTCCCGCGGTTGTCGCGTTCAACTTCTTCAACAAGAAGGTATCGTCGATCCTGAACAACATCGATGCCGCTCGTGACCTCTGCCTGGCGTACACCAAGAGCAGAAAGGGCTAAGCGATGGCTGCGAAGACCGACAATAGCGGCGGTGATGGGCACACGATAGCCGAAATCAACGTCATTCCGCTCGTCGACATCATTCTGGTCGTTCTGATCATCTTCATGGTTGCCGCGCCTCTGGTGATGCAACCGAAGATCGACATCACGCTCCCGAAGTCGACGACCGCCAAAGATGAGAAGGACAAGAATCCTCTGCGCGTCGTTCTTGGCAAACAGGGTGAGTTGTTCGTGAACAACAAATCCGTTTCGCTCGAAGGCCTGCGCGAGGAGTCCACTCGCATCGTTGGAATTAATCCGGAAGTTTCCGCTCTTCTTGTCGCCGATAAAGACGCGACTCTGGAGATGGTGACCGAAATCGTCGACGCGGTTAAAGGCGGCGGCGTTAAGAAAGTCGCCTTCAGCATTCAGAAGAAGTGAGTTCGCGGGCTCATTCGAAAGAGTGGGCTCTTAAGAGTCGGTCGTGGCGTCCACCGGCTTAAGTTTGCGACCAAGATAAATCGCCAATAAAGACAGCCCTGCCGAGAGATACCCCAGGTGGTTATAGTGAAGAAGCTGACCGCCTGGGCCTGTCTCTACGATCAATCCGCCAATTAAAGATGCCGTGCCCGACGAGAGCGACTGAACGCTCGAATTGATCGCCATGAAGCTTCCGCGCGTGGCCGGCTTTACCGTGCTCGTGATCATCGCCATCGCCGGAATGAAGCGCGCGTTACCGCAGATAAAGAACATGGTCGTGGCGAGAAGCGCGACCCACATCGGCGTCGGACCCAAGTGCGTGATGATCAAAACCGGAATAAGCAAGAGGCACGCGGCGATCGTGAAGATGCGTGCTTTGCCGTAGCGGTCCGCCGCACGGCCCACGAGCGGCGACGTGAAGATCGTGAGCAGGCCGCCCCAGAAGTAAATGTAGGGCAGGTCCGTCTCGAGGAATCCGACGTTCGCAACCATCGATGGACTAAAGAACGGAATGAGCAGGAACTGGCTCAACATCATAAATACCATGAAGATGAGCGCGTTCATTTGATTTCGATTCGTCGCGATCCCGCCAATGACGTGCCAGGGGTTCGGGCGGGTCTCGGGACTCAATAGGTGCGCGCGCATCGGGCCCATAAAGCGCCAGAGCATAAGCAAGTTCACGGTCGCGGCGATTCCCACGAGCACGAACGGGGCATGCCACGAGATCCGCGTCGCCAGGTAAATGCCCGTCGGAACCCCGAGGACCGACGCCATCGAGAACGACGCCATCACGATCCCCATGGCACGGCCGCGCTTTTCGAAAGTGATCGCGTCGCCCACGACGGAAAAGATCAGGGCGCCAAGCACACCGCCGAAAAGACCCGCCAGCGCGCGCGCAAGGAGGAGGAACATGTAGTTGGGCGCGATGGCGCACGCGAGGGTGCCGATCGTAAAACCGACATACGCCGTTAGTAATGCCGACTTGCGATCAAAGCGATCGATGAAGAAGGCGCCCAGAATTCCGCTCGCGCCCGCCGTAAACGTATAGGCCGAAACCAGGAAGCCGAATTGACGGGGAGAGATTTCGAATAGGCGCATGAGCTGCGGACCCATGGGCATCACGATCATGAAGTCCATGATGTGCGTGAATTGGACCATGGCCAGAAGGAACAAAAGCAGCAGTTCTGAGCGTTGGAGTGATTTAGGAGGCGTCGTGTTGGATTCCAAAACGCCTCAGAGACTATCGGAGGATCAAACCCGTGGCAACGCTTGCTTAGTCAACTCGGCGGTACCAGATATCGTACATAAGGTACAGCATGCCGTCCGTCGACTCTACGGTGGACTTCATCTTGATCTCATTGCCCCAGCGGTCGGTTTCCGCGAAGTTCGGATCGTAATCTAAATTTATCGAAACAATTCCCACTTCCTCAACGCGATAGAGCTCCATGGTCTCGGCAACGCCGTTGACATTGCGGTCCGACCAGAAGCGCAGGTTCTGAAAGACTTCGTCTTTCGCGTCGATCACGCCGTCGCGCGCGTTGGCGTCGTAAGTGCCATTGGACTTACGACCGTCCCACTTCGCGAGGGCGAGGTATCCGTTCTCGGAGAACTGACCATCGGGTCCGCGCGTGTTGTTCCCGAAGAGCTCGTTGAACTGCTTCACGATCTCCGAGAGGCGCTCGAGCTCCAGGTCCGGCAGCGCGCCGCCCGCGCCCACGGGCACCGGGTCCACCACCCCCTCCTCCGCCGCGAGCTGGATCGCGCGCTTCGCCTGCACCTCGATCCGGTAGCTCCCGAGGTCCACCGCCTCGA
>CAYPFC010000076.1:0-12176 GCA_964409815.1 uncultured Pseudobdellovibrionaceae bacterium
CAAGTCATTCGTTCCGGCGCTCTTCGGCTTCGGCGAGTTCCTGGCGCGCGGGGCGCTCAAGCACAGCCGCTTCTAATTCAGGCCGCGCGTGATTCCGATCACCATGTGACGTCGGTATTTCTCAAACTGCATTTCGCCGGTGAACAGGTACGTCTGAAGCTCGAGGCTCTTCCGGAAATCGAAAACGTTGTGGTAGCAGTTCACGTGTCCGGGCTCGTCGAAGAAATCGTTCGACTGTAGCGCGACCACGCGGCCGGCGGGCAAACGCCGCAGCCAGAGGCCGAGTTCCTTCTGAGTGAAGTGTTCGCAGGACGTGTTGACGACGATCTCGGGCTGATCTTCGTATTCGTAAAGGAGCGCGTCTTTGTCGAGCGCGGTGAAGTTTTCGCCGAGTGGGACGTTCCAACCCTTGGCGATGCGATTCACGTCGGGATTGAGGTCCAGCTGTACGACCTGGCTCACGAGCTCGGGTTGAAGTTGGTGCAGGAGATAGGGCAGGACTCCGAGCCATCCGCCGATCACCGCGAAACGGTAGGCGCGATCGCGCGGAAGAATCCCGCGTAAAATGTCGATCAGCCAGAGCTTCGATTCGATTTGTCCCGTCGAGAGACCGCGCTTGAGCTCCCCGTGCGCCTCGGTGCCAAGGCTTTCGAAGTATTTGATCAGGCGCGCGTACTCTTCTTTGCCTTCCCAGAGCATCCAGCGGCGCAAATGCCTCAATGACTCGATTCCGCTCTGCCGGCCGGTCATCAGATCGCGCGACATCAAGAGCATGAGGCGAATTTCGTTTGTACGAACTACGTCCATAGGCGACTCCACCTGGATTCATCTTTTAAGTACCGAGGCAGCGCGCTCACTACCTGCGTATCGGGATTATTCAGGTAGAAAATCTTGGCGGACTCCCTCAGCAGGCGCTGTTTGAGCTTGGGGTTGTGCCGGTATTCGGAGCGGTTCTCGCAATGCTTGAAATGATATACGGCCGTCGTCGAGCGGTGAAACCTCAGGCCCGCTTGCGCCGCCCGGTAGCCTAGGTCGGTGTCCTCAAACCCGTACTTATGAAATGACCGGCGGAACGCGCCGAGCTTGAAGAACGCCTCACGCTTGAGCGAAAGGCAGAATGTCGAAACGAATTTCCATTTGTAAATCAAGTCGTCCCACGGCCGCAGGCGATGCTGGAAGGTCTCCCAGGCCTCGTTCAGCGGCTCCAGGTCGACGGGCGCGAACTTCTCGTACTCTTGAAAGCCATCTTCGGGAGCTGTGTTCTTGAACTGGAGGCGCGTGCCTTGAATAAGATCGAAGCGCTCGTGCAGATCCAATAGCTCTTGAACGTAGGTGTCGGGAATCAGGATGTCGGAATCGAGGAACAGGAGAATGCGCCCCCGCGCCAGAACGGAGGCCGTGTTGCGCGCGATCCCCGCGCGAAAGCCCCCGCCACCCATGGCGCGCGGTCGGGGGCGCGAGATCCTTAAGTACACGAGCTCCTTCGGCCACTCGTGGCCGAAATGCGCGTCGAACCATTCGCGCGTGCCATCGTCGCTTCCGTCGTCGGCGACGATCACTTCGAACGAGCCGCGCGACTTCAATGCTTGCACGACCGTGGAACGTAAGGGAACGCGGTTGTTATACGTCGGGATCACGATGGACACTTCCGGTGCGAAGTCGTCGGGTCGCTCGTCGCGCGCGAGCTCGGGCGGAGTCTCGAGTTTCAGGTCTTCGTCAAACTCCGGATTGAAGAGGTCCCATCCCGGGGGCAGCCTCCAGCTCAGGTACGGGAAGGACTTCGCGAGAAACTCCTGCTGTTTCAAAACTTCTCTCCATGTCCAGCCCCATTTCGAGAGCAGCTTCGGGTGTGGCCACTGCACGAAGAAGTGCTCGCGCAGTTCGCGCGGAAATTCGCGAACCTGATCGGCGAGCGGACGTTTCGACTTCTTCGGAATCCAAATGAACGGTGGAAGCGCGCCCCGGTGTTCGGCGGGAACGCGATCGCTGACGAGCCAGGTGTTCGTGAGCGGCTCAATCTCGTCGAGCGCGTGGCGCACGAAGACCGGAGTGAGGGCGGAGTCTCCGAACGCATGGAAATTCTCAAGCAGGTCTTGGGGGCGCGTGTCGCAGCCGAAGACCGCGTGCGAATAGCCCGCGCGCTCGAGCCACGCGGTGAACTCGTGCGAATTTTGGTCGGCTAGAGGCGCAGGCGTGAAGCCCATCGCCTCGCAATAGAGGCAGCCTTTTCCCGAGCTTCCGCGAACGGCGTAGTACCTAGCTTTCAACGGGCACCGCCTTGAGCTTGGGTTGCGCCTTCGAAGACGGGATCAGGCCGAGCACTCGTTTTTGGTACTGGTAGCGCGCGAAGTAGTAGGGCTTAAGCAACTTCACGTACAGCGGCTGGTAGTAGCCGGGATAAAACTCGTTGAAGATCTCGGGGTCGAGGCGATTGCGGAAGAACACGCGCGACGAAAGCGTCAAGGCGCTCGCGCGCTCCTGGGCCGCGAAATGAAAATTGTGAACTTCCCGCTCGGGATAAAGATGAAAAACGGTGTTCAGGCTCAGGTGAAAGCGCGCGCCCAGTTTGTACAGACGGTAGCCCAGGTCGACGTCCTCGAAGCCGTACGAAAAAAACTCGGGTGAAAACCATCCCGCCTTCATGAACAGATCTTTACGCATCGAAAGCGCGTACGTGCACGTGTACTTCCAAAAAACCGGCGTCTGCTGCCAGCAATCCAGAGACTTGAAGGACTCCCAGTAGCTGTCGTCGGGATAAACTTCCGCGCCTTCGAACTTTTTAAATGCCGTCGCGGCAAGGCTCGCGGCGCGCGTGAGCAGATCGCGACGGGGCTGAATGACGTCGTGGCGATCGAAGCGCCGCTCAAGATCCTCGAGGTAGTCGGGCGGCGTGAGAATGTCGGAATCCAGGAAACATAAGAATTCACCGCGCGACTGACTGACGCCCAGATTGCGAATCAGGCCGGCGCGGAACTCGGGAAGGACGCGCGAGGGATCGCGCGGCCAATAGTAATAGCGCAAGTGGAAGGGAGTCTCGCCTTCGGCCTTAAGGAGCTCGAAGGTGCCGTCGCGGCTCCCGTCGTCCATAACGAGGACTTCAAACCGATTCGGCGAGAGCGTCTGCGCCCGCAACGAGCGCAGCACCTTCACCAACTGCGGACCGTTGTCGAAGGTCGGAATAATGACGGAGTACTCGACTTCTCTCGAAACCGGGCCCGTCGACCAGCGACAATCGAGCAGCGGGTAAACGGACGAGTAGTGCTCGTGGGCGCGCTGGACGGGCCAGTAACCGGCCGGACCGCGAACGTGAAGCAGGTACCTCGCGCTGACCTTATGTCGAACGAAGCTTAAGAATTTGTGAATCTCGACGGAAGAAGGCTTCGGATTCCAGGCGCTCCCGCGCGTCGGAAAAAGAAAGTGCACGCGGTTGGCGAGCGAGGACGGCAGGTCCTTCAGAATTTTGAAGCCGCTGATTCGGTCGCTGTGAAAGTAAGTCGCGGTGAACTCGCGCTTTTGTTTCTCGAGGAACGTAAGAATGCGCGACTGGTAGTCGGACGCCACGCCGAGCAGTAAGTGAAATCCGATGGGAATCGGGAAGCGCCCCAGCTTAACGAGATCGATCTGGGCGTTCGTGTCGCCATTGAGCAGTAACGTGGGCTCAAGACCCGCATCTTTGATTTTCTGCACGATGCTCTCGATCCCGCGGGTAAACATCGCGTTGCAGGGGAGTAGGATTTCCCTGAACCCGTACAACTTCGCTTTCTTCAACTCGTCGGCGACCGAGTCCTTCGGAACGCGCTTGCAGCCGAGGCTCTCGCAATATCCACAGGAATATTCACAGCGCTCCGAAACGGGCAAAACGTAAAAGCGCTGTAACGGGAGGCTTGCGACCTGACGGCGCTCGAGCTTTCCGAAGTTCCATCGAAACATCGCCTTTTTAAAATACGCGTTCACCCCGTTCGCGAGGTGACGCGCGCCCAGCGCCAGCCTACGAAGCGGAGATTTAACTCGCGCCTGCTCGCTACCGAGGGAAAACGCACGATCGAAGTTTTCTTTCCAAAAGCGCGGCCAGAACTCGAGCGTGGGGATGGCCGTTCCTGGAGGAATGATCGTCTGCACGTGGAGGCCGGTACTCCAGCGGGAGTGCGACGAGCGACCTTGCTTGTAGCCTTTCTTGAGGAGCTGGAGGCCGCTGACGCGCGCGCGATGCTCGATTCTCAAGTTTTCGAGGAACACCAATTCCGCGCCGGCCTTAAACATGCGTAAGTGCAAATCGGTTTCAGCGCCGCCGAAGACGATGGACTCTTTGAACTCGAATCCGCGCTCGGTCATGTGCGCGCGCTTGTAGCTGACGTTTCCGCCGACGAGGTTCACGCACTTTTCGCCGCTATCGGTTCGGCGCTTGAGCCAAATGTCGGAAATCTGATTGTAGGCGATCTCCGCCGCGCTCGCGCCGGGCGGAACGAAGTACGAGCCTCCGATCGCGGTCGCTCCGGGATGCTCGGAATGCGCGCTCAAAATATCCGACAAGAAGTAACGATGCGGAACCACGCAGTCGTCGTCGAACATGGCGACGATTTCTCCGCGCGATTTCCGTAAGCCCAGATTGCGCGCGCGGTTGACCCCTTTTTCCCCAACGTAATGCCAGAAAATGTTTTGAAAGACCGAGTTGAAGCGATCGACGATCTCGCGGCTGGGGTCTTCCCGGAAATTGCTCACGACATGAATTTCGAAGGCCTCGCGCGCGAACGCTTGATCCGCGAGCGAGCGCAGCAGGTCCTTTAGACCCTGCGGCCTTCTGTGAGTGGGAATAACGACCGAAATGAGCATCGTTTCGGTATATGCGCTGGACGTCCCGCCCGCAAGGTTCGCGCGGAGCGCCGGAAACGTCTCAAGACGGCACAGGACTGGCCTCTCGATCGCGAGGGGGAAATGCCGATATCTAAAGGCGATGTTCGTGCGTTGGGTCACCCTCATTTCACTCCTGATTTTCAGTCTTGCCGCGCCGGCGAAGTCGCGTAAGCCCACGCAGATCGACCCCGAGCTCAACATCATGGTCATCGTTCATCGCGGCCAGCCCTTAAAAGCCTGGATAGGCGCGCTTCCCGGGGGCGCCCAGATCGTAAAAGAGTTTCACCCGTTTTACCTCATTCGGCTCGTGCGACCGATCACTCCCGCGCAACTCGAGAGACTCAAGAGGACTCCCGCGATTCGCGAGGTCAAGCAGAGTAAGCCGGTTACTCCGGCCGCCTCCGCGAGTCGTTGCGTCGAGACCGCTCAGACGAACAATCGCGAGGATCTGCTGGCAATGGCCGTGGCGACGGGCCAGTGCGATATTTTCCTGTCGTGCAGTTCGGACGGGCGCCCCGCGCTGCAGGCTCAGCTCGCCGTGGGCGCAGATCTCATGCTTGAGGAGATGAAGCGCATGGGGATCGAAGACGGCCACACGAAAGTCGCCGTCTTCGACTCCGGTTTCAGTCCGACGATGGCTGAGTTCATGAATCGTCGGCCGACCTTCGAGCATAACGAGCGCGGAGACACGGCGGCCTTTAGCGAAGGCAAACCTCACGGAACCGCCGTCGCCGGTTTGATCGGCGGAAAGGGCGGCGTCGGGCTCGCCCCCGGCGCCGACATCGGAATTTACCGGGTGGATACGAAAGAGAACGGCGACTCGGACACGGGGACGGTCGAAGCGTCGCTGCTCGAGGCTTGTCACTCCGGCCATAAAATCATCAACCTCTCTTACGAAAAAATTTATACCGATCGCGACAACCCCTTGAT
The DNA here is from genome assembly GCA_964409815.1 of uncultured Pseudobdellovibrionaceae bacterium. Classification (GTDB taxonomy): domain Bacteria; phylum Bdellovibrionota; class Bdellovibrionia; order Bdellovibrionales; family UBA1609; genus JALHOQ01. The sequence goes on from CAYPFC010000076.1 coordinate 5,782, forward strand.
CGTCGAGCAGCTCGAAGAAATGGGCTGCATGGTCGTGAACTCGGCGGGAAACATGCCGGGAAACGGAATTAACAACACCGACAAAGACGATGGCTGGCTTCGCGTGGGCGGCAAAGACGTTCAGTCGGGAACGAACTCCCCATTGGAGCTCGGCGAGGTGAACGCGCCCGGATTCTACGTGGGGACGCTTGATCCGAACGCCGAAGGCACTTGCGGCGGACAGCCGATGCAGTCCGATCACGGAACGAGTTTCGCGGCCCCGATCGTGACGGGAATTCTCGCCAACGTGCGCGCGGTGCTCGCGAAGGATCCGGCGTTTAACGCGCTCAAGGGACCGCAGCAGATCGATCTGCTCAATCGCATCCTCCGCGGCTCCACGGCCGGAGGAATGGTGAACGGGCTTCGCGCCGTGCTGATGGCCGAGCAGTGGACGAAAACCGCGGGCCCGAAGCCGTCCTCGGAAGCGCAGGTCGCCGCGATGCTGACCCGCAATCCCCCGGCCATTTGCGCGCGCCCTCCGGCGAGCACCGAGCTCACCGATCTGGCGTGCGAAGCCCGAAAGCGCAGCGTGAGCGAACATCGATTTCGCGCGGCCGCGTGTACGCCCTTACAAGAAGAGAATCTGACGAAGTTCATTCTGGCGCTGGTCGAAACGGACGAGGCCGCCGTCGCGAAAAATCTCACGCACTATCTGCCCGCCGCTGGGAACCTGCTCGGCCAAGTCGCTCTTCGCGAGCGCGAGATCGCCCTCATTCGCGAGACCGAGGAAAAGCGCGAGCAACAAGCGACGCTTCAGTCGGCGCAGGAAGAGCTCACGCGCGTAAAGACATTGATTTTCAGTGAAGTGCCGGGTTCGGCGCTGGCCGAATGGAGTGCCGCGCTCTCGGCGGCGGACTCAAACTCCCAAGCGGCGATCGCGGCCGCCCAGAGAAAGTTGCGTGAGTTTGAGCTCGCGCCCGGTAGGCGCCAGGATCAGACCGAGGCCCTTCGCGCCGAGATCGCCGCGCACGCTTCTCAACGCGCGTGCATTCAAGGTTGGCAGCAGGGTTTCGTCACGCGGCTGGCGGGTCAGCCCGTCGATGCCGGTCGTTTCCACCAGCTCGTGGCGCAAACGAAAGCTTCGAGCGGCTGCGATTCGGTGGTTTCCTACCTTTCCAGCCCTTACCGCGAACTCGCGACGAGCGCCACGAACGGTCAGACTTTTGACTCCTATAAGATGGAGCTCCTTATCCTCAAAACGAACGCTGAAATTCAGGTGATGGAACTTCAACAGTAACCGCGGCCTTGATCGTGCAAACGTCCGCGCTCCAATGGAGCTCGCCCTCGCAACTCAAATGCCATTTCTTCTGTCCCGTCGGAAGAATGTCCTCCGTGGTCCACGTGGGAACTTCGATCCGCACGGACGACGCCAGATACTCGGTGCCGTCGACGAGCACGCGCCACGCGGGAAGCCCGGCGTCGATCTTTTCTTTGTCGGTGTTAAAGCGAATTTGAATCCGCGCATTGCTCATCTCCGAATTATAATTTTGCCGCCCTCGAAAAACGCAACCGATTTTTTGCAATCGGTGCTAGATTTATTCGCGCATGGAAGACGCGCATCTGCACGAATTGGAAAATCGCTCACTCTACGTTCTGCGCGAGGCTTATAACCGCTTTCCGAACTTGGCTTTGCTCTGGTCGATGGGTAAGGACTCGACGGTCATGCTTTGGCTCGCGCGAAAGGCGTTTTTCGGTCGCGTTCCGTTTCCCGTGGTTCACATCGACACGAGTTACAAATTTCCCGAGATGGTGCGCTATCGCGACGAAAAGGCCCGCGAGTGGGGGCTTGATTTTCAGTTGGGAAAGAATGCTTCGGCCTTGGCGACCGGCATGGGGCCGGCGAAAGGGCGGATGGAATGTTGTCGCGCGCTGAAGACGGAAGGCTTGAAATCTTATTTGTCAGAGAAGGACTACCGCGCCGTTTTCGTGGCGATTCGCCGCGACGAGGAGGGGTCGCGCGGCAAGGAGCGCGTGTTTTCTCCGCGTGACGAGCGCGCGCGTTGGGATTACCGCGAGCAGCCGCCCGAGATCTGGGACCATTACCAGACGGCGGCACCTCCGGGCGCCCACATGCGAATTCATCCGATTCTACATTGGAGCGAGCTCGATATCTGGCTTTACATCCGCCGAGAGAAAATTCCTATTCTCGATCTTTACTTCGCCAACGGCGGGCGCCGTTACCGTAGCGTCGGGTGCGCTCCGTGTACCGGCGCTATCGAGTCGGACGCTTCTTCGATCGACGAGATCATCGCCGAGCTCAAAGTCACGCAAATTAGCGAGCGCTCGGGGCGCGCCCAAGATCACGCCATGAAATACGCCATGCAGAAGCTGCGTGAAGAGGGGTACATGTGACGCAAACGAGCTTGCGGCTAGTGATCGCCGGACACGTCGATCACGGAAAGAGCACGATCGTCGGTCGCCTCTTGAGCGATAGCGGCCAAGTTCACCAGGATAAGCTTTCGAAATTAAGGGCGACGTGCGAGAAATCGGGGCGACAGTTCGAGTTCGCATTTCTTTTGGACGCGCTCGAGGAGGAACAGGAGCAAGGCATCACGATCGATGTCACGGAAGTGCGTTGGAGGCATCGCGATCGCGAGTTCGTTCTTATCGATACCCCCGGCCACAAAGAATTGCTTAAGAACATGGTCGGCGGTGCCTCGCGCGCGGACGCCGCGATTCTGGTCGTGGATGTTAACGAGGGCGTCAGGCCGCATTTTCGTCACCAGACGGCGGTCATGCAGATCCTCGGGATTCCCCGCGTGATCGTCGTTCTAAATAAAATGGATAGAGCGTCCTGGTCGAAAGAGCTTTATCTTAAGCGCGAGGGCGAGGTGCGCGAGCTCTTTTCCTTGCTCGGCATGCGTTCGCCGCGCGTTGTGCCGATGGCTGCGACTCTCGGGGCTAACTTGATGAGTTCGGCGGCCGAGATGCCGTGGTACGACGGCCCTTCGCTCGTTCATCTGCTCGAGGACCTGCCTCCCGCCGAGGGCGCTCACCAAAAGCCGCTCCGCTTCGCCCTACAGGACGTATACAAATTCGACGACCGAAGGATTTATGTCGGTCGAGTCGATGCCGGTTGCTTGCGCGTTGGCGAGCGTATTCGATTTTTCCCGAGTGAGCGCGAAAGTCGCGTGCTTACCATCGAGGAGTTCGGTCACGAGGGCCGCGCGGCCGCGTTCCCGGGCGACTCGGTCGGAATTACGCTCGAGGATCCGCTCTTCTTGGAGCGCGGTCAAATAGGAGCTCCTCCCGGCCGTGACCCGCGCGTCGCGCGCGCGCTAACCGCGGATATTTTCTGGCTTGGCAGAACGCCCCTGAGCGCGGGAAAGAGCTATTCCTTGCGTTGCGCGCACGCGGAAGTCACCGCGACGGTCGAGCGCATCGAGTACGTCATGGATTCGGAAACTATGACCCAAAAGCCGGCCGAGCGCGCGGAACCTGGATGCCTCGCGCGCGTCCGAATGCGCCTCGATGCTCCGATCGCCTACGATTACTTCGAAGAGAGCGAGAGCACGGGGCGAATTGCTCTCGTCGAGGATTACCGGATCGGCGGGGGCGGGCGAATTGTCGCCGATCGCCGACCCAATCTTTCGGAAGAAACGAGCGAGGTGACGCTCGCCGAGAGGGAGCGACGAAACGGGCATCGCGGCCTCGTACTGTGGATGACGGGCCTTTCGGGCGCGGGGAAGTCAACGCTCGCGCGCGGCCTGGAACGCGCGCTCTTTGATCGGGGCCGGCAAGTTTGCGTGCTTGACGGCGACAATCTGCGCTTGGGCTTGTGCTCGGATTTGGGTTTTGGCGCCGGTGACCGCTCCGAAAATATTCGACGGATCGCTGAAACCGCGCGCCTGCTGGCGGATTCGGGGTTCATCGTGGTGGTCGCCGCGATCTCACCCTTTACGGCCGACCGCGCGGGGGCACGGCGGGTCGTGGGGAGCGATCGCTTTCTGGAGGTCTTCGTCGATTGTCCCTTGAGCGAGTGCGAGAAACGCGACCGGAAGAATCTTTACGATCGGGCCCGCCAGGGACTGATCCCGAATTTTACCGGCATTCACTCGGCCTACGAGGCCCCTTCGCGCCCGGATCTGCGACTGCCGACTCACGAATTGTCCGTCCCTGGCGCGGTAGAGAAGACGCTTTCTCTCGTCGAAGACGCCCTAGCGAAGGCTTGAATTCCCGCGTCCGACGGCGTATTCCTATCGTCCCATGATCAGTACATCGAACGTTTCCTTAAGATTCGGCGGCCGCAAGCTGTTCGAGGACGTGAACGTCAAGTTCACGCCCGGCAACTGCTACGGACTGATCGGCGCGAACGGCGCCGGCAAAACGACGTTTCTGAAAATTCTTTCCGGAGAGATCGAGCCGAACACGGGCGAGATCGTAAAGGCCCCGGACGCGCGACTTTCGGTCCTCAAGCAAGATCATTACGCCTATGACGACGTCGAAGTGCTCAAGACCGTCCTTATGGGCAATGACCGGCTTTTTAAGGTCATCGCCGAAAAAGAAGCCCTCTACGCCAAGCCGGACTTCAACGAGAAGGACGGCGAGCGTGCCTCGGAGCTTGAGACCGAGTTCGCCGAGCTGAACGGTTGGAACGCGGAGGCCGACGCGGGCGCGATGCTCGCCGGACTGGGAATTCCGGTCGAACTGCATGCGAAAAAAATGAAGGAGCTCGACAGCGCGGAGAAAATCAAAGTCTTGCTCGCTCAGGCGCTTTTCGGACAACCTGACATCCTGCTGCTGGACGAACCGACGAACCACCTCGACATTTACGCGATTCGCTGGCTCGAGGAGTTTCTTTATAACTTCGAGAATACCGTCATCGTCGTGAGCCACGATCGTCATTTCTTGAATAAAGTTTGCACCCACATGGCCGACATCGATTTCGGAAAAATAACCGTTTACACCGGCAACTACGATTTCTGGCGCCAGGCGAGCGAGCTCAATCTGCGTTTACGCTCGGACCAAGCCAAGAAAAACGCCGATAAGGCCGAGGAGCTCAAAGCATTCATCCGTCGCTTCAGCGCGAACGCCTCAAAGTCGCGCCAAGCGTCCTCAAGACAAAAGCAGCTCGAGAAATTGGACCTAAGCGAGCTCCCGATCTCCACCCGTCGGTCGCCGTTCGTCGGTTTCGAGCCGAAGCGCGAGGCCGGAAAAGACATTGTTACGGTCACGAAGATATCGAAGTCCATCGGCGGCCAGCCGCTCTTGAAGGACGTAAGCTTTACCGTTCAGAACGGCGACAAGATCGCGCTGCTTGGACGTAACGATCTCGCCAAAACCGCGCTGCTCGATATCCTCGCCGGGGAAGCGCAACCGGACTCGGGCTCGATCGCCTGGGGAATCACGACGTCCGTGGCGTACTTTCCGACTGACAACAGTAAGTTCTTCAACGACACGGGATGCGCGACGCTTGTCGATTGGCTCCGCCAGTACAGCGACGACAAAGACGAAACTTTCATTCGTGGCTTTTTGGGTCGCATGCTCTTCAGCCGAGACGAGGCGCTCAAGAGGCCGGAAGTCCTGTCCGGGGGAGAAAAGGTTCGCTGCATGCTTTCGAAGCTCATGCTGAGCGGCGCGAACGTGCTGCTGCTCGACGGACCCACGGCGCATCTGGATTTGGAGAGTATCACGGCCGTGAACGAAGGCATTCAGCGCTTCAACGGAACGGTCATCTTCACGTCGCATGACTACGAGTTTGCGCGCACGGTCGCCAATCGAGTGATCGAGCTCGACGTAACGGTGAAGGACGACGACCGCATCACGCTCGACGAATACGTTGAGTCGCGCAAGCCCGCCGCCTTCGAAGCGGGAGTCTAATCTACTCTTTCGTTTTCAGGCGGGAATCGTTGTCTTTGATGAATTGCTTGATCTCGTCCGCGATCCCGAGAAGCTTGAGCCACTGCTCTTTGTAAAGAGTCACGGGAAAACGGCCCATTCCGTAGATCGAAAGCGCGCCCTTCTCGCTCACCTTCATCGATAAAGTCCCGCGCTCGGGTTTAGTCGACTTAAGCGCCTGGTTCTCGGCCCGCAAACGTTCCAATTCGGCTTTCATATCTTCGGACATCTTTGGCTCCTCCGCGCCATCATAATGGGGCAGGCGCGTCGTCTCGACAATGCATGACCGCGCGCGCAGACTGATTCTGATTGCCTCTCCGCTAAGCATGCACTGGAATGGAAGCTCAGTGCGTATCGCGATCCTTATACTTCTTTCGATTGCGGCGAATTCCCTTAGGGCCGAGGAGCCCGACCCCGCATTCGTCGATCTCTCGAGCGTAAACCCGAAGATCAAGGTCGAGATGCGCTACTTCAGTGATTGGAATTTCTTCGGCGCCGTCGTCCCCGGCTATTTCGCG
>CAYPFC010000077.1:0-2600 GCA_964409815.1 uncultured Pseudobdellovibrionaceae bacterium
TCGACGATTCGCAATCCGTCTTTTGAGTTGGCGACGCGGATATCGACGGCATCCGAGGGTGCGTTGGTTCCAATACCGACGTACCCCGAAGATGAAATGCGCATCTTCTCGGACATCACTCCAGACGTGGCTGTCTCGAATACCAGATTCGCGTTTCGCGTGCTCGCGGTCGTCGTGAAATTCGATTCGGCCTTGCTGCCGATCGCGCTAACGACGTTGAATGCCGACGAGTCATGTCCTTTGAAGACGATAAGTCCTAAAGCGTCGTTTGTCTGCACTCCGCCCGGAGTGCCTTCCGTTCCACGCGCACGCTCGTAGACCATCCCCGGTGCCGCGGAATCCGCGAAAGTCGTCGACTTGAAGTCGTCCGCTTGGTCCGTCATCCCGGTGCTATAGAGGTGTACGCGGCTCGCAGGGGCGGCGGTGCCGATTCCCACGAATCCGTTTTGAAGAATGCGCATTTTTTCGGATCCACCGGCTTCGAGCGCCAGATCTTGGGCATCGTTCGTACCGACGGTCATGAGCGCGCCGAAGCTGTTTCCGTTTTGAACAACGGAGCCTGCACTTGGAGCGGAGGCTTGAGCTTCCCAAACGCTCGTTGTGTTGTTCCAGGTGAGCACTTGACCCGCGGTCGGTGCGGCCGAGTTGACGCTACGGCCTTGCAGGCGAACCGCATTGATTTGCGTGAGGTTCGAGCCGTCGACTGCGGGGAGCTTATCGCTCGCGGCCATAGCGACGATCTTGCCGGTTGTCGTACCGACGTCAATATTGATGGTGCCTGTGCTCGTGATGTTGCCGGCGACGAGTCCTGTGCCACTTACGACGCTCGTTACGGTACCGGAGAACGCATCGGCTTCCGCCGCCGGTTCCCAAATGCTCGTGCCGTTATTCCATTTAAGAACTTGGCCCGCGGTCGGAGCGGTCGATGAAACGTTACGCGCCTGAAGTTGTACGGCGTTGATATTCGTCAAGTTGCGGCCGTCGATGGCGGGAAGCCTGTCCGACGCTCCCACTTGAACGATTTTTCCGTTCGTCGTTCCGACATCGATCGAAAGCGTGGCGCTACCGCTCGCGAAGCCACCTAAGAGGCCGGTGCTCGCGTTCGTGTAAACGCCGTCGATATCTCCGCCGCCGCCCCAACCTCCGCTGATGTCCTTACAGTTCGCGCCGTTCTCGTCGCAGATGTCAGTCGCGCGGATCAATCCGTTGACGTGCAAGAGCGCTTGCGGCGTCGATGTGCCAACGCCGACATTTCCTCCGGCGTCGTTCAATGCGAGAGATTGTCCGCCCGTTGTCGCCAGGCGCGCATAGGCGTTGGCGGGCGTGGCATTGTAAACCCAGCCGGCGATCAGTCGATGGGAAATGTTCTGGCCCGTCGAGAATCCGCTATGGCCGCTGGTATTGCCCAACATCACGGTTGAGCCGGGAACGCCCGCAGCACCGAGATCTTCCCCGATCGTCATGCGGTTGCTTGCAGTGGTTGTTCCTACGCCCAAATAGCCGTTCGTATTTAGGGTCATGCTAGCCGCGCCGCCCGTCTCGAAGTTAATAGGCTGAGCGTCGTTTGTCCCGAGGACGGCCGGTGCACCAAAGGAGTTTCCATTTTGCACGAAGGCGTTCAATCCCGGATTGCCGGCGGCTTCCCACACGCTTGTTCCATTATTCCAAGTGAGCACTTGGCCGGCTGTCGGAGCGGCGGCGTTGATGCTGCGGCCTTGTAAACGTACGGCATTAATTTGCGTAAGGTTCGATCCGTCGACAGCTGGCAGCTTATCCGATGCCGCCATCTGAACGATCTTGCCGGTCGTCGTACCGACATCGATCGAGAGCGTCACGTCGCCGTTCGCACCACCACCTAGCAGTCCCGTCGCGCTATCGCCAGAGACTGCGGTGATGTCGCCGACGTTTCCTGCAGGGAGCGCACGCGCTTCCCACATCGAGGTTCCGTTGTTCCAAGTAAGAACTTGGTCCGCACCCGGCGCAGCGCTCGAGACCGCGCGCGTTTGAAGCTTTACGGCGTTGATCTGAGTCAGATCACTACCGTCAACTGCGGGAAGTTTATCCGACGCTTGCATTTGGACGATCTTGCCTGCGGTGGTACCGACATCCACCGATAAAGTTCCGGTCGAAGTGATATTGCCGCCTAGAAGACCAGAACCGCTTACAACGCTTGTAACGGTACCTGTGAAGGCATCCGTTTCCGCAGCCGGCTCCCAAACGGAAGTGCCGTTATTCCAACGGAGAACTTGGTTGGCCGTCGGTGCGGTCGACGAGACGTTACGGCCTTGAAGTTGCGTGGCCGTGATATTCGTCAAGTTGCTACCGTCAATGACGGGCAGCTTATCGGAAGCCGCAACCTGGATAATCTTACCCGTCGTCACGCCGACATCGATTCCAAGAGTCAAGTCACCCGCAATACCACCGCCGGTAAGACCGGTCGAAGTGGTTGCAACGACCGAAGTGACGTCGCCCGTATTGCCTGCGGGCAGTGCACGCGCTTCCCACATGCTCGTTCCGTTATTCCACGTGAGCACTTGGTCGGCAGTCGGAGCGGCAGCGTTGATGTCGCGGCCTTGGATCTTAACCGCGTTCAGGTTTGT
>CAYPFC010000077.1:2610-7534 GCA_964409815.1 uncultured Pseudobdellovibrionaceae bacterium
CCGTCGATGGCGGGAAGTTTGTTGCTCGCGGCGACGGCCACGATTTTGCCGGTTGTCGTGCCGGTGTCGACACTCAAGGTGACCGCGCCCGAAGCTCCGCCGCCCGTAAGGCCAGAGCCCGAAACGACGTCAGTAATATCGCCCGTACCTGCGGGGAGAAGGCTCGAAAGGATTTTTCCACCGGCATCAAGCTCGACGAGATCGCCTGGATCCGTACCGAAGTCTTTGGTCGCGGCAGGACCGGCGTTCGTGATGTCGCCCGTGTTGAGCGTCACCGCGCCGGTTTTTCCGGCAACGCTTACGACCGGGAAGTCGATGGCAACGTTCGTGGCCGAAGTGATGCGGCCTTGAGCGTTGATGGCCACTTGTGGAACTTGCGTCGCGCTTCCGTAGGTCGCAGCTGTAACTCCCGACGTACCGATCGCGGTCGTCATCGTCGTGCACGCCCAGCCGCCAGCGGTCCACTGCAGGATCTCGCCGAGGCCGCAGGACTTATACTCCACGCGGCTCGTGTCGATCGCATCGACCATCACCAGCGTTCCGCCCGCTACCGCTCCGGAAGCGTTGATCTTCGCGGTGGTTACGGCCGAGCTTGCAATTGTCGCTGCAACGACCGCGTTGTTCGCGATCGTCGGGTTCGGGTACGTGCCGGTCAGATCGCCTCCAGCCGCACCGCTCGGAGCAAACGAGCTCACCGCGACGGCACCGGTCCAAACCTTAAAGAGATTGTCTTCCGAGTTGTACCAAACTTTACCTTCGTCGCCGGCGCCGAGAGTGCCGATCAAAGTCGTTTCTTGCGCGTTCGTGTAGGAACCAAGGTGAAGCGTGCGCTGCGAAGCCATCGTCATATGACCGATGTTCGTGATGTCGTTCGCGCCCATCGCGATCGCACCCGACATTGTGCCGCCCGCGAGCGGGAGCTTCGAGGCATCGGTCGCCGCCGGAACGCCCGTCACCCACTTGTTCTGACCCATGTCCCAGATCAGCGTGTGGCCGTTGCCGGCCGCGGGACCGATGGTCGACGTGTCGGCGATCTGTCCGCCAATGTTGGCATCGGCGTAGCCTTTGGTGGCGGCATCGCTAGCCGCGGTTGGCGTCGAAACGTTTTGCAGGCGTTGGTTCGAAACGTTACCGCTTAAGAGCGCGGTGAGTTTCGCGAAGTTCACTGCCGAGAAAATCGATTCGACATTCGCTTGATTCAAATCGTACGTCGCATCATCGCGAACCTGCACGAAGTCCGCGGCGCCCTTGCCTTCGAGGGTTTCGGCGACCATCGCGTAGGCCGACGACGTGATCGGAACATCGGGAGTCATCGCGACGTAGCCGCCACCGAGATCGTAGTACACGCGGATCAAGCGCGAGTCGCCCGACGACAGGGTTAATCCGCCCGCGCAGCCCGCAAACGGCGCGACCGCACCCGGGTTCTTGAATACGACCGACGACAAAGCCGTAGGCGCACCACCGTCAATATTATTGGTCTTTGAAGTTCCAGAGCCGATCTGAAGCGCGAAGCCGCCCTTTGAATTCGATAGATCCTGGGCCAAATGATTTTCGGTATAGAGAACGCAAGTCGCGCTCGGATCGAGAACTTCGATTTTGAAATTGACCGAACTGTTGCTGACCGGAGTTCCGTTCGGGTTGAACAAGCCGCCGCTAATATTGAGCGCCGAAGGTCCCGACTGGGCGAAGGCCGGCAACCCGAATAGCGGGAGAGCGAGGAAAATTCCACGCAGCAGGGCTGTTGCCAATTTTACCTTCCGATTTACCAACGTACGTTCCTCAAAATCTAAACTATTTAAGCTCTTGGCGTATTAAACGATTCGGCAGTTTACCCACTCGCCTTTAGGCCATAGGGCGAAATTGATACGATTTAGAATGAAAAAGCGACGGCACCGTCCCGCTTCGAGACGGCCACTCCCGACTTTGGGCGGGCTTGCCCCAAAATCGCCCTCGCGGTCTAATATATGCGTGGAACATCTTTTGAAAGTACGCGTCTTCAGTTTGGCGGGAGTCCTCGCGGCCAATCTGTTTTTGCCAACGGAGCTTTATACGAACCTTTGCTTGTACTGGATCTACGCGCACTACTTGCTATCGTTGGCCTATTCCGGCGACTACCTTTCGCGTACGCTGAAGAACGAGTTTGGCGTGATGAAGCTCGCGCTCCTCTTAGTCGCGAGCGGGATCGCGATTTATTTCGGATCGTTTTCCGCGCTCGTGATCGCATCGAGTCTGCATTTGGCGGTCGGCGATGTCTATCTGTCCGAACGTTACGTCCGATTGCCTGCACTTTCCGCGTTTCGCGCGCTCACGCTTTTCCTCATTTGCATGGCATGCCTCGCCGGAATGCTCTCGAGCGAGTTTAAGTTCCACATTCAGATGGGCGCGGTCGTCGCGTTCGCCCTTCTCGGCTGGATGTTCTGGAACGCGCGCGGCGGAGTGGAATCGGGAGAATGGTGGCGGCTGTTCTCTTTCGACATGGTTATGGGTATTCCGCTCGCGATGAGCTTTTTCTATGATTTCAAGTACCAGGATCTGCTTTACCTTCACGGGTGGTTCTGGCTCCTTCTTCCCTTGAAACCCGGAAAATCCAAGTCGATCTGGCGAAACGGATACGGCTACCTTTTTGTGCATGCGGCGCCGATCGCCATTTTGTTTGTGATCGCGCCCACTCCCGAAACCATGTTGAAGTACATCATGCCCCTTGGATTGTTCCACTTTATCTCGAGCCTTGCCTTAAGCGACGCGAACCCCAGGTGGGCGCGATCGTTCTTCCTGGGGAGGGCTTGATGTCGTTCCTCGTGGCCTTGCTCGGCGCGCGCGCGGTGGAAGCGTGGATCGGAGATCGCTCAGGATTTCTTCTCATGTCGGCGCTCGCTTACTCTCACTTCTTCCACGGCTGGTGGTACGAACGGGCGCAGTTCGTAAACCCGCTGAGGATCGCGAAACTCGGCGGAATCGCGCTGGCGTGCCTGGCATTTCGAGAATCGGTCGATCCGCTCGTTTTCCGTAGCGCGGTTTTCGCGGTCTTCGCGGTGCACTTGAGTCTGGATGAGGCCTTTTTGCTGAAGTCGTTTCATAGCCGGGCCGCGATGGCGATGACGGGCGCGATTATCGTGGCTATGTCCGCCTTCGGTGTCGGAAGCTATTTTCCCGAGTTTCCCGTAAACACGATTCTGCTCGCCCTGATTCCGCTCGTCGGATGGGCCGGCTACTCGGGATACGACGGCAATCGGATTTTTTGGCTATGGGGTCTGACTTTTGCCACGTTGCTCGCGGCCTCCTTTTCCGATTCGACCGAGTGGAGTCGGATAAATATCGCGATCACTATCGCGCACGCGATCCGCTGGTGGTTTCATTACGTCGTTAAATTCGAAGGCCGCGCGCGACGCGAGTTCGCGCTCACCGGATTGGCCTTCGCCGCGGCGTTCACGGCACTTTCAGGATTGATTTCGACCGGTGCGCGATGGGATGCGCTCTTTGATCCGCAGTACGTCTATCTTTTCTCGCTGATCCATTTCCTCGATAAAGCGCGTGCTTCCGATTTTCGTGGATTGGGCCTGGAATTTTGGAAAGGTCAGGAGGGCGCGGCGGACACGAGAGCCTCACGCGCCGCTTAGATGCTATTCAATTCAATTCACTTTCTGATTTTCTTTCTGATTGTCTTTTGCGTTTACAGAGTGCTTCCGCGCCCGCGCCAGAACGTGTGGCTGCTTGTCGCGAGCTACTTTTTCTATGGCTACTGGGACTGGCGCTTTCTCGGGCTTCTGATGTTGTCCACATTGATCGACTACAGCGCGGGATTGGCGATCTCGCGCTTTCACGAAAAAAATCAAGCTGCCCGGGCCAAGGCCGCGCTGGTCGCCGCGCTTTCCGCCAATCTCGGAATTCTGCTTTCATTCAAATTTTCGCTCTTCTTCAGCGATCAGCTGCAGCTTTCGGATCCCGGCAATCGCTACGCTTCGATCGGCGCCATTCCGATAGGAATTTCATTCTATACGTTTCAGGGAATGAGTTACTCGATCGACGTTTACCGAAAGGCGATAGGCGCAACTAAAAACCTTTTGGACTTCGCCCTTTACATCGCGTTCTTCCCGCAACTTCTTGCGGGCCCCATTGAGCGCGCCGGATATTTGCTTCCGCAGATTCAGAGCCAGCGTAAGGTCTCGGCGACCCTTGCCTTCGATTCGATCTCGATCTTCATTTGGGGATTGTTCTTCAAAGTCGTGGTCGCGGACGGACTCTTGCCGTTCGCCATCCAATATTGTGACAACCCAACCCGGGTGAGCGGCACCTACATGATGCTCATCGGATATTGCGTGGCTTTTCAGGTCTACTGCGACTTCGCCGGATACAGCTACATGGCGATCGGGGCCGCGGGACTTCTTGGCTTTCGGCTTCACGAAAATTTTCGATTGCCTTATTTGTCGAGGAACCCTCAGGAGTTCTGGTCACGCTGGCACATCACGCTATTCGATTGGTTTCGCGGCTACGTTTTTCTGCCGTTGTCGAAAGCCCTCGCGCCTTACGTCGGCGTGAAGGCGGGCTCAATGCTGGCTTTGTACTCAACGATTATCTTGTTCGCGGTTTGGCACGGATTCACTTGGACGTTCTTCGTTTGGGGATTCGTTCAGGCGACGCTGTTCGTGGCCTATAGCCAGGTTTCAAAATGGGCAAAACGCGTGGGCTGGATTCCGCGTGTCCCGTCGGCGCTTCAAATTTTATTGTGGTTCCACATTCTCGTAATTTCGAGCTTTATATACCGCGCGCGCGACCTTCAAAACGCATGGCTCAATTTCCAGAATTTGTTCGGTGGCTTTGTTCTCGACGGAGGTCCTCTCGCATTTACGTTGCTGGCCTTCGCGGTGCCGGTTCTGGCGGTCGAGTACCTTCACGCGCACGGCAAGCAGGAAGTGTTCTTCAAGGG
>CAYPFC010000077.1:7544-11299 GCA_964409815.1 uncultured Pseudobdellovibrionaceae bacterium
AAGGGCGAGCATCTGGCGTTTCGAACATTCGCCGCCGCGGCCGCATTCCTGGCCGTGGTGACGAGCGGTGAGTTGACGGGTTGGAGTTTTATCTATTTTCAATTTTGAGTTGGTGAATGGGCGTTTCTAAGTATGTTTTCGTTTTACTGGCCTTTGTTCTCGCGAGTCCGCTCGCGTACGACGCTTTCGCCGGGCGAAAGCTCAAGCCTGATCCGCTTCGCGCGCTCAAAGACCTGGTTTATTCCGAGCCCGAGCAGTTCGTCGCGATTGGGTCCTCGCGCTTTGAAACGGGCTTGGCCCCCGCGGAGTTCGGAAATCGCGCGACCGTTTGGGCGATTCATTTCATGGATATCGAGATGATGGATCTGATCGTTCGTCGTCACGCCGAAGTCCTCGGGCGCTCGCGCATGGTCATTCTGGAGTACTATCCGGAAATGCTTTTTATTCAAACGATCCGTCGCGAGCCGAGCGTCCGCTACTCTCTGCAGGCGCTCGAGGTCTCGACCTGGAGCCCCGGTCTTCTGTTCGATCCCGAGCTCTGGCGGGTGGACGTTCTTTTGCCCGGACTCGCGCGCGCGCGTCTGCTTCCGCGCCAACATGTCGAGCGCCTCCGGGATCCCCGGGCGTTCGCGGAGACCGATCCGCTGGCGGGACGCGGCTTTCACGCAAACTCCGCGCGTTCGAGCGAAGCTCAACTGAAAAACGTGAGCGAAGCTTACTTCGGCCGATTAAGGTCAATCTATGATCAGGCGGCGCTCGAGGACGGCGCTTCCCGCCTGCGCGAGATGATCGAGTTTCTAAAGGCGAGCGAGATCAGGTTCTGCTTCCTGGAAATGCCGAGGGCTCGCGAGTTCCGCGCGCTCATCGGGCCGGAATGGGCCGAGAAGGCGGCGCGGGAGGTTCCGGGACTCGGCGAATTTGGCTGCATTTCACGCGAGGAGCTCGCCAAATTTGAGGACTCCGCCGTGTACGTCGATCCTTCCCATCTGAGCGAGTCTTCGGCGCTGGACTTTTCGCGAGCCGTTTTCGAGCGAGTTCGCTGATGACACGCGCTTAGCGACGAGCGAGAATATTCCCATGTACATCGTCGCCATCGTCGTCGCCGTGTGGGCGTCGGCCATGAAGTTAAATCCGCTTTTGTTGATGGCCGTGGTGATGGTTGCCGGTCTCACGCATTTCCTTGTCTCCTGGGCGATTGAGGGAAAAAAGCTGTTCGCACCCCGGCGCGCGGTGAAGCTGCTTGCGGCGTTCGCGATTTGCATCGCGCTGAGGCGGTACACGTCGAATGAGGTTTTTACGGCGCTCGCCGCTTTTCTCTTCGCTATCCATTTCGTGCTTGAGGATTTGTTGATGACCGGCGAAAGCGGCGAGAGGGGAGTGGGAGCGATGGCGGCCATCGTCGCCGCGGCGATGCTGGCGCTCTCGACGGAGCTCTATTTCCCCGAAGCTCCCGCGCACGCGTTACTCGCGGCTCTAGCAATTTTGTTCGCGGGCGTCGTGGCTTATTTCCGTCCTCAACTTGCTCCGACGATTCGATGGACGCTCTTGTTAGCCGGCGTTGCGGCCGCGTCTTTCCTAAGCCCGATCGAAATTCGAGTTTTGCTCGCGGCGTTTGTATTCACGCATTACGTTCAGTGGTGGTGGTTTAAGATAGGCGGCTACCGCTCGGACGTGAAGAGTCTCGCGGGCTTCGTCGCGGGGACGGCGCTGCTCGCGTATTTATTCTGGTTTTTCTCGGTTCCGAGGGGATTCGCGATTCCGCTGTTGCCGCAACTCGAGTTTAGGGATTATCTGCTCCTCGCGATGGTTCATATCGTGGATAAGACCGAGTGGAAGGACTTCAATCCGATTCGCGCCGTCTTCGCCCGCACTTAGCGATTGCAGGCGCATGCCCGCTGAGTCGAAGACTCACTGGATTTCGCGTCTGTTGGTTTTCCCGTGCAGCGGCGATTCAGCGATCCGTATGTAAAGACGCATCCTCCGCCGCCCGGGCAAGAAGCGCCGCTTGCTTCCCCTGCCAGGCCAAGCGCGTTCAGCACGGCTTTGCAATTCGCATCGGTTCCCGTATCGCCCGCGAACGCGCGCGTGGCCGGATTATATCCCCCGCGTTTCGCGCAAACGGTATCGCAGGATTCGCCGACCGCACCGAGGTACCAGCAAGCGCCGCCTACGGTTTTTCCGGCGCAAGACTCCGCGGCGGACGAGATTGAGATCGCGCTCGCTAAAATCAAAATCAATTGTTGCAAGCGCAAGCCCTCTCAAAGGACGCATAGGAGGCGCCGGTGCTGGTTGCTCCACCGATGAATCGCATACTCATCGAACCCATGTAGGAGCCGCAACCGCTCGTATCCCAAGCTCCCGTACTCGGTTCGTCGCTGACGGCTCCCGGTCTGCTAAGCGCGGTCAACACGGCCGCACAATTCGCGTTGGAGCCGGTGTTTCCGGCATACGACTGCGTTCCGGCATTGTATCCGCCGCGCGTGCTGCAGGTTGTAGTGCACGAGGCCGCGACGGCGCCCAAATACCAGCAGTATCCGCCGACCGACTGGCCAGAACAGGATCCCGAGGTGGTGCCGATGAGCTGGCCCATGATTTGGTTGAACTGGCCGTCCGCGATGCCCCAGATCGAAGCCGCGAGCAGGAGCGCAAATACGTACTTCCGCATAGACAATATTATTGAGGGAAACTCGGTGGGGCTCAACCCGTAATGAGATTCGTCTCAACGTAGATCCAGGCGAGGTGCCAATTCTCAAATCTGAACGGCGGGTTAAGGGCGCGTGACTTCGGCCAAGTATTTCGGCCAACCCTCTTCGCCGAAGTAGCGCAGGCCAACAGCCTCGGGGATGCCGGGAATCTCGAGCCAAATCAATCCGTCGATCGTGTTGAACTCGTCGTCACGATTGAATGCCAAAAACCGAACGCCGAGCTCTAAATAAAGTTTGATCAACTGCGGAATCTGCGCGCGGGGATCGCCCTCGGCGTGGCGCACGAACTCCTGAAGCTCCTTAAGGTCCAAAGCGGAGTCGACGACTTTCATCAACTCTTCGGGAGATAAATTCGACTCGAACTTCGGCGGATTTTTCGAGGTGACGAGATCGGATTTCTCATGCTGGAAGTTCTTCATCAGGTACTCGACCATCAAGTGCTTCGAGTTGTCCTGAAACTCGTTCGAGATACTGACCGGGCCCATCAGATATTTGTAGCGAGGGTTGGCGCAGATAAAGCGAGCGAGGCCCATCCAAATAAACAGCAAACTCAAACCGCGCTGATAATCCGCGCGCACGAACGAGCGCCCGGCCTCCAGCGTGCCTTCTTTGAAATCCGTTTGCAGCAGACCTTCGAATTGAAACAGCGTCGTCGTGTACAAACCCGCGGGCCCACGCTCGCGCAAAATTTGATCGACGCGCCCGATGCGGTAGGCGCCGGTGATCTCGCGCTCTTTCTTATCCCAGGCGATGAAATGATCGTAGTACTCGTCGAAGGAATCGATGTCGCGCTCTAAACCCGAGCCCTCACCGACGGTACGGAAAGTTTCTTCGCGCAGGCGACCGAGCTCCAAGAGCAGATCCGGAATCTCGCGGCCGAGCGCGCGGTACACGCGCATGCCTTTTTCGGGCTTGTCAGGGGAGGAATCGACGAGCATCTCGATCTTCTCGAGCTCGGCTTCGAGCCGCTCGACCGGAATCGCCGGCGCGATCTCGCGCATGGGCCGCGAGGGCCGACGATGCACGGGATTCACTCCGAGTTTATTCAAG
>CAYPFC010000077.1:11309-12172 GCA_964409815.1 uncultured Pseudobdellovibrionaceae bacterium
AGGGCGGAACCCCCGCGACCTTGCTCTCCGACACTGCGCAATCTCCTTCCGGATGAACTTAAAAAAGGGCCGTAAAACGGCATACATAGCTTGGTTCGACAGCTTTGAATTCGTCTCATTTTGATACAAACGCGAGAAAAAGGGAAGCGATTCCGCCCCTTACGCGTGTCCAAGAACACGGCACGGGCCTGGCATTTTCATCAACATGCAAGGGGAGGACTGCTTTATGAAAGGCAGACTAGCTATCGTAATTTTGATGGCCGCGATCGTCGCGGCCGGATGCGCGAAGAAGGACGGCGACGCCGCTCCCGCGCCCGAAGCGACCGAAAACGATCCGAACAATCCGGGACAAACTCCGGGCGCGCCGCAAATTCCGACGCCCACGGGCCCGTACACTCCGCCGACGACACCGATTTTCGGAGGCACGACGGACTTCACGTTTTACAACGTCAGCGTCTATCGCCAATACACTCAGCGCTACATCTCGAACTTGAATCAGCTCTCGAACATCAAGCTCAACTTAAATTTCGATCGCTACAACGACAGATACGGCGGCACCGCGACGATTCGCTACAACTACAATGGTCTGACTTACGAAGGCTATTTCACCGGCGGAGACTCCTACGCCGCGACCAAGTACAACATCTGGTTCACGAAGAACGGCAAGAAAGTCTTCCATGCCTTCTTCGAGGACTTCATGGGCGCGATCATCGTCGTCATCGACGAAACCAGCTCGCTCGACGACGGTTACCAGGCGGGAGACAAAGTCGGTGGCTCGATCTACTTCAAAAACTTCGGCTACACGGGCGCGTACCATCCGCCGACGTACTGCTGGTTTATCTCGAAGGGCCCGTACGACTGCC
>CAYPFC010000078.1:0-11905 GCA_964409815.1 uncultured Pseudobdellovibrionaceae bacterium
CGATGATCCTATCAATGACGGATGGTTGATCCGCATCGAGATGGACACCGAGAAGGAGCTTGCGAATCTGATGCGTGCTCCGGATTACAAAAAGCTGATCAAGGCCTAATCGGGATGAAGGCTCGCGCATTCGCGGTGAGTTTGATATCCGCCGTTTTGGTGGATTGCGCGAGCCGGCCGTCGGCTCCTTCGGCGACCGAGGCTGAGGGCGAGGCGTTGGCGGCGGGAGTGCACGCGGCCATCCAGGAGCATTCGGTTCCGATTCATCATTGTTACGAAAAAGAGTTGAAAGCGCGCCCGAGTTTGGGTGCGGGTCGTGTGGTTTTAGAGTGGGATATTGCTCCGAGCGGAGGTG
The DNA here is from genome assembly GCA_964409815.1 of uncultured Pseudobdellovibrionaceae bacterium. Lineage (GTDB taxonomy): Bacteria > Bdellovibrionota > Bdellovibrionia > Bdellovibrionales > UBA1609 > JALHOQ01. The sequence continues at coordinate 356 of CAYPFC010000078.1, forward strand.
TCTCGCGAATCGTGATGAAGGAGTCGTTCGATCAGGCGGTGGACAATTGTCTGATCGATGTGGTTCAGGAAATCAAGTTTCAGCCGACGACGAGTGGAAATTACGGACGGATCACGTATCCGTTCGATTTCAAACCGTAGAAGACATTTCGAGCCCGGGTGGTGGAATTGGTAGACACGCTGGTCTTAGAAGCCAGTGCCGTAAGGCGTGCAGGTTCAAGTCCTGTCCCGGGTACCATGATTTTTCTCCCCCCAAATTCATTCGGTCATGCGTTCGGCAGCGGCGCTCACTTCGTGAGCACCGCACCAATCCGATCTATGAATTTGGGGGGAGAAAAATCATCGTGCTGGGGAAGGGCCTATATCGATGCCGCAGTAACTCCTGTCGTTGTAGCACGAGATACGCCGCCCGAAGCTCCTGCGCACCTTCAGGAACCAGCGCGCGCCGCTTCCTCTCGAGTAATTGATTGCGCTCGCGTGCGGGAAGTCTACGATTAAGGGCATGAGCAACTTCATCGCGCTTCTCCTCACCGCCGCCTTTGCCGCGCCCGTCAACGTTCCCAAGTACTTCCCGAAGATGTGGAACGACGGCGACGTCATTCAATCGAACAACAATTGCTACAACTACGCGGTCAACCGACTCACCGGAAACTTCGCGCAACCGGGCGAGTCCGGCGGCACGAGCTTCGCGCTCGAATGCGCAAGCGTCATCGAGGCGGTCGCGTACGACGAAGGCGTTACGCTCACCGAAGAGTTTCCGTACACGTCGAAGAACGACGACACGCTCATCGCGCTTGTTGTCGCCCCCGATTGGGACTTTCACTGGTACCGCCGCGACGACAACGGCAAGTGGAGCCACAAGAACGGATTCACCGCCGCCACCAACCAGGACAACAGCGGCGAGCCGATCCTCTCCCCCGAAACCGCCGACCGAGGACGCTACACCGACTTTTGCGGCTACTTCCGCGTGAAGAACTACGTCTACGCCGATCACGAACAGAACGGCGGATACGTCCGCATCGGCAACATGTCACGCATGCCCGACGAGCCCGAAGAGTCGACGCTCACGGTTCTTAAATACTCCGGCCGGCGAAATCCCGAATTCAAACTCTCCGACGTTCTCGCCCAGCACCCCGAGCTCAAGGCCCAGCTCAAGGGCCTCCCGCTCGCCCGCGCCCGCAAGGCCTTGCCGGGCGAAACCGCGAGTATGCAGCGCCTGGGCTTTACCGGTATTTTGATCCACGACCGCCAGGGGCTCGTCTTGCCCAAGGGTACGCGCGTTCAGATACTGGATGAAAAAGTGCTCGTGGGAGACGATCGCTTCCTGACCCTCGAGCGCAAACTGATGCTACCGATCCTCGAAAATTAGCGGGCACGCTCTTCGCTATAGGCTTCTCGCTAAACAGTCCGCAACTCATTGAATGCGCGCGAACTCGGAAAAAAGTTCTCGAATATTCAAAACCTCGGCGAAGGATAGCGCATGAAAGCTCTCGCACTCCTAATTTTGTTTCCCTCGGTCAGCTTTGCCTCCTATTTTCAGTGCGAGTTCCTAGATAAGGACGGCAAGGTTTTAAAGACCGCCATCCTCGAGGCGGAGACCTCGGACGAAGCGGGAGAGCGCTTCGCGGGTCGCGAGCTCATCGTCTTCGAAGATAGTTTTTACGTGAGGGAGACTTTCTCTTTAGCCGAAGCCCTCGCCGGTACTCTTCCGCGCGTCGCCGATATCGACTGTAAATAGCCGACTCTGGAACTTCTCAACCTAAAGGACAGTTGCCGCGAACGATCTCGATCAGCTTCTCGACCGAAACGCCTTCGCGCGACTGAATGTCCGAGCTGTCGCGATAGATGACCTCGTTCGTGAACGCCGCGCCCGAGCCCGCCCGGATGATCATCGGCGGAATGGTCGCACGAACGTGCAATGCGCGCGGACCCCAGTCCGACGCGATAGCCTGGGCCACGAGGTTTTCCATCGCTTCACGATCGAGGGCAACGTCGTAGCTTTCGGATCGACCACTTGAGTATTCGACGAGCACGATATTCGGCTTCACCGTACACGTAGCCCATTCTTTATCCTTACCCGGCTCGCCTTTAGCGATCTGAACCCAAGGCGAGGGATCAAGCGAAGCCCGCAAGAGCGCCGCAGTCGCCAGAACTCCCGAGGGATTGCCGCGCGGGCAGAGGGCGCCGGCATCCATCTGACGGCTGAGCGCCTTCAGCACGATCTCTTTATCGCCCACCGTCGTTACGCCCATGGCTTGGAACAACGGCGCGGCACCGGAGTAGGCCTCGGCGAGACCTTGGTCGAAATCAAATTTGACGAGGTAAAGCTCCGCCGCCTCACTTGCCTGGGCGTAAAGGGAAGCCTTGACGTACGCGGCCCGGTACTGATCCACACACGACGCGCCAGCGGAAGCCCCCAGGAGGAGCGTGGAGAACAAAATAAGCGTTTTCATAGGGACAAACCGATTGCAGAACGGGTGCCGGACCCAACATAAATAAACGAAGCTACGCTCGAGCCCGCGCGATCACCCGCTTCACACCCCTATAAAAAGAACAACCGCCCTTCGGCGAGGTCGAGGCGTCAGGCCCTGGATTTCACTCGCGGATCACGAAACAATAAGCATATGACTCATCTCAAAGCCCTCATTCATTCGCTGTTGATCGCCCAACTCTCGCTCGGTTCGCAACTCGCGATCGCGAAGCCCGCCGACAAGAAGGCCAGCTACGTTCGCGCGACGTTCGATCTCATCGTCGCCCAGTCGGCCATGGTCAAGAACGCAAAAGACTTCGAGCGCTTCTTGCTCTACGGAATGAAACCCGCCGATCGCAAAGCTGTAACGGCCGCATTGGCGAAGCAAAAGGAGTTTCCGACGTTCAAGCGCGTGGGCGACACGCTCGTCGTCGACAATGGACTGACCAAGCGTTCGCTCCGCTGGCCCGACATCGTGAAGACGGAGTTCGAGATTGAAGGCGTGACATGGGCGTACGACTCCGCGAAGCCATTCATTCCCCAATACGAGAAACTCCAGGCCGCGGTCGCCGCGAAGGGAAAGTCGGCCTCGCTCTTCCATCTACTCGTGCCCGAAGCGGAAGCCGTCGCGTTCCTCGTGCCCGTCCTCATGATGCTCGCCGGAGCCGTCGTCGGCGTCGTGGCTTCGGACCTTGCCACCGAAGGTTGGTGCGCGGCGGTCGGCGCGACGGAATCGACGACGCAAAAGTGCATTGATTTGAAGAAGTCGAAAGAGGGCGCGCTCTTCGGAGACGCTCCCGCGCTCGACGCCGTCAGCAACCAGGCCGGATCCGACAATACGAACGTGCTCGCGCGATTCGAGTCGCAGGATTGGCAATGTCCCACGAACTCCGACGGAAAACCGCGCGAGTATAAGGGAAGGATCCGCACCGTCGAAACGAAGGACGGGCAAGTCACGATGACGTCGAATTGGTTCTACGTCTCGGCGAAGTTCAGCCCCGAGGGATTTCCGACCGATCTCATCATCACCCGTCAGGCCGGAGACGTCGATTCCTCCTCTTCAGAGGCCAAAGAGCAACTCGTGATTCACATCACTTTCGACCCGACGACCAAGAAGCCGCTCAGCTACCGCATTCCGAATCCGGCGTACAATCCGGCGGAAGATCTTTTGGGCAAACCGACGATCACGTTGATGCAAAACCAAAAACTCACGCCCGAGCAGACGGACACGATCGAAAAAGCGAAGGATCTCATTCGCTTTATCAACTATCGCAACTACAACTGCGTCGCGCAGCAAGTTGAGCACAATAAGACGATGGGAATCGAGACGGTTTCTCCTGCGGGAGCTAAAAAGTGAGCGCTAGCGGCGGTCGAGGCCCGTTTGTAAGATAATTTTCGTTGCTCGCAGCCTTCCGCCGGGCAACGCTGGTTTCATGACAAAATTCATTCTTGCTCTTACGGCCGCGCTCGCCACGTGTCACGCTCATGCCACCGTATGGTTCGGATTTACCGATTCCGACGGAAACCCCGTGGTAGTGGGGCTTTCGAGCGGGCCGATTACGATTGCGGAAAGCGATAAGAGCGGATACGTCGGGCACCTTCGTCTTTCGCGCCACTTCCTCGGCATCGGCGCGTACCCGCTGGATCGGTACGAATTCGAAAAGGCCCGCGAGCTCGAGCTCGAGTCCCAAACGAGCGAAGAGTTCCTCGCCAAGCTCGAGACCGAGTTTCCCGACCGCCGCTTCCTGATCGGCGCCGACGACGGCAAGATCCTCATGACCGCGGGACACACGGGCTGCAACGCCACCAACGTGTACTGCGGCTACGAACAAAGCGGCTCATTTCACATCGTCGGCGGCGGGCTTATCGATCAGAACGTACTCGTGAATCCCATGCACACGTTCAACGCCGAAGCCGCGCACGCGTCCGCGAACGCGCTCGCGTGCAAGATCGTCGACTCCATTCTCGGCGCCGGCGGGGAGATCAAAGATTTCTATCACGGCGTGATCTGGACGAAGACCGCGCACGGAGAAACGCTCCTGCGCGAGGTCGCCACCGAAAGCGAGCTCATTCCCAAACTCAAATCGCAGTATTGTCCTTAAAACGCGAGTTATTGAATCGCGACGATCTCGCACTCGCGTACGTTCGGGCCGACTTCGTACTCGGCCACTTCGCCGACTTTCAGGCCCAGAATGGTTTCGCCAAGGCTCGAATTCGGGGTGACGATTTGAACCGTCTGGTCCTCAAGGCGCATATTCACGCCGCCGCCCTTGGGCATCATCAACAGCCGGTTCTTCTTGCCGTCGAGTTTTACGTCGACGAGCGCCGTCGATTGAACCGCGTCTCCCGGCTTGAATTCCTTGAACGAGAGCGTCTTAAAGAGAGTCAGCACTTCCATCACTTCGACGACGCGCTTGGACTGCGCTCCTGCAAGGTACGAGGCCTCGAGCGCGCGGGTGTCGTATTCGTTTTCCGGGCGGCTCTCTTCGTTCGTTGCGGCCTCGGCGGTGGCGCGCGCGGCTTCCTTCAGAACCTCGAGCTCTTTCTCCAGGTGATTTATAAATACGGCGATGACTTGCTTCTTATCCATGCGGATTGAAAACATACCCGTTTCAATTTGAGACGTAAATCTTTTTGGCGAATCCCGAGGGCTAAACGGTCCGCGGCGCGCGGGATGCGATGTAGCGAGGCTTAGCGTTGTACGGGGATTGCAATTCCATGGCGTCGGGTGCACGGGGACTATCGTTAGAAATGAGTGAATCTTATGAAAACGATGGTGACCATCGCGGTGACACTGCTCATCGCGCTCGCGGAGTATGCGGCAATCGCGCAGGAAGACGGTACGAGCCCTCCCAAAACTCCACAAGAGCAGCAGCTCCGGGATCTGGGGCGAAGAATCAGCAAAGGATATAAGAGCGGCAAGCTCACCGACGACGAGGCCGAAAAGCTTCGCGCGAAACACTTCGAGATCCGACTCGCGATTCGCGCGGCCCTGGCCGACGGCACGATCACCGAGGACGAAGCCAAGCGTATCGGCGAGCTTCAGGCGAAACTCGGCGACGAAATCAAGAGGGAGGCTTCCAACGGCCAGACCTCCGAGAAGCGCACCCGAATGGAGGCGCGCCAGTTCAAGCAACGCATGCGCATTCGCAACGGCGTGAAGGACGGAAGCCTTACCGAGACCGAGGCCGATCATTAAAGACTCGGCCGACAAATCCGAAATCAAAGCGCAGCAAGATGTTTTGAAAGATAACATCTATTCGAGCCGACACAACGATCAGGGCGTGAACAACTCGCAGTACGCGTCTCAGGCGCCGACGCCGCCGCCGGAACCGACGCCGCCCGAAGTCCTCACGACGGGTACCGAGAGCACGTACTAAGCGATTCTAAAGAAATCCAAGACTATGAGCGCGACCTCTTCGGACTCCAGGTTCGCCATCTTCCGGTGGGTGCGCTCGATGAGTGTCGAGAATTCTTCTTGGATTTCTTTGAGGTGCTCTTGTGTGGTCGCGAAGACGGATGAGAAATGCAAGTTGTCTTCCGCCTGGCGATCGAGGTAGCGAATCGCGAGCTCGCGGCGCGAGCGTTGAATCGCCGGATACAGAGGGGAGTTACGCGGCATTCTCAAGCTTTGGCCCGTATGCGTGTACTCGTCTCCCGCGCGAGTGACGAATCCATTCTCTTCTAAGAACTGCAGAATCTTCTTCACCTGCTCCAAATCAATCTGCAGGACCTTCGCGATCGAGCGAGCCGTTCGGTACTGCGGACACGCCGTCGCGAGGTGGATCGTCGAAGGCTGCCACGTCGAAAACATTCCAATCTGAACCGACGCGGAATCTTGCTCGCTCATCCACTCCATCCGCTGTAGTACATCGGTCTTCAACGTGCGCGCATGAGACTCGAGCAGGCTGCGATAATATCGCTTAAGGTCTTTATCCGTCGCTCGCGCATAGCGAAGCAGATTGAGAAAATACTCGGTCTCGTTTGAGGCAAACGAGAGAAAGCGTGCGACCCGGTAGGCCTGATCGTCGGTTAGGTGCGCGGCCTCTTTGGTGACTCGAATCAGATACGTGGCCTGGCATTGGGCCGCCGTCGCCATGCGAGTTTGCATTCCACGGGGGCCGTTCTTAAGGACGTCGCGCAGATATTCGCGATAGTCTAAGTATTTAAAAAGATTTACCTTATCGTCCGCCATCGGTAGGGCCTCGACTTTTGATATGAACTAAAAGTTCATGAATACAACCTTAAATATATATCTAAAATATAGAAAATCCAGGCCTATCGGGGTAGTGTGTCAAACACATATCCCTACGGTTCTCATCTCGGTGGGAACGGTAGTTGTGTCAATCTGCTGTGGCCTCTTATTCTTCACCGGGTAAGAGGTCATTTTTTTTAAGCGTCTTCTTCGGTCTCGGCCAGCTCCCAGCTTCCATCGCTAGGCTTCGTGATTCCGAGCTTCTCGAGCTCGGTGGCGGCTTTTTCGAATTCGTCGGGAGCTATCTCGATAAAGATATAGGCGAGGTTCAGCGTGCCGCCCGCGGCGCGGGGATTCCCGCTCGCGCGCTGATGAAAGTCGGCGAGAAGGCGGTCTTTCAAATCCTCGTCGGCGTACATCTCGTGGGCCGCGCCCTTCGCCCGCAGAAGATGCGTCAACGTCTCCATATCGGAAATTCGAAACGGTCCAAGTGTTATCATGCTTTGTCTTATAACAGATGGTATGGCTCTTTGGCGTATGGAATTTTTATGGGAAACGGCACGCAAATCACTCGAGGCGAACCGTGTGCAGACGCCGGACGGCGCGCTGACGGTCGCGGGTGGCCATCAGTTCAAGACACTTTGGGTACGCGACTTCTGCTTTAGCGTTCCGGGTCTGATGGCGATCGGCGCTCAGGACTCGGCTCGCGCGCAGCTCGAAGTTTGCTATCGTCACCAACGAAGCGACGGGCTCATCGCGCGCGGGTTCGACGTGACGAATCCGAAGGCGAGAGTCGTCGCGCGCAGTTTCCACCTGCCCTTCGCGCCGACTTACGCGGGTCGCGCGCTGAAGCCCGAATACTTGGGCGAGCACGGAACGCCCGCGATCGACTCGAATTTGCTCGTGCTGCTCGCGTCTTTACAGTGGATGGAGCGGCAGGGCAGCACGTACTTCCTGGATCGCTATTCGCTGCAGATGGAGCGCGCGTTCCAATTCATTTTGAATTCGCGCGACGGCGAGCTCTTCAATCAGCCGGCGTTTTCGGATTGGCAGGACTCGGCCCGCCGCGAAGGCAAGACGTTCTACATGAATCTTCTGTTCGTGCGCGTGCTCGCGCGGTTGCAGGCGTTGAAGGTGGGCTGGTCCATGCGCGAGGACCTGGAGCTGTGGAAGCGCGCCCTTTGGCACGCGTTCTACGATGCGGGCTGCGGATTATTCCGCAGTGAGACCGGGCGTGGACAGTTTTCCCTCGAGACTCAGCTCTGGTGCATCGAAGAGGATATTTTCAAGACTTCGCTCGCGCGCGAAACTTTGTGGAAGAGCCTTACGCGCTCGGATTTATGGAACCCTCTGCCGGGCCGTCCGGTCGCGCCGGAGTACTCCCCGCGGGACATCAGCTGGACGACGAAGCTCGTGGGTCTGAGGCACTATCACGATCGCTTTTACTGGTCTTGGCTGATGGGCGAGAGCCTCAAGATCGCGTTTCTCATGCGGTCGCAGGAGGATGTTACGCGAATCACGGGTGAGCTCGAGAAGCTGGCGCGCATTCACGGAACCATCCACGAGATTTACGAGATGAAGGGCATCGACTTGCGCCCCGTCGTGCGGCCCTTGTATCAGTCGGAGTTTCCGTTCTCGTGGGGCGCGGCCAAGATTCTTGAAGCGCTCTCTTACCGGGTCGCCCCCGCGCCTTGAGCTTCGTTCTCGCCCGCGGTTTTCTCGAATGCGCGTGAGCCTGGGTTGTAGCTATAGCCGTTGTCCAACAATGCGGTAATCATGCGCACATGCTGCGGTCTAAGGGCGTTCGGATGATCTTTCGCCCAGGGCATTTCGTCTCCGCACGGCGAAAGCTCGATTCCGAAAATTTCGCGTCCGATTCGGCGCTCGGTATCGTCGCACATCGGGATTGGGTCCGGACCGTTCATGCATTTCAATTCGGACCCGATCTCCGCGCGGAGCTCTTCGTACTGAGTGAGCGAAAGCACGCGACCGTTTAACCGGGAATCCGAGTAGTATCCGTCCGTCACGACCCACCCCAGACGCTGGGTTTCTCGGGCAGCGGCTGCGATCACGCGCCACATTTCGGGAGAATAATAGTGCCGGTATTCGCTAGATCCACCGTCGGTGGCGAGCGCGAGGCGATCCGACGGCTGAGTCGCGACCGCGTCATCGCGGTAATACTTATCGCGCTGTTTGCAGTTGCGGATGACGGAGTCGAGGAGGGCTTTTTCGGAATCACTCAGGGTTCGCTCCAAGCCCGCCGCGTGCGCCGTACATATAAAGGTCATGGCGAGAGCGAGACTCCAGAACTTCATCCTAAACCTCCGAGTACGTGCCCTACGCGAATTGCAAAGCTGAATCCCGGCAGAAGAAATAAAAGCCTTCGGCGCGGCGCCGGCGTGTCTAAATTTGAGACAGGCTCCGTGAGGCTAAGCACTCGCGACCTAACCTGTTAAAAGAAGTAGCTTCCCAAAAGGGTGATGGTCTGGGATTCCGACTCCTCTTTAGAAGCGGGCGAGCTATCTTCTTCCTCGCTTTGCGAGAGCTCAATCTCGGCAGCGAGCTCGAACCGCTCGCTGCGATAGCCGCCCATTAGCGCCAAGTCGAAATCATTTTGTTCAATCGTTCCGAGCGCGCCCGCGTCGTTTTCCGCGGTCGTGTAGGAGAACTCGGGGCCAACGAAGAAGGTCGAAAACTTCACGTCGACGCCGGCCTTCACGGTGATGCCGCTGTAATCGGCGGATTTCGCGTCACGACGCTCCCACTCGAAGGCGCCGTAGTACTGAAGGTCACCGGAATTGATCCCGCCTTCGAAGTCGAGCTCGAGGTACTTGGTCGAGTCTTCATTGATGTATTGGAGGACCACTTCGTAAGCGCTGGCGGGATTCCGTCTGTCCCCGAAGACTTGCCCCATTCCGATTCGCCAAGTGTCGATGGTGTCATCGTCCGCCGGCGCGTCTTCCACTTTGTTGTGGATCAGGTTAAAGCCTAAGTAGATGTCGCTCGGAAGCCGGTAACCCGCTCCCAATCCCAGGGCGGTCATCTTTGTCGAGTCCGTAAAGCCTGTCGCGCCGTCGGTGTCATCCGAGTCCAGGGTTGAAATTTGTACTCCCAGAGCTACCGGAGCGGTCGTGACTTCGTACCCCAGGCCAAGCAACATCACCCGCCACTCTTCCGTGTCGGTTGCGGACGCGGGGGCTTTCGTATCGATCTCCCCCGTCGCAAACGCCGCTTCAATATTCAAATTTGCGGGCGTTCGGTAGTAAACGTAGGGAGTGAGACCTACGCTTTCGGTTTCGCCGTTGTCGGCGCCGTTGAGCTTTTCTTCGCTTTCGCCAAAGTTGTAAACGAGCGCGGCCTCTTTACGATCGGACCAGCCAATTGCCGGACCGGTACTTATCGGGCGTCGATTGCGAAGGTATTGCGGAATGACCGTCGTGGCGAAAGCTTCGGACGAGACGAGCATAGTGAGAAAAAGAAAAAGGGCGCCCCGCATATGTTGCTCCTCTGGGTGGAAAGGTCACAACTTGAAGGCGCCCTTTAGTTTAGTCAACTACTGAACGACGTATTTGACGTTGGTGTCCAACGAAGTTGGGCGCGTTGAACCGTCATTGTTCGCCGTTGTTTGCGGACCGAAATACAAAACGTTTCCGTCGATGCGGTAGATGTTCGCGTTGTGACGCGGAACTTGAGCGCTGTAACAGGTCATGTCCGCGGCTCTTGCGGTGACGTTACGCTCGGCTGCGCCGGCGGCCCAGTCGTTCGCGCCACACAACGAAATCGCGTTCGCGACTTCGACGCCGGCCTGACTGATCACCTGGGCGTTGAGCGTGTGGAAGTCGATATCGATAAACTTTCCGCCATCGGCCGACTTGTTGTCGGGGTTAATGTCGAAGTCGCCGACTTCGCGGAATTGAATCGCGACGTCGCTAGTACAATCGCTTTCGCTAAACAAGAACGTCGTGCGCGTGACGTCGTTGCCCTCAAAGCGGTACTGCACGCGTTGCGCTTTGATCGCAGCATCGCCACCGGTCATGATTCCGGTCAATACGGCGTCCAGCGGAGTGACCGAGCACGGCGAGATAAAATTTTTATCCTGCAGATCGCGGTCTTCCGCGGCTTCCTGGACGTTTTCAACGACGTCGTTGTTATCGTCATCATCGCACGCCACCACGAACACCGTCGTGAGCGCGAGGAGAATTAATTTTTTCATGTGGGGACCTCCTATAGATTTTCTCGGAGGCTAGAAGAGCAAGGGGCTTGCCACCTTCAGCGGCAAAAGAATTTAAGTCTGACGGGGAGCCATGGCCCGAAGTGGCAAAATGCCCGGGGCGTTTAAGTGAGCGGCTTGACCATTTCGATGTTGCAGCGTTCGTACTCGGACGGCGTGCAGATGGGTACTTCACGGTATCCGTGCTTCCTATAAAGACGGATCGCGGGCTCGAGCCGGGTATTCGACTGGAGCATGATCTCGGTTGCATTTTGGGTCCGCGCCCATCTTTCCGCATATTCCATTAGTAAATCGCCGAAGCCTAGACCATGGGCCTCGGGGCTGACGCCCATCTTCGCGAGCTCGTATCGCGAGGGACCGATTTTATAGAGCGCGCACGTTCCCCACGCTTTGTCGTCGGAAACGACGAAGAAAATCTGTCCGCCCTCCTCGAGGCACTCTTCCGGCGCCTCGAGTTGCGCGAGGTCCTTCGCTTCGACTTTGAAATATTTTTCGATCCACCAGAGATTCAGAGTTTTATAGTCTTCGCGGAATCTCGGATCGAACGGGATCACGTTTACGGTTTTCATATGTCCGCAGTGATAGTTGCGCGAAGCCTCTCGCGCAATAGTTAAATTTACGTGACTACTACAGATCTCTGTACTACCCCGAGCCC
>CAYPFC010000079.1:0-11900 GCA_964409815.1 uncultured Pseudobdellovibrionaceae bacterium
CGCGTCCACCTTCGGCCACCAGTCGCGGCCTTTTATTCTGGACTCCGCGGAAAGCTGGCGCGCGCGGGCTTCGTCGTCTTTGTACAAGAAGGCGTGATCGCTCATCGAGTGTTTGATCACGGCTTCGTAGTCGTGCTCGTGCGTGAGTTTCTCGGGAAAGGCGAGCGTGGATTTGGGGTCCAGGCCCAAAAGGAGTATCAGTGAGCGCACGCGCGCGGCGTGCTCGACTTCGACGTGCGCGAGTTGTCGGCGCAGCTCGACCTCGTTCATCTCGAACTCGAAGCGGTCCGAGTTCGTCGCGACGCCGCTCTTGATTCGCCTCAGCGCTGAGCCCAAGTTGGACTTGTTCACCTCGAGCGAGGACTTGATCAACACGGCGACGTCGCGCAGGTAGAGGATTCTCCAGTAGTTCGTCCGGCCTTGCTCAACTTCCTCGGCGCTCACGCCTTGCGCCTGATACTCGCGTCGCTCCTTCTCGAGATTGAGGACATCTCCGCGGCCCTTGTCGTGCCAGGCGTTGAAGAGATTCACGCGCCCCTCGATTCCGTGAACGGGCTGCGATTTTCGCTGTTGAGTTCCGATCTTGAAGTCCTCTTGGCCGGCGTAGAGCTCGACCGATGGGAGGAAGGAGCGCAACAGAGCGCCCTTTCTCTCACCGGCGGCCTCGGCGCCGAGTTTCGCGGACGCCACGTGGGCGTTACCGCTCTCGATCAGCTGTCTTAGGTTTTGCGAGGTCACTTCGACGGGCGCGGCATTCGCGAGCGTCGTCGTGAGCAGCGTGAGGAGCCAGATCATGCCTTACTCCTTACTTCTTGGGCTCGACCGTGAAGTTCAGTTTGTCGCGATGGCCGGTGGCCGGGTCCACGACGGTGAGGTTGAGCGTGTAGCGGTGCGCGCCCTTGCCGTCGAAAACCCCCTCGAAATGATCGTCCTTCGTGATAAAGACGATGGGCTCGGGTTTCTTCGTACGCGGGAGATCCGCGGTCGCCGTCAGCAGAAAGCCTTTGAGAGCCTTCGGCTTCAGATCCTTTTCGTAAAGATAAACCTTCAGGTCGCTTCCCTTCGTGACAAGCTCGACGTGAGTTTTCTCGAGCGTCTTGATGACGCCTCCCTTGGGGGCCTGTACGGTGCCGGGCGCGTTGTGATCGTGGCCTTCGTGAGCGAAGGCGCAAAGGCCGGCGGTGAATGCGAAGATGTAAATGAGTCGTTTCATGGTTTGCTCCTTAAACGCGTTCATGGCGTTGCTCGTAAGTTAAATAATCTTCCGCCGAGCGCCGTCCAATCTTAAAGAACAGCGTCGGCGTTAAAACGATATCCAAAAGCGTCGAAGTCATGAGGCCGCCCACGATCACCACGGCCACGGGGTGCAGGATCTCGCTTCCGGGCTGGCCTTTCGCGAAAACCAGGGGCAGGAGGGCGAGCGCCGCGACGAACGCGGTCATCAGCACCGGAACGAGCCGCTCCTGCGAGCCGCGGACCACCATTTCTTTCGTGAACTTCTCGTTCTCGAATTTCATGAGGTGCAGGTAGTGTGAGATCATCATGATCCCGTTACGCGCGGAAAGCCCGACCAGCGCGATAAAGCCGACGAGGCTCGCGATCGTGATCGTGCGATCGGTGACGAAGAGAAGAAATATCCCGCCGACGAACGCGAGCGGAATAGTCGCCAGAATCTGAAGCGCGATCACTTTCGAATGAAAGTGCGTCACGAGCAATACGGCAATGGCGATCAGCGCGATAATCCCAAAGATCAGAATTCTCCTCGTGGCGGCTTGTTGGCTTTCGAACTGTCCGCCGTATACGATATAAAATCCTTCGGGAAGGGTGACCTTGTTCTTCACGCGCGACTGGATATCCTCCATGAGGCTGCCCAGGTCCCTTCCGCTGACGTTCGCGCTGATTACGATTCGGCGTTGCGAGCCCTCGCGCAGAATCGCGTTCGGCCCCGTCGCCTCGTAAATGTCGGCGACTTCACCGAGCAAGACTTTGCGCCCGTCGGGCATCACTTTAAGCACCGTGCCCTTCATCTTATCCATCGTGGCGCGCGAATCGTCGTCGAAGCGGATAAAGACGTCGTACACTTTGGTTTCTTCCAGCACCTGCGCCATGACCTCGCCGTTGAAAGCGGTCTCGAGGAGCCCCGTCACTTCTCCGGGGCTCAGCCCGTACTTCGCGGCCTCGTCCCGATAAACGTGAATCTTCACTTGCGGGATCAAGCCTTGGCGCTCGACCCGTAAGTCCACAAGACCGGGCACGCCTTGAATCGCGTCGCGAAGCTCGCTCGCCTTTTCGCGAAGGATGGCGAGGTCGGGACCGAAAATTTTGATCGCGACCGCGGCGTTAACACCGGAAAGCATGTGGTCGATCAAATGCGAGATCGGCTGACTCACGCTGACGCCGTATTCGGGAAGCTCGTCCGCGAAGCGCCGGCGAATCTCGTTCAGAACCGTCTCGCGGGAGCGGCCCTTGTCATGAAAGTCGACGTCGATCTCGCTGACGTTGACGCCCTCGGCGTGCTCATCCATCTCGGCGCGGCCCGTGCGGCGCGAGACCGATTTGATTTCGGGCGTGGAGAGCATGATCTGCTCGGCTTTCGCGGCGAGCCGGTTCGACTCGTCCAGGCTCACGCCCGGGATGGCGTTCAGGAGGATGATGGCCGTGCCCTCGTTGAATTTCGGCAAGAAGTCGCGCCCCATGAGCGGAACCAAGGCGAGAGCGACCACGAAGAGGGCGACCGCTCCTCCCAGCACGACGTTCGCGCGCGGCAGCGCCCACTCGAGCACGCGGCGATCTAGCTCCTTTAGCCAAGTCACGAAGCGGGTCTCTTCCGTATGTTTTGTCTTCGCCGACCAGAAGTACGAGCAAAGTACGGGCGTCACGGTGAGCGAGACGACGAGAGACGCGAAAAGCGCCGTCAGGTACGCGACGCCTAAGGGAAGAAAAAGTCGTCCCTCGAGGCCCGTGAGGTTAAAGAGCGGCAGGAATACGAGGGCGATGATCACCGTGGCCAGCACGATCGAGTTTCGAACCTCACTCGAGGCCTCGAAGATGACCTTGAGCCGTGACAGGGGATTGGCGCTGGCCGCGTTCTCGCGCAGACGGCGGAAAACGTTTTCGACGTCGACGATCGAGTCGTCGACGAGCTCGCCGATCGCGATCGCCAAACCTCCGAGCGTCATGGTATTGACGTTCAATCCGAAAATCTTCATTACGATCGCGGTCACCAGGAAGGAAATCGGAATCGCGGTGAGGGTAATCGCCGACATCCGCAGGTTCGCGAGGAATATAAAAAGAATGACGAAGACCAAAATGGTTCCGAACTGCAGCTTTCTCTGAATGCCGTGGATCGAGGTCTCGATGAAGTTCGCTTGCTTGAACACGTGCGGGTTGACGGCGATTCCTTTCGGAAGCGTGGGTTTCAGTTCCTCGATCGCGCTCTCGACGGCCCGGGTGATCGCGACCGTATCGGCGCCAGGCTGCTTCTGGATCGACATGATCACGGCGGGTTTGCCGTTGAAGAAGCCGTCGCCTCGCTTGAGGCGGGGCGCTTCGACGACTTCGGCAATGTCCCCGACGAGCACGGGGCGGCCGAAGTGCATTCCGATGAGCGTGCGCTTGATGTCGTCGACCGAGGCCACGACCCCGATATTGCGCACGAGGTACTCCTGCTTGTCCTTCACGAGGAAGCCGCCGGTCGTGTTCTGACTGATCTGCGACAGCTCGTGGTCGATCTGCTCGATCGAGAGTTGCAGGCGATTGAGTTTTTCGGCGGAAACCAGAACCTGGTATTGCTTTAAGCCGCCGCCGATCGAGATCACCTGCGCGATTCCGCGAATCGTCATCAAGCGCGGTCTCAAAACCCATTCGGCGTAGTCGCGAAGCTCCATCGGATCCACGTCCTGCGACTCAGAGGTGACGGCGATCTGCTGGATCTGACCCATCAGCGAGCCCACCGGTCCCATGATGGGCGTGATGTCTTTCGGCAGGCGTTCCTGCGAGAGATTCAATTTCTCCTGTACGAGTTGCCGCGCGAGATAGATATCGGTGCCCCATTCGAACTCGACGTAAATCGCCGAGAGCCCGATACCCGACTGGGAGCGGATTCTCTCCACGCCCGGCAGTCCGTTCAAGTAGGACTCGATCGGCAGGGTCACGCGGGTCTCGACCTCTTCGGGAGCCATTCCGTGCGCCTCGGTCATGATCGTGACGGTGGGCTTCGTGATGTCGGGAAACACGTCGATAGACAGATTTTGCGCCGTGATCGTTCCGTAAATTAACAGGAACGCCGTTGCGGCGAGCACGAGCACGCGATGGTTGAGGGAAAAGCGGATCACGGCATTCAGCACCTGGGCCTCCAAGTTGTCGAAACAGGAATTCAGCGCGGGAAAACGAAAACCCTAGGCGGCTCGGGGCGGCTGGAACGGTCCTTCGAGGTCGGGTTCGCCGCAGGCGGATTGCGCGCGCTCGGCGTACGTGAGCGCGGAGTTTTCAAACGCGAAGTCCGAGACCGTCGCGCGCGACCAGGCGACGCCGACGTGACAGGGACACGAGTTATGCCCTGGACAAGAGCAGTCATGGCTATCGCAGAAGGGAGACAAATCGGTCGAGTCGTTTTCTCGCGCGGCGAGAAGAAGCGCGGGACCGGACGCGGCCGCCGAGATTTGCGCGCCGTCTTCGGCGCAGGCATGCGCGGCCGAGCTCAAGATCGGAGAGATCAACACGAGCATAAGCAGGAGCCCAAAAAATTGAGTGGCCCATCGGCAGCGCATGCCCCCATTCAATACCGCGAACGCGAAGCTGTCAATTCGACTCGTTGACCCCGGCGGGTTAAACCGACACACTTGCCGCTGCATGGAAAACGTGAAGATACGGCTATCCGATCAATTTCGCGCCCTCGCGTTGGAATGTGAGCAAGAAGTGCTCACGATGCGCGAGCTGGTCACGGCGCTCGGGGTGCGGGGACACGCGTTCGTCGTGCTTATTTTTACCGTTCCTTTTTTGTTGCCGATTCCGTTGCCGGGCCTTTCCGTCGTCTTCGGCATTCCGGTACTGATTTCGGGGCTTGGGATCAGTTTTAATTTTAAGCTCTGGTTGCCCGCGCGAATCATGCGGCAGTCCTTGCCCGGGCATCTCCTCGCGCGCGTCTTTCGCGCCGGGGCCGGTCTCATGACCCGACTCGAGAAGCTCATGCGCCCGAGGATGTTCGGGATCAGCGAGTCGCCGCAGCTGCGCGTGCTCGCGGGTCTATTGATCGCGTTTAGCGGGCTTTTGCTCGCGCTGCCTTTGCCTCCGGGTACGAATTTTCCGCCGGCCGGAGTGTGCGTGTTTTTCGCTTTGGGAATTTTGGAGCGTGACGGGCTGTTTTTCATCCTCGGCTTCCTTGCGTTTATATTGAATATTTCCGTTTTCGTCGGCCTCGTCATTTTCGCGCGTCCCTGGCTCCTGCGATTTTTTAACTCGTTTTTGGAGTTGGAAATTGTTAGAAGCTTGATTGGGGGAAGTTCATGACACGTAAATGGATGTGGGCCGCGTTGGGCCTGATCGCCGCGGCGATTTTGATCTCCACTCAAATTCGAAACGCTCCCGTCGCGCCGGGCGCCGGGGAAGCTTCGGGGCCGTCGCTCTCGGAATCTCCGCGAAGCGGAGCGAGCCTAGGGACTCCGGCCGATCGTCCTCCCCAGGGAGGGATGGCTGCCACCGGCGCCGCGATTCCGCCGCAAGAGTCGGCCGATCCGGAATTTCAGAAATGGATCGCCGAGGAAGCCAAATCTCTGAATTACACGAACGTCGACAGCGAGCGAAAGCAGGCGCAGATCAAGAAAGTTCTGAAGGAGATCACGCCGTCCCAGTCTCGCCAGCTGCTGAACACGGCCCGCGATCCGCAGGCGCCGTCGGGAGAGAAGATCCTTTCGACTTATATGATGGTGGAGGGCGGCCTGAATACGCGCGCCGAATTGATGGACTTCGTGAAGGACGACACGGGACCCGTCGGCGAGCCGCACTCCCAAGAGGAGATCGACGGCGTACGCGACAAGTCCCTTCGGATTATGGCGATCGACGGCCTCTTCGCGCAGGCCCAGAAGGATCCCGGCGCCCGCGCGGCATTAGCGCGCGAGATTCCATCTATCCAAGATCCTTATGTAAAGGCTTACGCCCAACGCAAGCTGGAAGAGCTCGATCGCTCTCAACAATAGCCCGCGCTCACCCTGTAACGCTGACAGAATTCTTAAGAATTTTCCTGTGGCTTCTTTACTAAGCACATGATGCGATCGTCCGCACGAGGGGGGAACTCATGGGATTCAAAGGATGGATCTGTTCGTTGATCGTTGCGGTTGCCGGCTTTGCCGCAAGCGCTCAAGCACAAGAAATTTCGCCGCTGCCAGCTGAGGGATGTATTTCGCAAGCCGAAATGCAAGATATCGCGCGCAGCTTCCGTCAATTCGCAAATCTCGCCAACGCCGAGTACTGCTATGACGGATCGGAGACCGCGCACTTGCTCGCCGGTATCATGTTCATGCGCAAGACGCAGTTCGCGTCCACCATGCCCAAGAGCGCGGATGACCTTTTCTCGGGTCGCTTCGCCAGCAACTGGTGGCAATACTTCATCGGTCGCATCAACGAGTTTGATGTGGTCTCGAGCTGCGCGAAAGGCGTCGTCGCTTACGTCTATTTCTTCGGAAACACGATGTACGTATGTCCGGCCGCCCTCACTCCCAATCTGAACTCGCTGGACCTGGCCTCGGTGTTCATGCACGAAGCCCGTCACATCGACGGTTTCCCTCACACCACGTGCCGCAGCGGTCCCCGCGCCGGCATTCAAGGCGCTTGCGACAGCCGCATCAGCGACGGCGGTTCGTACGCCGTAACGGTTGAAACGTACGCGCAGCTCGCCCGCTACGCCAGTGACCTGCACCCGGCTTTGATGGCTTACGCAAAAGCTTCGAGCGTCGTGTACGCGGACGAAGCGTTCGACCAACCGGTCAACGTCGATCGCGCGAATGGCTTCGTTGTTTTGACGAACGACAGCCAATTCCACGAAGTCAGCATGAACGGCGGCGTCGCCACCGTGAAGGCGCTCGGCACCGCGCCCGCTCTCGGTCACCTTGTTAAGCGCGCCGGCTACCTCGTGCTGTATCCCGACGATAAAAACTTGAATTCGGGATTCGTCTTTACGAACAACGAAGGCGTCCTGAATCAGGCGGCGGGAGATGTATCGACCGAGTACAACAACTCGACCGTCGCTCAACGCGGCGAATGGGTGGACATGTTCCTCGGCGGCCTCTGGCACGCGAAGGTGAAGCGCACCGAAGTTATTTTCGGCTGCGACACCCGCTCGAACAGCCTTTCGACCCTGCCGACCAACGGCGAGACGCCGGTTTCGGTTCTCTATCCGAACGGCTACGA
Organism: uncultured Pseudobdellovibrionaceae bacterium; assembly: GCA_964409815.1. Taxonomy (GTDB): domain Bacteria; phylum Bdellovibrionota; class Bdellovibrionia; order Bdellovibrionales; family UBA1609; genus JALHOQ01. Next base: position 7,405 of record CAYPFC010000079.1, read on the forward strand.
TCGCTCGGCGCGCTCGACGACCATGTTGATGGCCTCGGGCAAAGTTTTCGAGTTCGGCTGTAACGGCACTTCGCCGTTCCTGCGCAACTCGAACAATACTTACGATCGCGCATTCAAACGCATTTATAAATCGGGCACCGAGACTCTCGGTCTTGGCGCCGACGGGAAGCTCTACCGTGTGAACGGCATGACTTCGACGCCGCTCTCGACGAGCCTCGACGGTCGTATCCACGATCTCGTGTCGATGCAGTCGTTCGGCTTCTTTCAGTAACTGAGTATTGGGTCTTTAAGTTCTTCGAATTTAACCCCGGTTGCAAAACCGGGGTTTTTTTCGTCTAGAACATGGCCGGGCGGCGGGCGTCGTCGAGCTTTTGAACTTCCTCATTCAGCTTCTCGACCTGATCGCCATAACTCTCGAGCTCTCGCGCGTAGCGCGCCAGCTTCGTTTCGGTATAGCTGGCCATTGCGTTCACTTGACCCAGTAGAGCGGTGAGCAGCTTCTTGTTCGCGTCGATCTTGCGTTTCTCCCACTCGTTTTGTGGGCGTAAGACATCCATCTTCGCCCGGGCGGCCGTGAGTTGCGGGATCAGGCGCTGACGAATGGTTTGCGCGAGCTCCTTGTCGGAGACTTGTCCTTCGGTATGCGCTTTTCCGGTCTTCGTGTATTCGTTAAACGCCGCGCGCATCTCGCGCTCGACGATTTCGAGGGGAGTGGGCATCGCGCCGACGATGTCGTCGAGCGGTTTTGCGGGTTTCGAAAAGCTCGGGAGGCTCGGCGGATTCGGCAAGTAGGGACGCAGGAAGTACGAGGCCGCGCCGATCATCAGCGCCAGCGCGAGAAACGTTTGCAGATCGAGATATCCGCCCTTTTTGCGGCGGCGGCGCTTTCGCTTGCGCTTTAACGATTTGGCGGTCGAAGCCTCCTGAAGCTTGAGCTGCTGGCTTCCGAGCGAAACGACGCTTCCGGGTTTGAATACGTACACCTTTTTCGGATCGAGGCGAATGCCGTCGACGAAGGTGCCGTTGCTCGACTCGAAGTCGTGGATCGCGAGACCCTTCGGCGTCATCAAAACGCGGCAATGTTGGTTCGAGACCTTCGCGTCGTCGGGAAAAAGAATATCGCCGGAAACGCGGCCGATGACCACTTCCTCACTCACGGGATACCGCTGGCCGGTCTCCTGATGAACCAAGAAAAAGTTAAATTTGGGGCGTACACTCATCCACTTAGGTTCTCGGCATTTTCGGCGCGCCGGTTTCCGGCCCTTGGTCCAATCCTGGCGGTTCAGCCTCAAGTCTTGGTCTGGGTTTCCCGATTTCCAGACTATGAGCCGTAAGACCTTCGTCGTTTTGATTCTGATGTTCCTTGCGCCACTGAGCGCCGCTGGACAAACGTCGTGCTTGCCGAATTACACCGCGCTCAACGCGATTCATGACTTCGCCTCCCACGAAAGCGGGGCGTTCGTTCATAATCTCATCGCCGAAAACGGTAACGGCCTCTTCGTATCGCGCGTTCAGATTGTGGGAACGCTGACGGGAGGAGATATCTCGTCGCTTGATCTCATCGCGCGCTTCGATCCTTCGTTCGACGGCGTGAGCCTTCCGTACAATCTGTACTCGATCCTCGTGATCTCGAACGGAAAAGTTCAAAGCTACGTCGACTTCACCGACGCGTGCCGGTCACCGGGAGTCAGCTTCTTTCCGGGGCGGGAGTTCCGCATCCCGAGCATTAAACTCATTGGCGCGGACCCGCAAAAGTTGCAAATTATGGTGTGGGGAAGACTTTAAGCTTTTTAATCTGTTGCGCGCTCGCGTGCGCGACCGCGCTCGGTGCCGTACAGGACGGCAAGCAACCCGTCGTGGGGCCGGTCGAATCGACGTTTAAAACCGTCGAGCATCCGTGGCTCGTCGCTGGCGTGGTCGAGCTTCCGTTTTATTGGTTTTATCTGGGCGCGCCCGCCGTGCGCGGACAAGCGTACTTGCCGAACTTTCTTCCGCGGCTTGGAGTGCGCGCGGGCTACAAGGACTGGGGCGCGATGGTCACCATCGGCCTTCCGGTTTTGGGAAAAAGCGAGCAAAGGCGAAGAGGCAATTCTTCCCAAAGCGGAATCACGCTCAATACCTACTGGCGGCAAAACGCTTTCGATCTTTACTACCAGCGTTTCCGCGGGTTCTACGTCAGCGATCCGTTCACGGAACTCAGCTTTTCAAAGCCCGAGCGCTATCCGCAACTGCCCGCGACGCAAGTTTTGAATTACGGATTCAACTGGTACTACGCGACCCGCCCGGAGCGCTACTCGCTGAAGGCGGCGTTCGATCAGAACGAATTTCAGATGAAAAGCGGAGGAAGCTGGATCTTCAATCCGTTTTACAATCATCTCGAGATGTACCTCGGTACCGAATTTATTCCAGGCTCCGAGCCGGATGCGATGGCGACGCTTCCGAACCTCGCATCTGGAAAGTTCGACACGTTCGGGATCGCCGCGGGTTACGGCTACACTTATATCAAGCGGAACTTCTTCGCCACGGCTCAGGGCGCGCTCGGCCCGGGCGTCCAGTATCAGCGCATTCAGCGCGACGACGGCAACGACTCGAGAGTCACGAGTCTGGCCGGAAAAATCAATGTCAACCTCGCGTCCGGTTGGAATTACCCGGGGCATCTTGGCGGGTTCAAGCTGCTTGTCGATTCGCTTTCCGCGAAAGTGGTTGATACGCAAGTGACCTCGAGTATGATCACCGTCCAGTTCTTTTACGGCCAAAGATTCTAACGCCGGAGGATGCGACGATGAAAATTCTGTGCTTTGCGGGCTCGCTTAGAAGCGGATCTTACAACAAAAAGTACGTCAGGGTGGCCGCCGGAATTCTGAAAGGGATGGAAGGCGTTGAGGTGCGGACGCTCGATCTGGCGGATTACCCGATGCCCGTGTTCAATCAGGATATTCAAGATAAGGGATTTCCCGAGGCGGTCGTGAAACTTGCGGGCGAAGTGAAGGCCGCGGACGCCCTCGTGATCTCGACGCCCGAATACAACGGGTCGATCTCGTGCGTTCTAAAGACGACGGTCGACTGGCTTTCACGCGATCCTCTGAATCCGTGGCCGGGCAAACACGTCTGCCTGCTGGGGGCCTCGCCCGGCGCGCTGGGTGCCGTGCGCGGGCTTTGGCATTCGCGGCAGCCGTTCGAGGTTCTGGGATGTCATGTATATCCGGAAATGTCGGGATTGCCGCGCGCGCACGAGGCGTTCGATGCGGAAGGAAACTTAAAAGAAAAAACCAGCCAGGAGCGTCTTTCGAAACTTCTGACTGGTTTTGTGAAGCACTACTTGCGTTGAGCTTTTTTGTCGTTCAAGTGTTCAAGCTTGTTCCCGTAGCGGTAAATCTTTTGACCCCATTCGGTCGCGCCGGCGCGGGAAACGAACTCACCGATGCGCTCGATCATATCGCCGGCGAGGTGAGTGAGAGTTTGCGGCTTCTTGCTTGAGCCTCTTCCTCTTTTAACTCCGTTGTTTTCCATAAGATCACTCCTTGTTTAATAGTTGCGATCCGATTTCACGCCGGGAGTCGCGGGTTTTAACAGAGTCGCGACGATAAATCCGATAGCGACGACGGCAACGGTGGTTTGAACCGGATGACGACGAACGTATTTGGAAGTTACGTTCCAAAGTTGAAGCCCGAAATCGCCGATCGGCTTTATCGCCGCGATAATGCCCGCGAAGGCCTCGGGAGACCGGGTTTCCTGGAAGTCGGTAATTGCGGATTTCAATCCTACGGCCATTTGGTCAAATCCTTCTCCGCTAACTGCTGATGAACCGGCTTCTTGATTTGCTTGCATCTTCATTCCTCCTTATGGAATCAAAACTCAGCTGAGCAAGAGCCAGGCCACGTCAGCCAAGAAATTAAACGGTGATCCGCGTAAATATGTTCGAAAACGCCCCATAGCATGTAACCTAAAAACGGATGTTAGCACCCGGTGCGAAGATTACAGTGTATACGGCGGAAAAGGTCGAGCTCGGCGAAGGAACGTTTCTGCGCAAAACTGAGCACGCGGATCTCGGCATGACCGCGTATGAGTGTCGCGAGCACACGATCCTCGCGAAAGGCCGCCACTACTTGAAGATCGGCTCCGGAAGGCCCGAGGTCGTTATTCCCGAATACTCGCGCTAGCGCAGACTTCCGCGCATTGTAGGCAAGCGCGCGCGCACTCCGCGAGCGCATCGTCCTGAAGCTCCTGACAGCTCCTCGCGCAAGCTTGACAGATCTGCGAGCAGACTTCGTTAAGCATGTGCTGATATGGAGACTGAAGCATCATAAAGCGCGCGGAAACGTAGCAGATCTCCATGCACGTTTGCATCAGCTTGAGGTGATGAGGATCGACATGGTCCCCGCCTCGCTGAAGACAATATTGAAAAGCTTCCGTGCATTCTTGGTGACAGTGCAAGCAGAGTTCGATGGTGTCGTGGACGCTCATCACGGTCTGCTGCATGGTCATACCGTGCGGCA
>CAYPFC010000080.1:0-5588 GCA_964409815.1 uncultured Pseudobdellovibrionaceae bacterium
GCTTAATGAACACCGGACGGCCGTGAGGACAAAAACTCGAGAGCGGAAACTCGTCCATCTGCGCGAGCAGGCTCTTCATTTGCTCCGCGCTCTGCGGCTGTCCCGCACGGATCACCGAGTGGCAGGCCATCGACGCGAAGATATCGCCGACGATTTTCTCCCACGCGAGACTGGCGCCGTTCGCGACGATCTCGTACGCGAGCTTCTCCAGCGCTTCGCTCACCGCGCTCTCGCTGACAACCGTGGGAATCGCTTGGACGGCGACGCTCTCGGGCCCCATACGCTCGATCGACAGCCCCATCTTTTCAACGGCCTCTTTCTGAGCGATCAGCGCTTCGACTTCCTCGGCGGAAAGATCGAACACTAAAGGCAATAACAACTGCTGAACCTCGATGCGACCCGCCTGGAACGAGGTCATCAGGCGCTCAAACACCACGCGCTCGTGGGCCGCGTGCTGATCCACCAGGTACATGGCGCTCGCCGCTTGCGCGACGATGTAGGTTTGGTTCATCTGACCGATGACCTGCAAATCGCTCCAGCGGAATGCGAGCGCGGGCTCGCTCGGCAAAACGGGATGCGTGTAGCTCTTCAAAGCCTCGCGCACTTGCGCGAGAGGAAAGGCCTTCGTCGCGTATTGCGTGCGCTCGAATTCGGGAGATTGAAACCTCGGCGTGTACTCGACGGGCTCGCGAAGCGCCGCGAATCCATCGGCGACCGCGGGAATCTCGGCGCCCGCTCCCGCGGCTTGTGGAGCCGCGCGCGGACCCAGCCACGGCGCCTTTTCCAAAACCTCGCGAACCGCGCGCGAGGTTAGGCGCCACACGGCCTGCGAGTCGCGGAACTTCACTTGCGCCTTCGTCGGGTGAACGTTCACGTCGACTTCCTCGGGCGGCAGAGTGATGCGCACGACCGCCGAAGGATACTCCCCATGCATCAATAAATTTCGATACGCTTCCATCACCGCCGAGGTCAGACTGCGATCCTGAACCCAACGCCCCTGCACGAAGAACCAGAGGCCCTTGTTCACGTTCAAGGTTTCCTGCGGCGAGCTCACCAAAACTTCGACGCGAATTCCACCGCCTTCAGCGGAGCCTTCGTACAGAGCCTTCGTTTGCAGAATCTGCAGCGCGCGCGCCTTGAATGCCTGCCCCTTCGGCCAATTGAACACGAGCTCACCGCGACTGCGCGCGCGGAAGCCCGCGTTCTCATGCGCCAGAGCCATCGCCTTCAGCGTGGTTTTGATTTGCCCGTGCTCGGCCGCTTCCGATTTCAAAAAGCGCATGCGCGCCGGAACGTTTTCGAAAAGCGAGCGCACGCGAAGCTCAGTCCCTTCGCGAGCCGACACCGGAGTAACCTCGCCGATTTTTCCGAAATCGCTTACGATGCGGTGACCTTGCGCCGAGCCCTTCACGCGCGACGTGAGCGTCAGGTTGCTAACCGCGGCGATCGAAGCCAGCGCTTCTCCGCGAAAGCCAAAAGTCGCGAGCTTGTACAGATCTTCACTCTCGGAAATCTTGCTGGTCGCGTGGCGCTGCAACGCCAAAGCAAGCTGGTCGCTCGCGATGCCGCGACCGTTATCGGAAACGCAGACCTCTCGCCCGCCCTGATCGAATTCCACTTCGATCATGTCGGCGCCGGCGTCCAACGAGTTCTCCACCAGCTCTTTAATCAAATTTGCGGGACGCTCCAAAACCTCACCGGCCGCGATCCTTCCGACCACGTCCGCGTCGAGCACGCGAATGGACATCAGTATTCCCCCATGAAACTCAGCATGTACCCCATGTATTGCGTCTTCTCGATGTAGTATTTAATGTCGCCGCGAAGAAGATACTTTCCAAACATACGTCGGGAGACTCCGGCCGTGACGTCGAGCCCGACGCGAAGCTCTTGAGAATCGAACGTCTGACTTTTCACCGGAACGCGGTAGCTCGTGTACACCCACATTAAGCCCAGCCCGTAGGTCGCGAGCCAATCTTTGACGTCGATGAACGGCATCATGAACGCGACGTCGCCGAAAAGCATGAACCCGTTCGGCGTTCCGCTCGCGAACTTCGAGTAGTAATCCGGCTTATCGACCGTGAACCAGAAATTGAAATCCAGCGGAGGACCGTCGAACAAAGTGCCCGGGCCCATCATGCGAATGCCGTACATGAGCATGTCGTCCGAAAGTTTTCGTCCCGAGAATTTCTCGCTGAAATTCACCATCGCGAGGGCACCGCCCAAATAGCGGCGGAAGTATAGCGGCGCCTTACCGAGCGCGGCCTCCTCTTCCTCTTCCCACATCTTCGAGGCGCTCTTCTTCTTGCGCGGCGGAGGCGCGTCGTCGCCCGCCACTTTCATCGCCTTAATGTCGGTGTCGGCGATGTATCCTTTTTTCTTTCCATAGCGGACCTGGTGAAACAATCCCATCCCGCCCAAACCGCGAACGGGCTTGCGCGAGACGAGGACCTTCATCTCGACGCCCAGATAATCCTGAACCACGGAATCAAAATCGGGCCTGAGATAAACGGCGGCGCCATCGTTGATGATCACAGCGCGGGCCCAAGAGACTTTTTTCTTTGCGGGAGTCGCGGGTCGTTTCGGCGCGGGCGCTTCGTCCTCGTCCTCTCCCATCATTTCGATGGAGTCGCTCTGAGGATCGATTTGGGCGTGGCTAATCGAGGTTGCGCATGCCCCAAACGCGATGCAGAGCTTCAAGAACAATCCGAGAAGACATTTTGCTCTGCCCCGCCCGGCGGTCCTCAAAAACAATTGGAATTTCGATACCGTTAGCCCCAAGTTTCGACGCCCTATACTTCAGTTCAATCTTGAAACTATAGCCCTCGGAACGCACGGAATCCAAGCCAATCTTCTGCAGTGTGCCTGCTTTCCAGGCATTGAATCCGCCCGTCCAATCTCGCAGGGGAAATCGCAAAATTTGACGCGCATAAAAAGATCCGCCGCGAGAGATGATCTTGCGGCCGAGACCCCAATTCACCGTCTCGCCGCCCTTCACCCAGCGTGAACCGACAACGAAGTCGTACTGAGGCAGCGTCGCCACGAGCTTGGCCAGATCGACGGGGCGATGGGAGAAATCCGCGTCCATCTGCACGACGCCCTCAAAGCCGCGCTCAAGCGCCCAGCGAAACCCCGCCAGGTAGGCTTTTCCAAGGCCCGCCTTACCCGGTCGCGCCAGTAAGTGAAGCTTCGGGAATTTCGTCTGCAGCTCGCGAACGACATCTTGAGTGCCGTCGGGAGAGTTGTCGTCCGCAACCAGAATTTCGACGCCCGGCGCCGCTTCGAAAATGGCCGGGACGATGTTCGAGATATTTTCGCGCTCGTTGTACGTGGGAATAACGACCAAAGTTTTCATCAGGCCTTAGGGTCTATCACGGGAATTCGGAGGGAGCCAGCGACATTAACCGCGGGAAACAATTGCGGGACGCGCACTGCCCGGTTTTGCGGATGCCGCCGAGGGCGGCGCCTTCACGGCTACGGGTGCCGGAACGGCCGCAGCCGCCGCGTTTGCGGCCTCGCGCAGTCTTGCCTCGAAGGCTTTCATGACGGCAACCTTGCGCTCATGGGCCGTGCGCTGCTTTTGAATCTCAAGCAACGGCGAGCGCGAGAGATGGAAGCGCGGGTTTTTTTGCTGCTCATCGAAGAACCGGCGCACGCGCTGAGCCGCCTGCTCGGGCGAGCGCTTGTAGATCAGCGGATCGAAGCCGCAAAGCTTGCAAGTCATCGAGGCCCGCCACCGCGAGTACACGAATACTTCGGCGATAAGAATGAAAACGCTCGCGAGCACGATCCCGCGCGGATCCGGCGCCCCCCACTGCGTGTAGGTAATCGCCATAGCGAGGAAGATCGCGGCCAGGACATTGGTCATGCTGACGTGTTTTTTGAGGTAAACGTTGCGCTCGGCCTTACAAAAAGCGCAAAAACAACGTCCGCGTAGTCGAGAAATCATCCCCATAGGTCTTATTCTACAGCACGCTCTCTTTTCGAAAAGACGAGTTTTGATAGAATTGTCGAGAGGGGGATTTATGCGCACATGGATGTCGATAAGCACTTTACTCTTGCTCGGATTCGCCGCGACGAATGTCTGGGCATCCGGGGACGAGTCGTACACCAGCTATGAGGCGATCGTGAATGAGCTCACCGCCTCCGCGAACGACAATCTCCCCACGCCTCACGAGGACTGGGAGGACGTCGCCATGCAAGGCGGAATGTCGTTCGTGACCTCGTACGTGAACGTCGCCGTGAATATCCCCGGCGAAGCCCCGATCGAAAACGGAGCAATGATGACCGGCTTCGAAGGGCACGTCGGCTCGAACCTCTTCTCGAAACAAGTTCGCGGCGAGCTTGCTTTCCGCGCGTTCGTGCCCAAGGAAATGGGCGGCGAGATGCAAGCGAATCTCAAGGATCTCGAAGGCCGCGTCGTCTTCCTTCCCCGGTTGCAACGAAATACGCTGATTCGCATGGGGCTCGGCTTGGGCGCGCGCTTCATCGATGTCGAAGGCCGCGTCGCCGGAGGATCGTACGCTTACAGCTCCACCGACTTCGCCTCGAGCGTCTTCTTGGGCTTCGAACGCAAAGTCTCGCCCACGGTCAGCGTGGGACCCGACGTCGCGTACCGCTCCGGCATGGACGGCGATCCCCTTCTGAAATCCTCCTGGGATGCCGCAATTCGCTTGAACGCGTCGTTTTAGTCGTTACACTAATCTTGCATCATGATGAGCATCAACTGGCCGATCATTCGCGCGAAACTTAAAGAGGCTGTTTTAGTCCTTCCCCACTTCTTTAAGAACCCGGTACAGGGAATGCGAATGCTCCCCGAGTGGGATTGGCCCACGATGCTCATTCTTCAAGGCGCGTTCGCCGCCGCTTGCGCGGTCATCGCCAACCTCGTCGAGCGCAATTTCCTCGGAATGATCACCGGAATCGTCATCGCCCCCATCGTGAACTATCTCTTTGTCGCGATCGGCGCGGGATTTTTCTTCTATGTGTTCATGTTTTACTTCAAGCGCGAGATCCCCTACCGCCAGGTTTACCTGCACGTGCTGTTCGCGGCGCTTCCGATCCAGATCGTGACGGTCGTGGCCGCGTTCCTGCCGCCGATCTTCTTGATCGGCGCGGCGGCAACTCTCTTTCTGTTGTTCGTTGCGTTCGTCGAAGTGTTCCAGATGGATCGCCGCAAAGTGCGAAACCTCCTCGGCGCGATGATGATCATTTATACCGTTTTCTGGGCGGCTCAGCTCGTGCGCACGAGCTCGAAGCATCAGTCCCTTCGCATGAAAGCCACTCCCGAATCGCTTGATATCCTTGAAAAGGAGCTCGGTTTCGGGGACGACAATTGATCCGGATCCAAGCGTACATTCTGACTTTCGCTCTGGCGTTCGCGTGCGTCGCTCAGGCCGAGACCGACGACTCCGTGTTCTCGGTCGCGCCCCGCTACGCTCCCGAGCGCCCGCGCAATTACTTCCTCGGCCCGGTCGTCTCGTTCGTCCTTCCCGGCTTCGGTCAATACATGGAACAGCAATGGGAGCCCGGCCTGATCTATACGGGAACGGCGGTGATCGGCCTGTCGATGGCCTCGGTCGCGTCCGAGC